>DATJQH010000138.1:0-60421 GCA_035505955.1 Rhodocyclaceae bacterium
ATCGGCTTCGGCAAGACGCACCCCAAGGTCTATTCCGAACTGACCAGCGACCACCCGATCGACCTCGTGCGCTACCAGGTTGCGAGCTGCTACATGGGCCGCGCCGGCATGATCAACTCCGGCGGCGCCTCGGGCGCACACGACCTGGCCCAGGCGGTGCGCACGGCGGTGATCAACAAGCGCGCCGGCGGCATGGGCCTGATCTCCGGGCGCAAGGCCTTCCAGAAGCCGATGGCAGAGGCGGTGCAACTGCTCAACGCGATCCAGGACGTCTATCTGTCCGCCGAGGTGACCGTCGCCTGAGGGTGGCGCGTCTCGCGGCGCACACCCCTGGCGGAACGCTGTGGGCGGCTAGTGCGGATCCGCCTGCAGCGCCGCTTCCTCGATGAGGACCTTGTAGGCGTAACCGGCACCGAAGTCGCGGTCGGTGCGGACGATGCCCTTCACCGTCACGACCTCGCCGATCCGGGTCGAATCCGCCGTCGTCACCAGCAGGTCGTTGCTGCTGTCGGCGGCGGAGCCCGAACCGTCGCGGATGTGGACCCAGTTCTTCCCCATAATGCCGCCGTTGAACTTGACCACCCTGGCGTGGACCACCACGGGCTTGTCCTTGAGCTGGCCGCTCGTGGTCGCGATCTCCGCCACGGTCTTCGCGTTTGCGCCCGCGGCCCTGGCAACATGCACGTCACCCATATCGGCGCCGACGCCCGCGCCCGCGTGGGCGGCGGCCATGGCTGCCGGATCGGCCTTGTAGCCGGCCGCGCCGGCCAGATTGCCGAACACGATGGTCGCGAAGGTCTTCTTGAGCGCCTTGCTCTCGAAGTTGCGCATCACCATCGGATTCTCGATCGCAACCTGTGCGCCCGCCTTCACGGGCGCCTGCGCGACTGCGGCCCAGGTCTCGCCATCGGCGGTCTTGAGGCGCAGATAGGTGTAGTTCTGGACATCCTTGACTTCGAGGACGGTGCCTTTGACGACGGCTGCCGACGGCGCCGAGGTCGGGGTTTCACCCGCAACGACAGGCGCGGTGGCAAGGACGAACGAAATGGCGAGCAGTTTTCTCATGATCGGGATGTCGGTCGGTTGGGAGCGCCGAGCATAGCAGCAATCACCGGCGCCAGCGGCCGCATTGTCGGCACGAGGCCGGGGTCGGCCCCTACCGGGTTTCGAAGCGCGACATGTAGTCCGCAACGGCGGCGAGGTCGGCGTCCGAATACGGCTTGATGACTTTCACCATTTCCGGATAGGCGTTGCGCCTCTCCGTGTTGCGGATCGCGCGCGACTCGCGCAGCAGATAGGCGTAATGCTGGCCCGCGACCCGTGGATAGAACTTGGCGCTGTCGCCCATGCCCGTCTTGCCGTGGCATTCGGCGCAGTCGCGATCGTAGAGTTTCTTGCCGCTCGCCAATTGCTCGCCGTCTCCCCTGCCGTTGGTCGGTGGCGACGGCAACTTCTCCAGGTAAGTGGCGACGTCGGCGATTTCTTCAGGCTCGAGCACGTGCTTGTCGGCGAAGGGATACATCTTGGGGTTGTCGCGCCGGCCCGCGCGCACGTCGGTCATTTGCTTGATCAGCACGGTCGCGTGCTGCCCGGCCAGCCTCGGATAGGTCCCGTTGACGCGGCCGACTGCACCGGCGCGGTGACAGCCCTGGCAAACCTCGAAGGCGATCTCGCCGCGGGCGGGTTCGCCCTTGGCCTTGAGCGCCTGCAGTTTCTCGGCATACATCTGGTTCCAGACGTAGTCCTTGGCCTCGATGCCCTCCTCGTGCGGCTGCTGGTCGGCTGCGCCCGCCACGCCGGCCAAGGCAGCCCAGAAGATGAGGATCAGCGAATGCAATTTCACGAAGTGCTCCTGTTTCGGCCTATTTCAGGCCGGCAATGTACTCGGACACGGCCTTCATTTCCTGTTCGCTCATGCGCTCCGCGACTGCGCGCATGATCTTGCCCTTGTCGTTGGTACGCGCTCCGGCCTTGAAGTTGGCCATCTGCTGCCGCGTGTAGGTCTGGTGCTGTCCCGCCAGGCGCGGGAAGCGCTCGTTGCCCATGGCGTTGGGCTGGTGGCAGCCCACGCAGGCGGGCACGCCGGTGTCGGTGTTGCCGTCCTCGTAGAGCTTCTTGCCGGCCTCGACCACCAATGCGTCTTCCACCGTGCCCGGCGATTGGGGTTGCGCCGAGAAGTACGCGGCCAGGCCGGCGAAGTCGCCCTTGTCGACGGTGCTGATGATGGGCGCCATGATTTCGTTTTTGCGCTTGCCGGACGCGAACTCCTGCAGTTGCTTGAGCAAATAGTCCTTCTGCTGCCCCGCGAGCTTGGGGAACGTCGGCAACACGCTGTTGCCCGCCTCGCCGTGACAGGGCAGGCAGACCGTGGCGGCGATCTCCTTGGGTTCGGCCGCCACGGCCGCTGAGGCGGCCAGGGCCAGCGCCGAAACGAGCAGCGCCGGCACCCGGGATTTCGAATGACCCGCTTGCCGCATCAGAAATCGAAGCGTGCGAAGGCACCGAACACATTGGCCCGGAAGTTCTTCGGTCCCGTGTCGAGGTACAGGTTGGCGGTATTGTAGGCAGTGCCTGCACCAGCGGTGGGATTCACGTCGACGCCCGCGTAGTGCCAATCGGCGACCCGGGCGTGTTCGTACATCCACATCAGTCGCACCGTAGTCCGCTTGTTGACCGGGATGATGACGTTGGTGGTCACGACATCCTGCCTGAACGTCATGTCGGGCCAGCCGCTGCCTGCGGCGGCTATCTGCGCCGCGGTCATGCCCAGCGCCACGCCGTTGTAGTCGTACGAGACGCTGGTGTATCCTCTTGTGTAGGTGTAGTCGAACGAGACCTTGGCCTTGCCGAAGTCGTACTTCAGGCCGAGACCCAGCGTGTCGTTGCGATCCTTCTGTTCGACGTCCCAGCCTCGGCTCGTCGGGTAGAGGGGGTTCAGCGGACCCGCGGTGGCGCCGCAGACCGTCTCCCAGTTCGCGCCGGTCACCTGTGCCGTCGTGTAGACCAACGTGGCACCCGCAGGCGTCGTCGGCACGGCCGCCCCGTTGAGCTGGGCCAGCACCTGTCCATTGCTGTAGAAGTAGTACGTGGTACCGGCGTTGCAGCTGTTCGGCTGGACGTTGGACTGATGGATGCGGCCATTCTGGAAGGAGTAGAAGCCGTAGACACCCAGCTCCAGCGAGGGCTGCCAGCTCAGGTCGACGTTCAGCGAGTTCAGCCGCTGGTGGTCGTTGCGGCCGTAAGTCGAATCGGGGAACTTGGCATCCTTCAACTGCAGGGAGACCCCTGCGTCGAGGCTCTCGGCAAGCGCATAGTTGAAGCGCGCGTTGAGGATGTTCTGATCGCGGTCGGCGAGGTCGAACTTGCGGAACTGTTCGATGTTGTGCACCCAGCCCGCGAAACCCAGTCCGTTGGCTGTCGCGGTGCCCAGGTTACCCGGGTTGGGGATGCCCCCGAGGCTGACGCTGTAGAACTCCTCGTAGGGGTCCGAATTGTATTGGCTGCCGCGCCGGCGATCGGTTTCGAGCGATACGCGCAGGGTGCCGTCCTGAAGCGCGCGATTGACGTAGCCCAGCTTGATGCGGTCTTCCCAGGTCTTGTCGCGCTCGCGGTACTTGCGCTTGTAGTCTTCGCGCTCGATGCTGGCGTTGATGTTCTGGTTGCGGCTCAGCTTGTAATCGCCGGACAGGCTGAGGTTCATCTGCTTGTACTCGTACGGAACGTTGCTCAGGTTGATGTTGCCTGCCGCCGGCACGATGTTGTTGGCAGCGAGGTAGTTGATCAACGCAGTCTTGTTGCAGCCGTTGCTCGCAAGGAAGGTTCCCAAGGCCGTCTGCTGGGCGGCGGTCAGCGCGGCACCGTTCGCCTGCACGTAGGTCGTGAGCGCATTGCCCGTGCCGTCGTTGATCAGGCGACCCCACTGGCCGGTCAGCGGGTTGCAGGCATCGAAGCTGGTCGAGTTGTCGGTTTCGTAATAGCGCGCCTTGGCGCGCACGTCGAGATCGTTGATCGGCTGCAGGCTCAGCCCCAGGTCGACCAGGCGCGTATCGATCTTGGCATGTGCGGACGACTGGCTGAGCGCGCTCGTGGAGTTCCAGGAACCGTTCGGGGCGTAGCTGCCATTGGCGAACGCGACGCCGTCGACGGTGGTTGGGGCGATCAGCTTGTCGTTCTGGCGCATGCCCGTAGCCGACACGACGCCTGTGAAACGGCCGTTCCAGAGGCTGGGCAGCAGCCGCGAGTACTCCGCCTTGCCGTTGAACGAATCGTTGTCGGGATAGAGGTCGAACGTGCCGCCCGTGAACGCCGTGCCCGAAATCCCGTTGGTCGTCGCGGGCAGGAACGGATTCTGGAACGTCAGGGTACTGATGTTGTTCCTGAACAGGGATGCCGACAGCGAGGCGTTCAACGCATTCAGCGCGTCCGCATACTGCACGCCCAACAGGAAATCATGCGTGTTGTAGTCAATGGGCTCGACGACCTCGAGGTTGCCGTTGCCGCCGCCGCCGCCCCAGGTGGCGCCGAACGGGCGCTCACCCTGCCGCTTTTCGTCCGCATAGCTGGCGAACAGCTTCCAGCTGTCGGTGAGGTTCATGTCGAGTCGCGCTCCCGCTTTCTTGCGCTGGACGCTCAGCTCCATGGTGTCGGCGGCGACGACCGTCGATGACAGCCGCGCCGCGACCGCGGCGTTCACCTGCGCCTGGGTCGACCCGGCCGCCAGGCCATAGGACGCACTGCTGAATTGCGTGCAAGTCGTGGAGTTGGTGCAGGTTGCGCCACCAGCCGGCGGCAACGTGGATGGCAGGGTCAGGTTGCCGGTGCCGACTCCGCCCCAGAACGTCTTGAACGAGTCGGTGAAGACATGGGTGGTCTCGTTGTAGAAGACCTTCACCTTCCAGTCGTTGTATCTGCCGAACTGGGCCCCGTAATACTGGTCCTTGCGGCCCACGCTGCCCCCTTGCGCATTGAAGAATGCCGCTGCGTCGGGCTTCTCGGCGTCGACCGAAACGTTGTTCAGGTACAGCCCGTTGTCGAGGTCCTTGTATTTGCGGAAAATTGCGTTCTTCCTGTCGGCATCCCCGCCCAACCCGCCGGCCTCGACGGAACCCTTGTAAGTCCAGCCGGACTCCGTTTTCGTGGGCTCGGTGATTTCATTCGGCTTCGCTTCCAGGAACCCCGTTGGAGTCCTGGAGAACTCGTTTTGCCCCAGGCCGTCCGGATCCTTGTCCCGGAAGTCACCATATCGGGGATTCATCGCATTGCCGAGGGTCGTATCGACACCGAAGCCGGAATCCGCCCGGGCGGCATTGGTCGTGACCAACTGTGCAAGCGCGGTGCTGACGCACAGCGCGATCAATTTCACGCGAGGCTGCTGCAGGCTCATCTTCTTCCTCCCAAGATGCTTTTCCATGGCTCTTGTCTCCTAAGTCAGGCAGGGGCTAGCGCTGGAAGCGCGCGCCGGAGGGATGATTGCTGCCATGAATCTGCGAGTGGCAGTTCTGGCAGGCCCGGCCGATCACCCGAGCCGAGGACGCCAGTCCGTTGGCCAGGTTGGAGGCGGCGGACTGGTCGGCGCGCCACAGCTGTCCGGGGTGGCCGACGGCCGGATCATGGCACTTGGAACAGAGGTAGGGCCGCGGTTCCTGCAGCAGCTTGTCCTGATTGGAACCATGCGGGCTGTGGCAGTTGAGGCAGTTCTCGCGTACCGGCGCGTGTTCCCAGATGAACGGACCGCGCTTCTCGGCGTGGCAGGTGTAGCAGACGACATTGACGCTTTCGGCCTTGAGCAGCGGCTTGGTGATCGAGCCGTGCGGGTTGTGGCAGTCGACGCAACTCATCTTGCCTTCGGGCACTGGCATGTGCGAACGCTTCTTGAATTCGGCGCGCTGCTGGGCGTGGCATTGCACGCAGGTTTCGGTGATGCTCTGCCGGACCAGGAGGCTGTTCGCCGAGATTCGCTCCATCGGGTTGTGGCAATCGGCGCAGGCCAGCTGGTTCGCTTGGTGGATCGATCCGGGCCAGTGCATGCGGTTGCCGCCCTTGTGGCAGTTCAGGCACTGCCCGTTCTGAACGGCGACTTCCGTGTTCCAGCCCTTGGTGAAGCCGATGATCAGGCTCCTGTTCTTGGTGTCCTTGGCGTGCAACGACCCGGGACCGTGGCAGGCCTCGCAAACCTGCCGTTCGCCTTCGCTCTTGGGGTTCAGGCGGAAGGTCTTGGCGTGCAGCGTGTCGCTGAAGTGCTTGTTCTCCTGGCCGTGGCACTCGATGCAGGCCTTTTCGCCGATGTAACTGGCTGCGGCCATCGGATCATCGGCGGCCAGCGCCGGCGCGCCGGCGCACAGCGCCAGCAGGATGCCGCCAAAGGCAGCCGAGCACAACCGCAGAATTGACGTCGAACGATCACTTGTCATGCGTAACCCCCCCTAAGCCTGGGCCGGTGTGCCGGCCTGTGCGCGTTGGTCCATCAACGCTTGTCGGCGGGACGCCACCAGGGGGAGATTCGGAAGTGGGTTGGGATGCGTCGACACCTGCCGACGCATCGCCAAGACCACCCTTCCTCCTCCTGACAGC
The DNA here is from genome assembly GCA_035505955.1 of Rhodocyclaceae bacterium. Classification (GTDB taxonomy): domain Bacteria; phylum Pseudomonadota; class Gammaproteobacteria; order Burkholderiales; family Rhodocyclaceae; genus Fen-999. The sequence goes on from DATJQH010000138.1 coordinate 6,571, forward strand.
ATCTGTCACTCTGTCGCCGGCTTCGTGGCCGGTCGTATCAGCCTTGCCTATTACTAAAGCGTTTAACCACGAGCGCACGGTACCAATACCGCCTTAGGGGGGAATTAACTTGTGCGACGAAGTGTTAAGATTTCTTAAGAAACGAGAAAGGGCGTGCGGACAGCGGTTTGAGAGCGCATCCGCACACCTTCGAGGCGGGGGACGATGAAGCTGCTGCTGGTGGAAGACGATGCTCTGCTGGGCGACGGCTTGCGTGCCGCCCTTGACAGGGCGGGCTTCTCGGTCGTCTGGGTGCGGGACGGCAGGAGCGCGCTGGCGACGCTCCAGTCCGCCGAGTTCGTTGCGATGGTGCTCGACATCGGCCTTCCGGTGATGAGCGGCATGGAAGTCCTGCGCGATCTGCGGGCGGCGGGCAACGAAGTCCCCGTGCTGGTCCTCACGGCCCGGGATTCGACGCGCGACAAGGTCCTGGGCCTCGAGCGTGGCGCCGACGACTACCTGGTCAAGACAGCGGACATGGAGGAACTCGTGGCGCGCTTGCGCGCCTTGATCCGGCGTGCCGGGCGCACCGACGGCATACTCCGTGTGGGCGACCTGACGCTGAACACGAGCAGCCAGACCGTGACCAGGAACGGACAGGCGATCGCGCTGTCGGGGCGGGAGATGGCGATTCTTCGGGCCCTCGCGGAACGGGCCGGGCGCGTGCTTACGCGGGGACAACTCGAAGAGGCCTTGTACGGCTGGAATCGAAACGTCGAGAGCAATGCGGTCGAGGTCCATATCCACAACTTGCGCGTCAAGCTGGGACCGGAGGCCATCAAGACCGTGCGCGGCGTGGGCTACACGATGGGTAGGCAGGACCCTTGATATTTCCTAATTCAACGTCACTGGGTCGGCGCCTGATCACGACGCTGATCGCTACAAGCATCGGGTATTGGCTGGTCGTCGTCGGCATCATGGTCAGCCATTCGATCGACGAGGCCTACGAGCTGTTCGACAACCACCTGGCGCAGACCGCGCTCGCGTTGCTGCGTGTGACGGATCCCGACGAGACGGATCCGGTGGGCATTCCGAAGTTCAGCGAGTCGCCGGACATGAAGGAGATCTTCGGCGACTGGCACGACTTCGGCAAGCGTCTGCAACAAGCAACGGTGCGGTCGGGCGACGCCGACACCGTGGCCGCAGGCGTCGCACCGGGAACCGTCGTACTCCACGCGCTCTACGACGAATACGAACGTCGGTTGCGCTACCAGATCTGGAATGGCACTGGCCACCTTCTGCTGCGTTCCGCCAATGCGCCCGATGCGGCAATGGCGGACAGGGACGGCTTCTCTGAATCCACGGATGAGCACGGTGTCATCTGGCGGCATTTCGGTGTTTGGGATCAGCACCACAGTTTCCGCGTCCTCGTGGCGGAGGCGCACAGTGTGCGAAACACGCTCCTGCGCAACATCGTGCTCGACCTGGCGAAGCCGATGGTGCTGGGTTTGCCGGTGCTGATGTTCCTGCTGTGGTACGCGATCAACCGCGGCCTGAATCCGCTGCGGCAACTGGCAGGCGACATTTCGTCGAAGGAAGTCGCGAACCTCACTCCGCTCGAGCCCGGCGATTCGCCGGAGGAAGTCCGGCCGATGGTGCATGCGCTCAACGATCTCCTGTTCAGCGTCAACCGCGCGCTGGAGAACGAGCGCTGCTTTACCGCCAACGCGGCCCACGAATTGCGCACGCCGCTGGCAGCAATCCAGGCTCATTTGGCGATGGCGCGTGCAGCAACCACGGAAGCCGACCGCAACCACAGCCTCGGCCAGTTGCAGCGCGGACTGGACCGCAGCATCAGGCTCGTCGGACAACTGTTGACTCTTGCCCGGCTCGATCCCGAGCAGGCACTTCCCGAGGCCGATAGTGTGGACGTTGCACGGCTGCTGGAAGACGTCTGCGCGGAATTGGCACCATTGGCGCTGCAGCGCGAGCAGACGCTGGAACTGGCGCCGGATCCTGACCTGCCCAAGGTGCACGGCAATGCCGGGTTGCTGGCCATGCTGATGGCAAACCTGGTCGACAACGCGATTCGCTATACACCGAACGGCGGCCATATCCGCGTGGCGGCGCGTGCGGTGGCCGGCGGGACGGCCATGGAGGTTACCGACGACGGCCCCGGGATTCCCGTCGAGCAGCGACAGCGGGTTTTCGAGCGCTTCTGCCGCCTCGCCGATCAATCGAAGCCGGGCACCGGTCTTGGCCTTACGATCTGCCGCCGCATCGCGCAGTTGCACGCGGCCCACATCGAACTGGCAGATGGACCCGATGGCAAAGGCCTGAGCGTGCGGGTGACCCTGATGCCGGCGACGGCGATCGCGCCGGTGGCGGAAAAAGGACGGGCGCCGTGAGGCGCCCGTCCATGGCACAGCGCGAAGCGACTACTTCTTCGCGAACGGTGTCGGCCTCGGCGTCGCGTCGGTCGACGGAGGCAGTACCGGCAGCGTGAAGCTCGGCTGGTCGCCGGTCAGTGTCTTCAGGAAGGCGACGATCCTGGCGTTCTCGTCCTTCGTGAACTTCTTGCCCAGCTGGATGCGGCCCATCGTGTCGACGGCCTCGGGCAGCGTGTTGGCGGCTCCGTCGTGGAAATACGGGTAGGTCATTTCGACGTTGCGCAAGGTCGGCACCTTGAAGTTGAAGCGGTCGGCATCCTTGCCGGTGACGGCGACGCGGCCTTCTGCGGGGCTGCTGGCCTTGTACGGCGCGACCACGCCCATCTTCTGGAACGAGTTGCCACCGACGGCCGGGCCGTTATGGCAGCCGATGCAGCCGCTATCCTTGAAAAGCTTGTAACCGGCCTTTTCCTCGGCGTTCAGCGCATCGTCCTTGCCCAGCAGGTACTGGTCGAAGCGCGAATTGGGCGTGACGAGGGTCTTCTCGAACTCGGCGATCGCGGCCGTCACCTGGTCGATGTCGATCTTGTCCTTGCCGAACACGGTCTTGAATTCACGCACATACGCGGGAATCGACTCCAGCACGCCGATGGCCAGCGTGTGCGTAAAGGCCATTTCGCCCGGGTTTGCGATCGGTCCGCCGGCCTGGGCCTTGAGGTCGGCGGCGCGGCCGTCCCAGAACTGCGCGACGTTCATGCTCGAGTTGAGCACCGTCGGCGCGTTGATCGGGCCCTGCTGCCAGTGGTCGCCGATCGATGTCGGCAGATTGTCGGTGCCGCCCATCGAGAGGTTGTGACAGGAGTTGCAGGAGATGAAGCCGGACTTCGACAAGCGTGGATCGAAGTAGAGTTTCTTGCCGAGTTCCACCATGCCGAGGTTGACCTGTTTCGCCGGCTGGATGGGCTGGATGGGCTCGTCGCTTGCTGCCCACGCCAGGGGCAGACCGACGATCATGAGTGATGCTGCCAGGGTGCGTACTTTCATGGGTTTCTCCTCGAGTGAAAATGCATATGCCACTTGCGTGGCGCAACGCAACAGATACCTTGACACCGGGGCACAATCTACCCCTACAATGGGTAGGGCTGTTGACGTAAGTCAATGATTTAATTGTAGTTTTTAGCTATCTTGTGTATAGGAAATCCCTATAGGGAGTGCGCCATGAAACTTTCCGCTTTGCGTTATCTCGTTGCTTTTGCGGATGAAGGTTCCTTCAGCCGTGCCGCCGAGCGCTGTCAGGTCAGCCAGCCGACGCTGAGCGTCGCGCTGCAGAATCTCGAAAGCGAACTCGACGTCACATTGATCGAGCGCAGCAAGAGTCATGTGGCGCTTACCGATCTCGGGCATCAGGTGGTCGCGCAGGCGCGCAAGGCCCTGGACGAGGCGCGGCGCGTGGAACTGATCGCGCGTCGGGAACGGGATCCCCTGCACGGCGAATTTCGACTCGGCGTCATTCACACCATCGGCCCCTATCTGCTACCGAGCCTGATCGTGTCTCTGCGGAAACTGGCTCCGGGCCTGACGCTCTACATCGAGGAAAGCATGACGGCCCTGCTCGCAGACTTCCTGAAGTACGGCACGGTCGACGCCGCCATCATCGCCCTGCCGTTCGATGTGCCCGGCGTGGAAACACGGGCCTTATATGACGAGGCATTTCATGTCGTCGTGCCGAAGGATCATCCCTGGCGCAAGCGCAAGGCGATCGCGCGCGATGAGGTTCGCGGCGACGACGTGCTGGTTCTGAAGGCCGGCAACTGTTTCCGCGAACAGGTGTTCGATGCCTGCCCGGACATAAGCCACGCCGAGGGTTCGCTGCATCAGGGCCATTCGATCGAGACCATCCGCTGCATGGTGGCATCCGGTTACGGTATCTCGGTGCTTCCGGAAGGCTCGCTGGCCGGGCCGTACCGGTCCGAGATGGTGGCGTCGATTCCATTCGAGGAACCCGCGCCGTCCCGGCGAGTGGCGCTCGCATGGCGGCGCGGATTTCCCCGGCCGCGAGTCATCGAGACCATCGTCGCCGCGGTTGGCGCGATGAACAATCCGTCCTATCGCGTTGCCGGGAGTTGACGAGTCTGCCGACAGCCGCGCACTAGCTGCTGGTGCCGCCGTCGGGCGTCAGCGCGCGCAGCTTGCGGAACAACGTGCGTTCGCTCAATCCAAGTCTTTTCGCCAGGGAGGCGCGGTCCCCCCGATGGTGTTTGAGAGCCCAGGCCAGATAGCCGCTTTCGTTCTGCTCCAGGGTCAACCAGGTCCGGCCGACCGTCGCGGACGCGCTGTCATTGGGGCCGGGCCCCAGGGTTTCGCCGACCTCCACCAGGTGGCGCGGCTCGATCTGTTCGCCGTCGACGAGCAGGCTCGCGCGCTCCAACATGTTGCGCAACTCCCGGATATTGCCTTCGAAGGACATGGTGCCAAGACAGTCGAGCGCGTCGGCCGACAGGCGCAGTCGCCTTTGCGGTGCCACGCGGGCGAGCAGTGATTCCACGAGGAGTGGCAGGTCGTCGGTGCGTTCGCGCAACGATGGCGTGTGCACGGGAAACGTATTGATGCGAAAGTACAGGTCGCGCCGGAAGGTTTCCGCCTTCACCATGGCGGCCAGGTTCCGGTGGGTGGCCGATACGAGGCGGAAGTCCGCGCGCAAGGTCTCGACGCCACCGACACGGCGGTAGGTGTCGGTTTCGAGCAGCCGCAACAACTTGACCTGAAGCGACAGCGGCAGTTCGCCAATCTCGTCGAGAAACAGGGTGCCGCCCGAAGCCGCCTCGACGAGCCCCAGTTTGCGGTGCGTGGCACCGGTGAAGGCGCCCTTCTCATAGCCGAAGAGTTCGCTCTCGAACAAGGTCTCGGTCAGACCCGAGCAGTCAACGACCACGAACGGACCGCTGGCACGCGGGCTCGCTTCGTGGATCACGCGCGCGACCAGTTCCTTGCCGGTTCCCGTCTCCCCCAGAAGCAGCACCGTAGCCTCGGAGGGCGCGACGCGCATCACCATCGAGAGCATGCGCGCGAAGGCCGGCGACCGACCGACCAGGCCCTGCGCGGCCGGGCGGCCGCTGGCATGGCGCACGACGCGCATCGTCTCGACGAAGTAGCGGATCTGGCCCGATTCGTCGCGAACCGGAGTCGTCTCGACGTCGACATGCTCCTCGCCGCGCGGCGTTTGATGCAGGTGCAGCACACGTCGGGTCAGGCCATCGGCTCGGGTGCCCTGGAGCGGACAGGATTCGCCCGACTGGTCGCACGGGACGTTGAAGTGGTGGGACACTTCGAAACATTGGCGCCCGACCACCGGTCGTCCGCCACCGAACTCGCGCGTGTATGCGGTATTCGCCGCCACGATCCGGTAGTTGTTGTCCATGACGATGCGCGGCTCGGATAGACCGTCCAGGAACGACACGAGCTCGCGGAGATTGCGGGTGGCCTGAACCATGACATTTCCCTTCATATCGTCAGTCTACTGCCACAAACGGCATGCACGGTGCGCCCGACACTGCCGCCATTATTGGCATATTTTCGGTGCAACATAACATCAGTAGGTACTAATGTCCATTGGGTCAATGGCTTGGTGGTGTGGCGAAGGCTGCCATGGCTGGCACGAATCTTGGTATTGCCGTTTAGTTCTTAGAAACTGGCAGCAGTATCACTGCCACACTTAACGAGGGGGAGCAATGTTGAAATTCGTTACCGGGGTCGCCCTGGGGGGTGCCCTTGCGCTCGTCGCCGTCTGGCAGATGGCGGGGAGCCTGATGTTCGAGGAACGCGTCAGTCCGTTCTCCGTTGAGGAAACCGTGGCGCGCATCCAGCAGAATGTGCTTGCGGCCGGCAACGGCTGGGCGCTGTTCGGCCTGCGCTACCCGACGCGGCCCGTGGAAGCCGAGGGCGTGAGCATCCTGCCGGTCATGGCGATCGAGACCTGCAGCCCGAAGTATTCGGGGCCAATCCTGAAGGACGACAAGACCCGCTTCTTGTCACTGCTGATGCCCTGCAAGATCTCCGTCTACAAGAAGAGCGACGGCAAGGTCTATATCGGCACCATGAACGCCGGCCTCATCGGCAAGTTCTTCGGGCCGCTGGTGGCGGAGACCATGGAGCACGTGGTGGCTGATCAGCAGAAGTTCCTCCAGTTCGATCCGAGCAAGCCCGCGCCGCCTCTGGTGCTGCCAAAGGTAGGCGGCGAAGGCGGTGGCGGTGGCGCTGCGGCCGGCGGCTGCTGAAACGGAGGCCCCCATGGATCCAAGACACTGGCTCATGGCCGCGTTGGCGCTTGTCAGCCTGGCGGCCACCGGCGCGTTCGCCGAGGCTCCCACACTTGCCGACAAGCTGCCCCCAGCCGCGAAGGGGACGGCCGATCACGGCAAGTTCAAGGAACTGCAGCGGACGTTCAAGTCCGGCCCCGAGGTGACGCGCGCCTGCCTCGAATGTCACACCGAAGCCGCGAAACAGGTGCAGCACACGAAGCACTGGACCTGGGAAGTGGTCGATCCCGCGACTGGCAAGAAGTTCGGCAAGAAAAACATCATCAACAACTACTGCACGACGCCGATCTCGAACGAGAAGGACTGCATGGCCTGCCACGCCGGTTACGGCTGGAAGGACAAGAGCTTCGACTTCTCGCGCGAAGAGAACGTCGACTGCCTCGTTTGCCACGACAGCACGCGCACCTATCGCAAGCTGCCGGGCGATGCGGGTCACCCAGTCTACGAGCGCAAGGAATTCCCGGCAGGCTCGGGCAAGTTCGTCGAAGCGGTGGACCTCGCCAAGGTGGCGCAGAGCGTGGCGATGCCGAGCCGCGCCAACTGCGGCGCCTGCCACTTTTTCGGCGCCGGTGGCGACGGCACCAAGCATGGCGATCTCGACAGCAGCCTGATCAATCCGGGCAAGCACCTCGACGTGCACATGAATGCCAAAGGGCTCAACTTCACTTGCGTGAGCTGTCACAAGACCATCGACCATTTCGTGTCAGGCAGCCGCTACCAGTTCGCCGCCAGCCGTACCGGCCCGCCCGTGGCGCGCGGCAAGTACGACGACGAGCCGGCCTCGTGCCAGTCGTGCCACGGCGACAAGCCGCACCACGAGAATCCGCTGCTCATGGAGCGCCTCAACGCGCACACGGACAAGCTGGCCTGCCAGACATGCCACATCCCCGAATACGCTCGCGACGCGATCGGCACGGAGAAGAGCTGGGACTGGTCCACGGCCACGAAGATGGGGCCCGAAGGCAAGCCGGTGCTCATCAAGGACAGCGCCGGCCGCCGCGCCTTTGACTCGAAGAAGGGCAACTTCGCGTGGGACTCGTTCCTCGTTCCGGAATACCGCTGGTTCAACGGCAAGGTCGAGTTCAAGACGGTCGGCGAGAAGATCGATCCGACCAAGGTCGTCGAGATCAACCACTTCGACGGCAGCGCAGCGGATCCGAACGCACGCATCTGGCCGTTCAAGATCCATCGCGGCAAGCAGGCTTATGACCCGGAGCTGAAGAACCTGCTGGTGGTGCACACGGCCGGCGAGGACGACGCGGCGCTGTGGCGCAACTTCGATTGGCCAAAGGCGATCGTGGCGGGAATGGAGACTGCCGGTCTTCCCTGGAGCGGCAAGTACGACTTCGTCGCCACCGAGATGAGCTGGCCGATCACGCACATGGTCGCGCCCAAGCACGATGCCCTCGGTTGTGCCCAATGCCACAAGGACGAAGGACGCCTTGCCGGTCTTGGCGGCATCTGGCTGCCAGGGCGGGATCGCAGCGGCTTGATCGACACCCTGGGCTGGCTCGCTGTCGCCCTGGCGCTTCTGGGTGTGTTGATCCATGGCGGCGCGCGCATCTGCGTGCTGTGCCGCAAACCAAAGAACGAAGGGAACCAGGCGTCATGACCACGACCCGCATTCTTCTCTACAAGCGCTATGAGCGTTTCTGGCACTGGTCGCAGGCGCTGCTCGTGATCTTCATGCTGATCACCGGCTTCGAGATCCACGGCGCCTACGACTGGCTCGGCTTCCGGCTCGCCGCCGACTATCACACGCTCGCGGCGTGGACGCTGCTGGCGCTATGGGCCTTCACGATCTTCTGGCAATTCACGACGGGCGAATGGCGACAGTACATCCCGACGCTGAAGAAGGTCGACGCGATGGTCCGCTACTACCTGCTCGGCATATTCACCAACGCACCCAACCCGTTCCGCAAGACTACGGTGAAGAAGCACAACCCGCTGCAGCGTCTCGCGTACCTGGCGCTGCTGGCGTTCGTCTCGCCGATCATCTGGGGATCGGGCCTGTTCTACCTGTTCTTCGCCTACTGGAAGCACACGGTGCTGGGCGCCTATCTCGACCTGCCGACAGTCGCCCTCACCCATACCGTCGGCGCATTCATGATGCTGGTGTTCTTCATCGTGCACGTCTATCTGACGACGACCGGCCACACGCCGTTCGCCCACATCAAGACGATGATCACAGGTTGGGAAGAGGAAGAGCAGCACTGACACGGCGTACCGCCACGGCTGACTCTTCTGGCAGTCAGCCGTGGCAGCTGCAGCCCTCGTGACCATCTTGGTCATGCGGCGCCGGCGCTTTCACCTTACCCGCAAGAAGATCGCGTACGGCGGCTTGCGGATCTGATTCGCCGCTGACGACGACCTGCACACCGCGGGTCGCCAGGCGGCGCTTGAATCCCTCGCCGGCTCCGCCCGTGATGAGCACGTCGACGTCGAAGAGCGGGTGCGGCTGGCGATCGTCGAAGCCGTGGATGGCAAATTCCTTGGGCAGGTCGAGCCGGTCGACCAGGCTGAAGGCCCGCTGTTGGTCCACCTGATATACGAGAAAGCGTCTGGCGTGACCCGCGTGACCGGTCACCTCGCGGAAATTCTGACTGCTCACTGCAATGCGCATGATCCCTCCTGGTTGAATTTGCCGGCTATCACTATCAAGAGCCGTGCCAGGCCACAATTCGCGCTGGCGGTGCCCGCCGCGCCACTGCTATTCCGTTTCCGGATTGAGCAACCGCCCGAAAACGATGCGCACGCCGCGGAAGACCTTCGGCAGCAGCCAGATGAGTACCAGTACGAAAACTCCCAGCAGCACCAGGAAAAGCACGGGCTGCTGGATCGCTGTGAATAGGCCCGCGGCGACCAGCGCGTCCTCGCCCAGCGAGGTCGCGATATTCGAGAACGGCTCCGGGGAGGTATTGATCAGCGCCCGGCTTCCGGCCTTGGCCGCGAATGTGCCGGCCGTCAACGTGCCGCCGAGCAGCCCCGCGGCGACCATCAGCGACGGGTCGTGGTCGCCCAGAGCCAGCGCTGCGAGCACGGCGCCCGCAGGGATGCGGATGAACGTATGGACGCTGTCCCAAAACGAATCCACGACCGGAATCTTGTCGGCCAGAAACTCCATGGCCAGCATGAAGCCCGCGACGCCCAGCACCAGCGGATGCTCGAGCACGTGCAGCGTCGTCGGCAACTGCAGGTAGCCCAGGCGACCGAGCAGGCCCGCGGCGAACACGACGCCGTAGAGCCGCATGCCGCTGGCCCAGGCCATGCCGCCAGCGAGTGCCACAGACTGCAGGATGTCCATCGTGCTCCTTGCGAAAGGCAAAGCTACGATCGAGTATAGCGCTCGACTTCGACCGCTACGCAAGTCAGGTTAACCGCGCGGATTGCAAACTTGTGTGACGCCGGGGGGGCGACAGAGCTAGGGCACTGGCATATAGTGCAGACTGGCAATCGGCCAAAGAGAAAGGCCGGCCCCACGCCCGGCAGCGCCGGGCAGGAACCCATCAGTACAGGAGAGCCACCATGAGCATGGGCAACAGCAACCCGGGCGACGACATGCCCGACTTCTCCGACGTCTCCAGCGGGTCGACCACGACGACCAGCAGCGCCGGCTCGTTCAAGGAATACACGATCGTCGCGGGCGATTCGTTGTCGAAGATCGCCAAGCGCGAGCTGGGCGACGCCAACGCCTGGCACAAGATCTTCGATGCCAACAAGGACATCATCAAGGACCCGAACAAGATCTTCCCGGGACAGAAGATCAAGATTCCGCTCTGACCTACCAATTTCGCAGAAAGGCCATCGTCATGACACCGAATTTCAAGTCCACGCTCGCCCTCGTTGCGCTGATCGCGCTCTCCGCCTGCAGCAAGAAGGAAGCTCCGCCCGCACCGCCTCCACCGCCTGCTCCAGCAGCCGCGGCGCCGGCTCCTGCCCCGGCACCGGTTGTCGAGCCGGTCTCGGTCAAGCAACTCGTGCTCGCCAACAAACTCGGCGCGGACAATAAAGCAGTCGCGCCCGCGACCGCGTTCGCCCCAGCCGACACCATCTTTGCCGTGGTCGAGACTGCCGGCACCGGCAAGGCGACGCTGAAGGCGCTGTGGACTTTCCACAAGGGTGACAAGACGGCGCAGGTCAATGAAGCGCAGGAAGAACTGACGCTGGCCGGACCCGCCAGCACCGAGTTCCACATCAGCAAGCCGAGCGGCTGGCCCAAGGGCGACTATCAGGTGGAGATCTTCCTGAACGGAACCTCGGCAGCCACCGAGAAGTTCACCGTCAAGTAGTCAGGTCCTGCCGCGGCGCAGTTACTTCGCCGCGGGCTTCCTGACCGCCTTGCGCGCCGGCTTCACCGCCGGCGCTTTTGTTTCTGACGGCGTACCACCGGGGCTGACTTTTCGCGCCGCCTTGGCCTCGGTCGCCTTCGCGCCAGTTTTCGCACCGGCCTTGGGCGCGCGTGCCTCGAACTCGAAGCCGACCTTGCCATCGGCGCCGCGGACGAGGTAAGCCGAGAACTTCTTCTTCGTGCGGTTCGAGATGAAGCCCTTCAGCAGGTTGGTCCTGCCGGTCTCCAGCAATCGAGCCATCTCGGCGCGCGAAATTTCCTGTTGCAGGATGATCTTGCCTGAGCGGAAGTCGCAGGACTTCGCGGCACCGACTGCCTTCTCGCACACATAAGCCATGCCGTGTTCGAAGACGCGAGACCTGCACTTCGGGCACTCGCCGAGCGGTTCCTGGCCCGAGAAGTCGACTTCTTCACCTTCGCCCTCCGCGTCGGCATTGCCGAAGTCGAATTCAGGCATGTGCTCGTCGTTGAGCTTGATCATGGCCGCGAAAGCGCGCCCCATCTTGCTGCGGAAGCCCTGCAGCGGGCCGATGACGCGCTTGGCGAGCAACTCCTCGATCTCCTCGGGTTCCCACTGGCGGCCGGCGATGACCTTCCAGAGCTTATAGTCGCATTTCTCGCATTCGAAGCGCTTGTAAGTTTCGCGGATGGTGCCGCCGCAGCGCGGGCAGGGCGTCGCCAGCGAGCCGAACGTGCCCTCGGGCAGTTCGCCCTTCTTGATGCGGTCGACCATCACCTGCGTCTGCTCGACGATGTGGCTCATGAACTCGTCGCGCTTCAGGCGGCCGTGCTCGATTTCCTTGAGTTTCCACTCCCAGGTGCCCGTCAGTTCCGGCGAGCGGATCTCGTCGATGCCAAGCTTCTCCAGCGCGAACAGCAGCGAGAACGCCTTGGCGGTCGGCTGCAACTCGCGGCCATTGCGATGCACATATTCCTCGAAGATCAGACCCTCGATGATGGCAGCCCGCGTCGCGGGCGTGCCCAGGCCTCGCTCCGACATCGCCTCGCGCAACTCTTCGTCCTCGACCAGCTTGCCGGCGCCTTCCATGGCCGAGAGCAGCGTTGCCTCGTTGAAGCGGGCCGGCGGCTGCGTCGCCTTGGCCTTCACCTCGATGTCGTTGGCCCAGACGCGTTCCTTGGGCTGCAGCGGGGGCAGGTTCGGGTTCTGGTCTTCCTCCTGCGCTTCCTTGCCGTAAACCGAAAGCCAGCCCGGAATGACCAGCACCTTGCCTTCGGTCTTGAACGCTTCCTTCTCGACGCGCGTGATCCGTGTGGTGATGTTGTACTCGGCCGCCGGGTAGAACACGGCAAGGAAGCGCTTGGTGACGAGGTCGTAAACCTTCTGCTCGGCTTCCGACAGATGCTTCGGCTCGGTACCGGTCGGGATGATTGCGAAGTGGTCGGAGATCTTGGTGTTGTTGAAGATGCGCTTGTTCGGATGCACCCAGCCGTTCTTGGCAATCTCCGCTGCAAAGCGCGCGTAGGGCGTCTCGGCGAAGCTCTTCAGCGTGTCCTTCACGGCACCGAGATAGTCCTCGGGCAGGTGGCGCGAATCGGTGCGCGGGTAGGTCAGCACCTTGTGCTTCTCGTAGAGCGCTTGTGCAATCGAAAGCGTCGTCTTCGCGGAGAAACCGAAGCGGCCGTTGGCGTCGCGCTGCAGCGACGTCAGGTCGAACAGCAGCGGCGACAATTCGGTTTTGGGCTTGCTTTCTTCCGTGACTTCGCCGTGCTTGCCAAGGCACTTGGTCCGGATGGCGTCGGCCTTTGCCTTCTCCCAAAGACGTTCGGCCTTGGCGTGCTCGTCGTCGGACTTCTTGAATTTCTCGTCGAACCAGCGGCCGCGATATGTGCCCGCGACGGCCTTGAACTCGGCTTCGACTTCCCAATAGTCGCGCGACACAAATTCCTTGATGCGCCGCTCGCGCTCGACCAGGATGGCCAGCGTCGGGGTCTGCACGCGGCCCACCGTCGTCTTGTAGAAGCCGCCTTCCTGCGAATTGAAGGCGGTCATGGCGCGCGTGCCGTTGATGCCGATCAGCCAGTCGGCCTCGGAGCGGCAACGTGCGGCATCGGCCAGCGGCAGCATCTCCTTGTCCGAGCGCAGGCGGGCGAAGCCGTCCCGGATGGCGTTGGCCGTCATCGACTGCAGCCACAGACGCCGGATCGGCTTGTCGGTCTTGGCATGCTGCACGACGTAGCGGAAGATCAACTCGCCCTCGCGGCCCGCGTCGCAGGCGTTCACCAGCCCGGTGACGTCCTTGCGCTTGATCAGTCTCGCCAGCACTTTCAGGCGGTCAGCCGTCTTCTCGATGGGGTTTAGCGCGAAGTGCGGCGGAATCACCGGCAGATGCGTGAAGGTCCACTTGCCGCGCTTGACCTCGTATTCCTCGGGGACGGTCAGCTCCAGCAGGTGGCCGATGGCCGAGGAGAGCACGTAGTCTTCGCTCTCGAAGTAGTCACCCGAACGCGTGAATCCGCCGATCGCCTTGGCGATATCCTGGGCGACGGAAGGCTTTTCGGCAATGATCAGTTGCTTGCTCATGGCATGGCGGGACCGGGTGGAGCGGCGCATCATAAGCGCGCCCTGCCTGCGCTGGCAAGTCAGTGCATCAGCGGCGGGGCGTCTTCGGGGTCGTCGTCGAGCAGATCGTCGAACACCAGATTGTCGAGCGACAGCTCGCGTCGCCACATCACCATCAGGACGATCACTTTGAATTTGGCGAGCGAAATCGCGGGCCGGTCGGCCGTGTCGGCGGCCAGGGCGCGCTCGATGATCAACTCGCGGGCCGACGCGTCGATGGCGTTGGCCGACTCGAGGAAGGCCAGGTAGCCGCGGCACTCGCGCGACAGCGCGGCCATCTCATCCTCGCCGTACACGCGCTGGCTGCCGGCCGCGGGCGGTACGCGCAAACCGAGTTCCTGCTGCGCCTGTTCCAGGCCTTCCAGCCAGCGCAGGGCGTCGAAAATCGCCTCGTCGTCGAATCCGGCGGCCGAGAGCTTGCGCGCGAGGGCGTCCGGCGCCGGACAGGCACTGGGCAGATAGTTTTCGAATACGTAAACCAGGACGTCGAACATCACCACGCTCAGGCTATGCGCTGCGGTACCCGCTGATAACGGCCGCCGGGTAGCTGCGCTACATGGCCGTCAAGCTCCAACGGCAACAGCATTGCAAGCAGCCTGTCAGCCGTCAAGCCCGAACGCACCGAAAGAGTATCGAGATCGCAGGGATCATAGCCCATCGCCTCCAGCAGGCGCGCGCTTTCCGGGTCGCCCGGATCCGTCGGTGCAGCGGCCGGCGCGCTGGCGACGACCGCTTGCCAGCGCAGCTCCTCGAGGATGTCCTCGGCACGTTCGACGAGCTTGGCGCCCTGCCTGATAAGCTTGTGGCAGCCTTTCGACAGCGGCGAATGGATCGAGCCGGGAATGGCGAAGACATCGCGTCCGGCCTCCGCCGCCAGGCGCGCCGTGATCAGCGAGCCGCTTCGTTCCGCGGCCTCGACGACGAGGCAGCCGCGCGCAAGACCGGCGATGATGCGGTTGCGGCGTGGGAAATTGGCGGCGAGCGCGGGCGTCCCGAGCGAAAACTCGCTGATGATGACGCCCCGCTCCGCGATGTCGCGCGCCAACGCCTCGTTTCGCGACGGATAGAGGCGATCGGCCCCGGTGCCGATCACGGCGATGGTCGATCCTCTATGGGCCAGCGCGCCCCGATGCGCGGCAGCGTCGATACCCAGCGCCAGGCCACTGATGATCGTCAGGCCTGCGGCCGACAGGGCGGCGGCGAAGGCTTCGGCAGTGGCTTCGCCCTGGCGGGTGGCCGAACGCGAACCGACGATGGCGATGGCCGGCCGGTTGAGCAGTTCAAGTATGCCCCGGGCGTAGATCAGCACCGGCGGGTCGTCGGCGTTCAGCAGCGCTTGCGGGTACTCCGGGTCGGCGAGCGTGAGAATGTGATTGCCGGGCTCCCCGGCCCAGGCCATCGCGGCATCGATCTCGGCCCCGCACTCGTGGCTGATGAGGCGTTCCGCCAGTGAGTTTCCGATGACCGACCGCAACGCGCCGGCAGGCGCGCCAAAGATGGCATCGGGCAGGCCAAAGGCCTTCAGAAGCTGGCGCTGCGTTTCCCCGCCGACGCCCGGGACTAGCGTCAGGCGCAGCCAGTCACGCAGCGCGACATCGATGGTCACGCCGGAATTGCGTCAGGGCGTTTGAACGATGTCGTTCGGAATGACCGGGCGTGAGCTTTCCATCACCAGGCCGTAGGACACGCGGTCGAAGACACGGAAGACGAACAGCAGGCCAAAACGCTCGTCGGGAATCTTGGCCGACACCTTGGTGTTGTCGTCGAAGCGGTTGGTCACGGTTTCACCGGCGCGGTAGATCGCCAGCACCTGGCCGAGGTCAACGCCGTCCTGCTTGCCCCGCGTTATGGACACGATCGAATACTTGCCGGCTTCGCCGACGCCGCCGTAAATACCGATGATGCGGCCCTTGATTGAAGTACTGGGCGCGTGCGGTATGTAATTCACCACTTCCGGCTTGTTCACCGCCACCAGGCTGTCGCCGCGGCCGACCTCGAGTTTCGAAGTGACGAGTTCCAGCGTCGTGGCCTCGTCGTCCTTGGCCTCGCGCGTGACGCGCGCGCTGCCGAGGTACACCGCCTCGTAGCCGAGCACTTCGCCGCTCTCCGGGTCCGCCAGCACGCGGCCGGGGCGATACAGCTGCCACATCGGAGCCGCCGGACTCGTGATGCCGTTGGCGTACAGCTTGTTGCCGGGGCCGACATTGACGCGGTTCTCCTCGGTGGCGACCACGCGCGGGCCGCCTGACAGGCCGTTGCGTTCGATCACCAGCGGTTGCGACAGGAAGGGCTCGATGACGTTCTGCGGTATCGTCGGAATCGCATCGCGGTCGCGATCGGTGTAGATCTTCGGCTCGGCCTTGTACACAGTGCCCAGTTTGAGCTGCGGATCGCCGCCCGCGCCGTTGCGGTCGAGGACGACCAGCTGCCCCGGATAGATCCGGTGCGGATTGCGGATCTGCTCGTCGTTCATCCGCCAGATCTCCGGCCAGCGGTAGGGATCCTTGAGGAACTGGGAGGATATGCCCCAGAGCGTATCCCCCTTGACGACCAAGTGACGGTCGGGCGCATCGGGCGCCAGTTCCAGCGGTGCAGCACTCTGGGCGACCGCCCAGCCGGTTGAAAGGGAGAGGAACAGCGCAGATATAATGCGTCGCATGGCCGAATCCTTTGTTGACGCCGGTTGTCAAAACTGAAATATCGATTCTGCCGGCAAATACTTTAGGCCTCAATGATAGCACCGGACCTTTTATGGCTTTATTGCCCATTTTGCGCTACCCGGATCCGCGCTTGCACAAGAAGGCGGCGCCGATCGCTCACGTCAATGCCGAAATCCGCAAATTGGCCGCCGACATGGCCGAAACCATGTACGCGGCGCCGGGCATCGGCCTGGCCGCGACGCAGGTCGATGTGCACAAGCAGTTGATCGTCATCGATGTGTCCGAGGACAAATCGCAGCTCCTGACCCTGATCAATCCGGAGCTCCTGTCGCGCGCGGGCGAGTTCGAGGGCGAGGAAGGCTGCCTCTCGGTCCCAGGCATCTACGAGAAAGTGACGCGCGCGCAGAAGGTCAGGGTGCGTGCGCTGGGGCTTGATGGCAAACCGTTCGAGATGGAAGCGGAGGACCTGCTGGCCGTCTGCATCCAGCACGAAATGGACCACCTGCAGGGCAAGGTGTTCGTCGAGTACCTGTCGCAGCTCAAACAGACGCGAATCAAGTCCAAACTGGCGAAGCAAGCCAGAATCACGGCGTGAAGGTTGCCTTCGCCGGCACGCCGGAATTCGCGCGCGTCGCCCTCGAAGCGATTCTGGCGGCGGGCTTCGAAGCCCCGCTGGTCCTGACGCAGCCGGACCGCCCGTCCGGTCGGGGTCAGAAACTCCGGGCAAGCCCCGTCAAACAGTTGGCGGTCGACCATGGCATCCCGGTTCATCAACCCGAGCGACTGCGGGATCCGGCCACCCACGCGCCGCTGATCCAGGCCGCCCCGGACCTGCTGGTCGTGGCCGCTTACGGCCTCATCCTGCCGCAGGTTGTGCTGGACATTCCCCGGCTGGGCTGCCTGAACATCCACGCATCGCTGTTGCCGCGCTGGCGCGGCGCCGCGCCGATCCAGCGCGCCATCGAGGCTGGCGACCGCGAGACCGGCGTCACGATCATGCGCATGGAAGCCGGGCTCGATACCGGTCCGATGCTGCTCGGGGAAAGCCTGCCGATCGCCGAAGACGACAGCACGGCGACCCTGCATGACAAGCTGGCGGTCCTTGGAGGGCGGCTGATCGTGCGGGCGTTGCAGAACATCGGGACGCTCGTGCCGACGCCCCAGCCTGCCGAAGGCGTGACCTACGCCAACAAGATCGACAAGAGCGAGGCGCCACTCGACTTTCGCCGCCCGGCGGCCGAGCTGGCGCGCCGCATCCGGGCCTTCGACCCCTTTCCCGGCGCCACGGCCGCGGTCGGGGAAACGACCGTCAAAGTCTGGCACGCGCGGGCGGAGGCCGGTTCCGGCCAGCCCGGTACCGTGCTGGCCTCAAATGCCGCCGGCATCGTGGTTGCGTGCGGCGAAGGCGCGCTGCGCCTGACCGAGCTGCAGAAGCCGGGCGGTCGGCGCGTTCCCGTGAGCGACTTCCTGCACGGCTTCATGCTGGCGGCCGGCGCGCGCTTCGAAACGCCGGGCGGCTGACCGCATGCCGGCCGGATCGCTCGCGCACGGGCTGCGCGCCGCCGCGCGGGCCGTGGCGGCGGTCATCAGCGGCCGCAACCTGGACGCTGCCCTGATGTCCCTGAAGCTCGAGCCTTCCAGCCGACCCGCGGTCATGGATCTCGCCTATGGCGCGCTGCGCCGCTTCGGCCGCGGCGATTTCCTGCTGGCGCGACTGATGGCGCGGCCGCCTGCCGATCCCGCCGTGCGCGGCCTGCTGCTCGCGTCGCTCTATCGCCTGGAGGAGCGGCCAGACGATGCGCACACGACGGTCGACCAGGCCGTGACGGCGGCGCAAGGGTTCGCCAATGGCAGCTACAAGGGACTCGTGAATGGCGTTCTGCGCAACTTCCTGCGGCGGTACGACGAACTGGCGTCAGCCGCCCTGACTGACGACGTCGCACACCATCAGCATCCGTCGTGGTGGCTGGAGCGCCTGCGCGCCGAGCATCCTGCGGACTGGCAGGCGATCGTCCAGGCGGGCAACGAGCGGCCACCCATGACCCTGCGCGTCAACGCACGGCGTACCACGGGGGCTGACTTTCGGGTCGAGCTCGAAGGCGCCGGCATCGAAGCCACCATGCTGGGTGACGAAGCCATGCGGCTCGCGCGGCCGTTACCGGTGGAACGCCTGCCCGGCTTTGCCGAAGGCCGCGTGTCCGTGCAGGATTGGGGTGCCCAGCAGGCCGCACCATTGCTCGATGCCCGACCGGGCATGCGCGTGCTCGACGCCTGCGCGGCGCCGGGCGGCAAGACGGCGCACTTGCTCGAACGCAACGACATCGTGCTCACCGCCCTCGACGCGGATCCCGCACGCGCCGCGCGTATCGACGAAAACCTGCGCCGCTTGGGGCTTGGCGCCGAGATCAAGATTGCGGACTGCCGCGATCCGGGCGCGTGGTGGGACGGGCAGCCGTTCGACCGGATTCTCGCTGACGTACCTTGTTCCGCTTCCGGCGTCGTGCGGCGGCATCCCGACATCAAGTGGTTGCGGCGACCCGACGATATCGCCGGGTTTGCGGCCGCACAGCGGGAAATCGCCGACGCCTTATGGCAGACGCTGGCGCCCGGTGGCAGAATGCTGTATGCAACCTGTTCACTGTTCGCCGAGGAGAACGGCAAGCAGGTCGCGGCTTTCGTCGCCCGCCACACGGACGCGCAACGGTTGCCGACCTATCGCAATGACAACGAATGGCAACTGATTCCGAATGCCGACCAGGATGGCTTCTATTACGCGCTCATTGCGAAGCGCTAGCCTGACGCTGCTGGTGCTGGTGGCCGTCGCGCGAGGCGCTTTCGCGGCGGGCATCGAGCCGATGCACGGGCAGCTCGTTCCGGGCGAGGACGGCTACGTGCTGTCGGCGGAGTTTGCCATCGACCTCGGCAGCCGGCTCGAGGAGGCGCTGGTTCACGGCGTGCCGCTCAACTTCGCGCTCGAGTTTACGGTTGAGCGCAAGCGCTGGTACTGGCTCAACGAGCAGATCGCCGTGCGCAATGTCGACTACCGGCTCTCCTACAACGCGCTGACCCAGCAATACCGGCTTTCCGTCGGCGGGCTGCACAGCAGTTTTGCCACGCTCGCCGAAGCGCTGCGCGTGCTCGGCCACGTCGCCGGACTCGTCGCTGCCGACAAGGCCGCCATCAAGCCGGGAAGCGAGTACATCGCGGTGCTGCGGCTGACGCTGGACAAGACCCAGCTGCCCAAACCGCTGCAGCTCGATGCCCTGGCCAGCAAGGAGTGGCAGCTCGAGGCCAGGACGCTGCGCTGGCAGTTCACGCCGGGGGTCATGGGACGATGAAGATCGCGCTTCCCATCATCGCCGCGCTCGGCCTCATCCTCCTGTTCCTGCTTGCCAGTGCGAGCGCCAACACCGAGTTCTTCACCAGCGCCTATCCGCTCCTGCTCGCGGTCACGGCCGCCGCGGCCGCTGCGCTGTTGGCGCCGATCGTGGTGCAGTTGCGACGCCTGAAGCGGGAATACCGCGGCCGGGTCTTCGGGTCGCGACTCAAATATCGCCTGGTCGTCATGCTGGCGCTGATGGCCGTGGTGCCCGGCGCGCTGATCTACGGCGTCTCGATGCTGTTCGCTGTCAAGAGCATCGACTCGTGGTTCGACGTGCGCGTCGACAATGCGCTCGAAGGCGGCCTCAACCTGGGCCGCAACGTCCTCGGCACGCTCGAAGGCGAACTGCTCGAAAAAGGCCGCGACATGGCCCTCAACCTCGCCTATGCGCAGACTGGCGGCCCGCGGCTCCTGAACAGGCTGCGCGAGCAGGCGGGCGTCCAGTCGGCAACGCTCCTGAGCCTGAACGGCACCGTGATCGCCAATAGTGGCGGCGATTTCGAGGACCTGCTGCCGCCGATTCCGTCGCTGGCGCAGTTGCGGCAGGCTCGCACCACCCGCGGCACTTCGGCGGTCGAAGGCGATGCCGACACCGGCCTGTCGCTCAGGGTGCTGGTGCCCGTCACCGGCTTCGATCTTGGGGCGGAACCGCGCATCCTGCAACTCATCCAACCCGTGCCGCCGGCGGTAGGCAAGAACGCCGAGGCCGTCGCCGCCGCCTATCGCGACTACCAGAGCCTGCAGTTGGGACGCACGGGGCTCAAGCGCATCTATACGCTGACGCTGACGTTTACGCTGCTGGTGGCGCTGTTCGCAGCGATCGCGCTGGCGTTTTTCCTCGCCGAGCGCCTGGCGCGGCCGCTGCTGATCCTTGCCGAGGGCACGCAGGCGGTGGCGGCCGGCGACTTCACGCCCCGGGCCGCTTGGAAGTCGCACGACGAACTGGGCGTGCTGACGCGCTCGTTCAGTGCGATGACGCGCCAGCTTGACGAAGCGCGTAGCGAAGCGGGGATGCATCAGGCTTATCTCGAAAGCGTGCTGGCCAACTTGTCCGCCGGCGTATTGGCCTTCGATGCCGAGTTTCGCCTCCAGGCGGCGAATCGCGGCGCCGGCGCCATCCTCGAGGACGACCTGTCGGCGCAGGGTCACGCAACCTTGTCCGCCTGGACCCAGCACCAGGCGTTCGCGCGCATCATCGTCGACAGCTTCACCGAGCTTGGCCCCGAGTGGCAAAGGCAGTTCGAACTGGAAGGGGAACGGAGCGTGCCCAAGACCCTGCTCCTCCGCGGCTCGACGCTGCCCGAGGCTGGAGGCGGCGGCTACGTGGTCGTTTTCGACGACATCAGCCAGCTGATTTCGGCGCAGCGCTCGATCGCCTGGGGCGAAGTGGCGCGCCGGCTCGCCCACGAGATCAAGAACCCGCTGACGCCCATCCAGCTGTCTGCCGAACGGCTGCAGCACAAGCTCACGGAGCGCCTCGACGACGAAGGGCGCGGCATGCTGAGCCGATCGATCGCGACGATCGTCAACCAGGTCGAGGCCATGAAGGCGATGGTCAACGACTTCCGCGACTACGCGAAGACGCCGCCGCCGACGCTGGCGCCGCTCGACCTCAATACACTGGTGCAGGACATGCTGCCCTTGTACGAAGCCGACGTCGCCTTCCTGCATGCGGACCTGGCGCACGACGTGCCGCCGGCGCTGGCCGACGGCAGCCAGATTCGCCAGGTGCTGCACAACCTGATCAAGAATTCGCGCGAGGCGCTGGCCGAACATCCTCCGACGGCAGGCGAGCCAAGTGTGACGATCACAACGCGCGGCGAGGAGCGGCGCGCGGTCCTGGCGGTGAGCGACAACGGGCCTGGTTTCGGCCCGCAAATCCTGCCGCGCGCCTGCGAACCTTACGTTTCCAGCAAAGCCAAGGGGACGGGCCTGGGTCTCGCCATCGTCAGGAAGATCGTCGAGGACCACAAAGGAGAACTCCGCCTTGCCAACCGTGAGGTTGGCGGCGCGGAGGTCACAATCAGGTTGCCGTTGGCGGCATAGGAAATGGAATTGCCCCCCCACGCTCACACTTGTTCGCTGCCCCCCACGGGGGGGCGCATGCCCTCTTGGGGCGGCCCGGCGAGGACATGACATGGCACAGGTTCTAGTTGTTGATGACGAAATCGGCATCCGCGAACTTCTATCGGAGATTCTTACCGACGAAGGGCACGACGTGCGCGTGGCGGAGAATGCAGCCGCGGCGAAGGCGGCGCGCGACGAGATGCGCCCCGACCTGGTGCTGCTGGACATCTGGATGCCCGACATGGATGGCATTACGCTCCTGAAGGAGTGGTCGGCCGGCGGCCAGCTGACGATGCCGGTGATCATGATGTCCGGGCACGGCACCATCGATACGGCGGTCGAAGCGACGAAGGTAGGCGCGCTTGATTTTCTCGAAAAGCCCATCGGCATGCAGAAGCTCCTGGCCGCCGTCAGTCACGGGCTGGAGCGGGGACAAAAGCGCACGCCGGCCGGGCTGTCGCTGGCCGCATTTCCACGTTCCGCGCCGCTCAAGGATCTCAAGCGGCGTCTTGAGCAGATCGCCGCCAAGAGCCGCGTGTTCCTGCTGCGTTCCGGCGCAGGTGGCATCGTCGACCTCGCAGCGCGCACGCTGCAACTGCCCGGCAAGGCGTGGCTGGACCTTGCGGCCAGTCCTGATCCGCTGAGCGTGGAAGCGCTGGCGGCAGCCAACGGCGGCGTCCTGTATTGCGAGGAACTGTCGCGGCTGACCCGTCTGCAGCAGAAGAGCCTCTTCTTCGCGCTCGACCGGCTCGAGAAGCACAACCTGCGCATGGTCGTGGCAACGAGCCTCGACCTGCCGGCACTGGTTGCGCAGGGTTGGGATGAGGCCGCGCTGCGGCGCCTGTGGGATGTCTGGCTGGCGTTGCCGGCGTTGGCCGAACTGAAAGACGAAATCCCCGACATCGCCAGCCACCTGTTGGTGCAGTTGGGCGAAAGCGGCGAGACGCCGTTGCGGCGCTTCTCCTCTGGCGCGCTGAACAACCTGCGTCAGCATGCGTGGCCGGGCGGCTATGGCGAGCTGCGCAGCGCCATCCGCTCGCTTGCGCTCGCTGCGCTCGATGAGGAAATCGACGGCGTCGACGTGGGGCGGCTCCTGTTCCCGGATTCAGCCCAGGCATCCGCGCGTCCGCTGCCGGGACTGCCGGCCACGGTCATGGACCTGCCGCTGCGCGAGGCGCGCGAGCTCTTTGAACGCACCTACTTCGAACACCACCTGCTCGTGGACGGCGGCAACATGACGCGGCTTGCCGAGAAGACGGGGCTCGAGCGTACGCACCTGTATCGCAAGCTCAAGGACCTGGGTCTGCGCGGCGGCAAGGGGGAAGAATAGCTTCATGAACATCGTCATCCTCGGCGCGGGGCAAGTCGGCGCGAGCGTGGCGGAAGCTCTGGCTTCTGAGGCCAACGACATCACGGTCGTCGACCAGAACCGCGAGGCGCTTGCCGCCGTGGCCGATCGACTCGACGTCCGGACACTGGCCGGCAATGCCGCCTATCCGTCCGTGCTGAAGGAAGCCGGAATCGGCGATGCCGACATGTTGATCGCGGTCACGCAGTCGGATCAGACCAACCTGGTCGCGTGCAAGATTGCGCGCAACCTGTTCAGCGTCACGACGCGCATCGCGCGCCTGCGTTCCCCCGACTTCCTGAACGATGACCTGCTCTCGAACGAAAACTTCGCGGTGGACTACGCGATCTGCCCGGAACAGGAGATCACCGAATACATCGTCAAGCTGATCCAGTTCCCCGAGGCTCTGCAGGTTCTCGAATTTGCCTGCGGCGTCGTTACCCTGGTAGGCGTGCGGGCCAATCCGGGCGGTCTCCTGGTCGGCAAGCCGATCCGCGCCATGCGCGACCACCTGCCGGCGCAAGTCGATGCACGCATCGCTGCCATCTTTCGCGAGCATCAGGCGGTGGAGCCGGACGGCGATACGGTGATCGAGCCCGGAGACGAAGTCTTCCTGCTCGCGGCCACTTCCCACATCAAAACGGTGTTGCGCGAATTGCGGCGCATGCAGGAGCCGGTGCGGCGGGTAATGATCGCGGGCGGCGGCAACATCGGTTCGCGCGTCGCTGCAGCCCTCGGGAAGAAGTACGACGTGAAACTCATCGAGCGCGATCGGGCGAAGGCGGAGATTGTCGCCAACAGGCTTCCGGACACCCTCGTGTTGCACGGCGAAGCCACCGACGAGAATCTTCTCGCCCAGGAGAATATCGACGAAGTCGACATGTTCCTGGCGCTCACCAATGATGACGAAGACAACATCATGTCGGCATCGCTGGCCAAGCGCCTGGGCTGCGGGCGCGTGCTGGCACTGATCAACCGGCGGGCCTATGCGGACATGGTGCAAGGCGGACCGATAGACATCGGGCTGTCGCCCGCGCAGGTTTCGATCGGCACCCTGCTCACGCATGTGCGGCGCGGGGACGTCGCCAAGGTACACAGCCTGCGGCGGGGTGCTACGGAAGCGTTGGAACTCGTGGCGCATGGCGACCGTGCGACGTCGAAAGTCGTTGGCCGCCGCATCGACGAGCTGCCGCACATCAAAGGGGCGCACATCGCGGCCATCGTCCGCCGCGGCCCGGAACCCGAGATGGTGAAGCACGGCAACTTCGTGATCGACGAGTACGTCGAGCACGTCATCATGGCGCATCACGACGTCGTCATCGAGTCGGACGACCACGTAATCGTGTTCTGCACCCGCAAGCGCCAGGTTGGGGAGATCGAGCGCCTGTTCCAGGTTTCTGCGGGATATTTCTGATGCTG
Source organism: Rhodocyclaceae bacterium (assembly GCA_035505955.1). GTDB lineage: Bacteria > Pseudomonadota > Gammaproteobacteria > Burkholderiales > Rhodocyclaceae > Fen-999. The sequence goes on from DATJQH010000138.1 coordinate 31,061, forward strand.
GGAAGGTTGCTGCCGGTATTCCATGTCCTCGGCGGCATGCTGATGTTCTTCAGCATCACGTACCTGATGCCGATCGCGGCCTCGCTGATCACGGGCGACGGCACGTGGGACGATTTCGTCGACGCGATGGCCATCACCTTCGGATTCGGCGTCGCGCTCTGGGGCGTGACCCAGCGCCACAAGCGGGAGCTCAAGGCGCGCGACGGCTTCCTGCTCGTCACCTTTGCCTGGATCCTGATGGCGGCGATCGCCACGCTACCGCTGATGCTGGCCATCGACGGGCTTTCGTTCACGGACGCCTTCTTCGAGACCATGTCGGGCCTGAGCACCACGGGTGCAACCGTCCTGACCGGACTGGAGAATCTGCCGCCGGCGATCAACCTGTGGCGCCACGAACTCAACTGGCTGGGCGGCATGGGCATCATCGTGCTGGCCGTCGCGATCCTGCCGCTGCTCGGCGTCGGCGGCATGCAACTCTACAAGGCCGAGACGACCGGCGTGAACAAGGAGTCGAAGCTCACGGCACGCATCGGGGACACGGCAAAGGCACTGTGGGCAACGTATTTCTTCATTACGGTGGCTTGCATCCTGTCGCTGAAGGTCGTCGGCATGAACTGGCTTGACGCCATCTGTCACGCATTCGCCGCCATGGGCCTGGGAGGTTTTTCCACGTACGACGCCTCGGTTGGCCACTTCGATTCACCGGCGATCGAGTTCGTCCTCATCGTTTTCATGATGTTGGCGGCGCTTAACTTCGCCACGCACTTCCTCGCGTGGCGACAAGGGTCGCTCCGGGTCTACTGGCACGACATGGAAGTCCGGGGCGTCTTTACGCTGGTGGGCGGTTCGACGCTCATCTGCTCCGTCTACCTCTGGTGGCAGGGTACTTATCCGGATTTCCTGACTTGCCTGCGCCACGCGGCATTCAATCTGGTGTCGATCGCCACCGACTGCGGCTTCGCCAGCCAGGACTACGACAAGTGGCCGATCTTCGTGCCGCTCTGGATGCTGTTCCTGTCATGCATCACGGCGAGCTCCGGGTCAACGGGCGGCGGCATCAAGATGATCCGCACCCTGATCCTGGCGCGCCAGGCGCAGGTCGAACTCAAGCGCCTGATCCATCCGCAAGTGGTGGCACCCGTCCGCGTCGGCGAGACGGTCGTGTCCCAGCAGATCGCCGGGGCCGTGCTCGGGTTCATCTTCCTCTACATCCTGACGGTTGGCGAACTGACGTTCTTCCTGCTGGCGTCGGGGCTCGATTTCACGTCGTCGATTACCGCCATCGTCGCGTGCATCAACAACGCGGGGCCGGGCCTGAACGTCGTGGGACCGGCGCAGAACTACCAGTCGCTCACCGACTTCCAGACCTGGGTTTGCTCAGCGGCGATGCTGATCGGGCGTCTGGAGGTCATGACCGTATTCGTGCTCATCACGCCGGCGTTCTGGAAGAAGTAGGCGGCGTACCACCGCGGCTGACTCTGCGCCGCCCCGGCGGACGTTGTCATCGGGCGAAGCCAACCCGGCTCGACGCTCGAACGGTGGCGTTTTGGCCCCATGCGATAATCTGACCCATTCATCCGGATTTCGACCATGGCCCGCCCCGAAAACGACACCTTCCTGCGCGCGTTGTTGCGCGAACCGACCGAGTACACGCCGACCTGGCTGATGCGCCAGGCGGGGCGCTACCTGCCCGAGTATTGCGAAACGCGCCGGCGTGCCGGCAGCTTCCTGCAGCTGTGCAAGTCGCCGGCGTTGGCCTGCGAGGTCACCCTGCAGCCGCTGGCGCGGTTCGACCTCGATGCGGCGATCCTTTTTTCGGACATTCTGACGGTGCCGGACGCGATGGGCCTCGGCCTCTATTTCGCCGAGGGCGAGGGACCGCGCTTCGAGCGCCCCTTGCGCGACGAATGGGAGGTCCGCGACCTTCAGGCCCCCGATCCCAATGTTCACTTGCGCTACGTGATGGATGCCGTGGCCGAAATCCGCCGCGCCTTGAAGAATAGCGTGCCGCTGATCGGATTCTCGGGCTCGCCGTTCACGCTCGCCTGCTACATGATCGAGGGTGGCGGCTCGGAGGACTACCGGACGATCAAGACGATGCTCTACGATCGCCCGGATCTCCTGCACCGCATCCTCGACGTGACGACGACAGCCGTAACCGACTACCTCAACGCGCAGATCGCTTCCGGCGCGCAGGCGGCGATGATCTTCGACACCTGGGGCGGCATGCTGCCGGCCTGGGCCTACCGGGAGTTCTCGCTCACCTACATGCAGCGGATCGTTGCCGACCTCGCCAAGGTGCACGATGGCGAGCGCGTGCCGTCCATCGTGTTCACCAAAGGGGGCGGGCAGTGGCTGGAGGCGATCGCCGGCATCGGCGTCGATGCGGTCGGACTGGACTGGACCTGTGACATCGGCGAGGCACGGCGACGCACTGGCGACCGCGTCGCGCTGCAGGGCAACCTGGACCCGGTCGCGCTGTTCGCTTCGCCTGACGGGATTGCGCGCGAAGCGAGGCGCGTACTGGAAAGTTTCGGTATGCATGGCGCCAACAGCGGCCACGTCTTCAATCTCGGGCATGGCATCTCGCAACACGTAAGCCCGGAGAGCGTTGCGGCGCTGGTCAACGCGGTACGCCAGTACAGTCGGCCTTTCCACGCGCCGGGTGCCGCGTAATCCGATCGCGAGAGGATTCGCGAGACGCGCGCGCGACAGCGCCGACTGGGTGCGGACCCCCGGATGCGTCCCCCGGCGATGTAGGTGCGGCAAGGCTTGACGGGAGGGGTTGACAAGCCACTTATTCACAACGCCGATTTGATTTCGCCGGAGCCGGCCGGTAAAGCCCTGACGGCGCGATGTGAAAGTAACCATATGTTTTTTTGGTACTTTTATCTGCCTCAATATTGCGCAAGCGTTAAGAATTCCTTACATCACCGTCAGTTAGCTTTTGTTGCGCCTCATTGTTCACAAACTTATCCACAGTTTTTGTGAGTAAGAAGAAATTCCTGCGGCGCCAATGGATTAGGTCGAATTACCGAAGTTGAATCGAACAATGGCAACCAAGCCCTTGATCGTCTATGCCGATCACTAGAATCGCCCTCGACGTTCCGCTGTTCAGGTCATTCGACTATCTGGCGGACGATGCCACGACGGAAGACGTCGGCCGGCTGGTGCGCGTGCCGTTCGGAACTGGAACCAAGGTCGGCCTGTTGATCGGCATCTCGGAATCGAGCGGGCACGCCGTCGAAAAGCTGAAGCCGGTCGAGGCGATCCTGCGCGATGTGCCGGCCCTTCCGGGGCCGTGGCTCGCCTTGTGCGAGTTCTGCGCCCGCTACTACCAGCATCCGCTCGGCCAGGTGCTTGCGTTCGCGTTGCCACCGCTGCTGCGCAAGGGCAAGTTGCCCAGGGCCAGAAAAGTCAGCCCTCGTGGTACGCCGTGCAATGCGACGACGCACCCGCCCCTGCCAGAGCAGCAAGCGGCGGTGGAAGCGATCACTTCCGCGCGCGGCTTCGAGACCTTTCTCCTGCATGGCATCACTGGCAGCGGCAAGACCGAGGTCTACCTTCGGGCGATCGAATCGGTGCTCGCGGCCGGTCGGCAGGCGCTGATGCTGGTGCCGGAAATCGCGCTGACGCCGCAACTCGAACAACGGGTGAGTGAGCGCTTCCCGATGGCACACGTCGTATCTGCGCACAGCGGCGTGGCGGACGCGACACGCGCGCGGCACTTCATCGACGCGCTGGCCGGGCGCGCGGACATCGTGCTCGGTACGCGCCTGTCGGTCTTCATGCCGCTGCCGCGGCTGGGTCTGATCGTGGTGGACGAGGAGCATGACGCGTCCTACAAGCAGCAGGATGGACTGCGCTATTCGGCGCGCGACGTCGCGGTTTTTCGCGCCAAGCAGGCCGACATTCCCATCGTGCTCGGCTCGGCGACGCCGTCGCTCGAGAGCTTTCACCACGCAAGCGCCGGCCGCTATCGCCTGCTCGAGCTCACGCGGCGCGCGGTAGCCGAAAGCCCGCCGCAGGTGCGCCTCGTTGACACACGCCGGGAAAAGCTTCAGGACGGCATGAGCGCCGCGCTCCTGGATGCGCTGGGCGTTCGGCTGGCGCGGCGCGAACAGAGCCTCGTCTTCCTCAACCGGCGCGGCTACGCGCCGGTGCTGGCATGCCCGGCTTGCGGCTGGGTATCGCGCTGCCGCCGCTGCGCGGCCAACATGGTCGTGCATCTGGCCGACCGTCGGCTGCGCTGCCACCACTGTGGCCTCGAAGCGGGCATACCGGTGGCGTGCCCCGACTGCGGCAACCAGGACATCCATCCTTTCGGCCGCGGCACCCAGCGTCTGGAATCCGCGCTCGCCGCGCGTTTTCCCGAGGCGCGCATCCTGCGCATCGACCGCGACTCGGCGAGCACACCGCGGAAGTGGCAGGCCCTGCTGGCGGCCATTCACGAGGGCGACGCCGATATCCTGATCGGCACGCAGATGCTGGCCAAGGGCCACGACTTTCCGCTGCTCACGCTAGTCGGCGTGGTCGGCGCCGACGCGGCGCTGTTCGCCGCGGATTTTCGCGCGTCCGAGCGTTTGTTCGCACAGCTCATGCAGGTGGGCGGTCGCAGCGGTCGTCACGACCTGCCCGGCGAAGTGCTGATCCAGACAGAATATCCGGACCATCCGCTGTATGCGGCGCTGGGCGGCCACGACTACGCGGCGTTCGCGCACGCGCAACTCGAGGAACGCCGGTCGGCAGGGTTTCCGCCGTTTTCCTTTCAGGCCCTCCTGCGGGCCGAGGCCAACGACATGCACCAGGCGCTGGACTTCCTCGCGCACGCGCGCGAGGCCGCGCTGCCGCTGGCGGCAAGTCGCGTCGAACTCTACGATCCGGTGCCGATGCGCCTGGCGCGCCTGAAGAACCTCGAGCGCGCCCAACTGCTGGTCGAGTCGGCGAGCCGGCCGGCGCTGCAGGCCTTCCTCGCGGCATGGACCGGCATCGTGCAGGAACTCAAGGCGCCACGCGGATTGCGCTGGCATGTCGACGTCGATCCGCTGGAGTTGTAGGCTGGCGCTGCTAGACTTCCCGTTCGAAACCTTGGAGGCATGAACATGCCATTCGTGGCGCGCGATGCAAGCGGTCAGATCGTGGCGGTGGCTGCGGCAGCAACGGGTGATGCGACCGAGTCGGTCGATGCCGCCGCGCCGGATTTGCAGGCGTTCCTGGCGCGGCTCGCGCCCGAAACGTCCAGCGACCTCGCCCGCACCGACCTCGGCCTGATCCGCGTCGTCGAGGACCTGATCGACACGCTGATGGACAAGAACATCCTGCGCTTCACCGACCTGCCGGAAGCGGCCCAGCAGAAACTGATGGAGCGCCGTTCGCTGCGCAAGTCGATGCAGCCGCTGAGCCTGCTGGGCGGCGCCGACCGTCCGCCGCCGGTGATCAAGCTCTGACGCGCCGTCCCGACAGCACGAACCAGCCGTAGGCCGACGCCTGCAGCATCAGCAGCGCGGCAAACGACCAGCGGTAGGCGTCGGCCGTTGCGATGCCCGTCGAGGCGAGCGCATCGACCAGCGCGCCGATTCCCCACTGGATGCCGAACGCGCCGGCGAACGCACCCACATTGAGCGCGGTATTGACCCGTCCGGACAGCTCGCGCGGAAAGTGGCTGCACAGCAGCGCGTAGGCGAGATTGCCGACCGAGAACACCAGCCCGAGGGCGAACCACAGGAGATGCGTCGGCCCTGTGCCAAGCACGATCAGTAGCATCACCAGGATGCCGAGCCCCATGCCGGCCTTGAGGATGGTTTCCGTCTCGATGCCGAGATGCTTGAGCCGGACGACGAACGTGGCGATGGAAAGGAACCCGATCAACATCGCGCTGCTCGACAAGAGCAGGTGGAACGCGGCCGATTCGCGCGTCATGGCATCGACGTGCATGAGCCAGGGCACTGCCCACAGGCCCTGCAACGCCATGAAGCCGCCGACAACGGCCGTCGTCTGCGGCGCGAAGCGCCAGAACACCCGGCTCCGGAAGATACCGCCCAGCGCGACGAACTGCTCGCGCAAGGTCTCGCGATGTCCTTCATGCGCCTTCTCGGGCGAGGCGAAGATCAATCCGGCCACGACCACCGCGAGTCCGGCCATGACGGCGAAGATGCCGCGCCAGCCCAGCACCGGCAGCGCCCAGCCGATCGGTGTCGTCGCCGTGAGTGCGCCGAGGCCGCCCGCGGCCATGACGGCTGCGTTGAGCGAAGCCTGGCGTTCGGGCGGAAACCAGAGCGAGAAGGCCTTGAAACTGCCCATCAAGCACGCAGAGACGCCCAGCCCGATCAGCGCGCGTCCCGCGGCAAGGTTGGCCAGCCCCTCGCTCCACGCGAACAGGGCGCAGCCGAGCGCGGCGATGATCAGCAATGTCGACTCGACGCGGCGCGGACCATAGCGGTCGAGCAGTACGCCGAGGGGCAGTTGGAAAGCGCCGAAGGCCGCGAGGTAGGCCGAGGTGAGGAGCCCGAGATCGGTCGCCGTGAGCGTCAGTTCGCGCGTCAGTTCGGGCGCAATCACGGCATTCACGTTGCGCAGCAGGTACGACAGGAAATAGCCGACCGCGAACGGCGCGAACACCCGCAGCCAGGGATTCATCACCATAGCCAGGCCGCTCCGCGCACGCCTGACGAATCGCCATGGCGGTTCTTCAGCAGCCGTGTGGCGACGTGATCGGAAAAGACGTGCGCATGCCACAGCTTCGGCACGTTGTCGTAGAGGCGGTCGATGTTCGACAGGCCGCCGCCGAGCACGACGACGTCCGGATCGACGATGTTGACGACGAGCGCCAATGCCTTCGCCAGCCTGCGCTCGTAACGCGCCACGACCGCCTCGCTCGCGGCGTCGCCCGCCGCCGCTTCGGCGACGACGTCCTCCGCGCACGGCGTACCACCGAGGCTGACTCTTGCGTCGCGCTCCAGCCCGGGTCCGGAAAGATAGGTTTCGATGCAACCTGGCCGGCCGCAATAGCAGTCGGGACGATCAGCTTCATCCGGCATCGGGTTGTGGCCCCACTCGCCGGCGATCGCGTTGGCACCGACGAGCACCCGGCCGCGCACGACGATGCCGCCGCCGACGCCGGTGCCCAGGATCACGCCAAAGACGATTTCCGCGCCTGCGGCCGCGCCATCCGTCGCTTCGGACAGTGCGAAGCAGTTGGCGTCGTTCTCGATGCGTACCTCGCGCCGGAGCGCCGCTTCGAGATCGCGGCGGAACGGCTTGCCGATGAGCCAGGTCGAGTTGGCATTCTTGATGAGCCCCGTGACGCGCGACTCGGCGCCGGGGATGCCGATGCCCACGGTGCCGGCGCGTCCGAGTTCGTTTTCCACATCGCGCACGAGGGTCGCGATGGTGGCCACGGTCGCGGCGTAATCGCCACGGGGCGTAGCCACGCGCCGGCGCAGCAACTCGCCGCCATCATCGTCGAGCGCGATGATTTCGGTCTTTGTGCCGCCGAGGTCCACGCCCAATCGCATGGCGCCATTCTGGCATGGCGTGCCCAAGTCTGCGAGAATCCGCGCCATGGCTGACGACAACATCATCGAGATCGAAGACTTGCACTTCGCCTACGGCGACAATCGCGTGCTGCGCGGCGTCACGCTGGCCGTGCCGCGCGGCAAGGTGGTCGCGATTCTGGGCGTCTCCGGCGCGGGCAAGAGCACGCTGCTGAAGCTCATCGGCGGCCAGATCAAGCCGCAACATGGCACCGTGCGCGTTGCCGGACGCCTTGTGAACGACCTCGATCTCGATGGCATCTACGAACTGCGCCGCGAAATGGGCATGATGTTCCAGGCCGGCGGCCTGTTCTCGGATCTTTCCGTATTCGACAACATCGCGTTTCCGATGCGCGAGCTGACGGACCTGCCCGAGGACCTGATCCACCGCCTGGTGCTCATGAAGCTGCACGCGGTCGGGCTGCGCGGCGCCAGCAGCCTGATGCCGAACGAGCTTTCCGGCGGCATGGCGCGGCGCGTGGCGCTCGCGCGTTCGATCGCGCTCGACCCGACGCTGATCATGTACGACGAGCCCTTCGCGGGCCTCGACCCGATTTCGCTGAACGTCATCGCGCACCTGATCCGTTCGCTCAACGACGCGCTCGACGTGACCTCCATCGTCGTCAGCTACGACGTCATGGAGTCGCTGATGGTGGCCGACTACGCCTATTTCATCCACGACGGCGTGCTGGTCGCGGAAGGAACGTCCCAGCAGATGCTCGCCTCCGCCGACGCCTTCGTCAGCCAGTTCGTGAACGCCCGCCCGGACGGGCCGGTGGCATTCCACCACCCGGCGGAGCCGCTGCGCGAAACGCTGCGCATCGCCTGAGGGCTATTTGCCGAGCAGGCCCTTCAGCAATTCGTCGCGGGCCTTCTGCTTCAGTTCCTGTTTGAGCTGCTGCTTCTTCTCGTCGACTCTCGCCTTGAGCGCGCCTTCGGCAATCGCGCCGTACTCGATCCTGTAGGCGAGCTTGTCGAACGGGCCGGTCGCGCGCACGGGGATGGTCACGCCCTGCAACTGCTCCAGCTCCTTGCCGCCCTGGCCGCCCGAGGTGCCGACCACGCTGGCCTTGGCAACATAGTCCATCGTGCCGCGGCCGATGTCGATGTCGCCGGCGCCGCCGAGGCGCAGGAATGGCGATTTGACGGCAAGGTCGTCGTTGTGCGCGACGCCGGCCGCGATCCTGAACGAGGCGCTCATTTCGGAGAAGTCGGTCTTGTCGCTTGCGCGCGCCTGCTGCACGGCGTCCTGGTTGCCCGACAGCAGGGCCTTGGCCTCGCGGAAAGATTGCGCCAGGTTGATGCCCTTGATGGCGCCGTCGCGCAGCGCGAGCGATGCGCTGCCGCCGAGCGCGTGCTTCATCGCCGTGACCGTCTCGCCGTGCGTCGAGAGATCGAGCCGCACATCGCCGCGGCCTTCGAGGAGATCCTTGTCGATGGCATCCTTCATCAGCGGGTTGATGCTGATTCCGGAGAGATCTTCGCGCAGGGTGATTGCGTTGCCTGTGGCTTCAACCGACAGGCTGCCCGCAAGCTTGCCCTGGTAGAGGTCCATCGTGTGCGGGGCGATGTCCAGGCGGCCGTCGAGTGCCTTGATGGCGAGCCTGACGTTGCTGGCCTTGACGTTGTGCGCTTCCAGCTGGCCGACGCGCACGCCGCCATGGATGTTGAGTCCCTTGAGCGCCGAGAGGTCGATCTTGTCCTCCTCGGGCGCGTGTTTCGCTGCGGCAGGTTGTGCGGCTGCGGCAGGCTTGGGCGGGGGCAGGTACTTGTCGACGTCGAGCCGGTCGACGTTGAGATCGAAACCGAGCGCCAGCGGCGAGAACTTCGCGACCTCGAATTTCAGCGCGATGTTCGACTCGTCCAGGCGCGTCGACAAGGTGCCTTCGGCGGCTTCATTTTCCAGTTGCGCCTTGAGCTGCCCCGACAGCGGCAGCTTGACCGATTTCATCGGCATTTGCGGGCTGGCGAGTTCGATATTGCCGTCGATCTTGTCCACCGTCAGCGTGCGCGCCTTGTCGGGTGCCAGGACCACTTTGGGAATCGCCAGGTTGAGCGCCGCATGCTTGTCGCCGCTGGCGCCGGCCAGCGCAAGGCTCAGATTGTCGACCTCGTAGGCCTGCGTGCCCGTGTTGCCGGTGACGTGTCCGGTAGCAAAGTCGAAACCCGATACCGTGGTCGTCTGGCCGCTCTGCTCGTCGCGCCAGGTCAGCCGCGCGTCGTGGATCTTGATCGCGGCGACGTCGATTTGCACCGGCGTGCCGGGCCCGGCGGACGTTGCCGTGCCGGCTTCGCTGCCCCCTTCCTTCTTCGCCGTCAGGTCCGCGATGTTCAGCGTGCCGTCGGCGTGCTTGACCAGCGTGGCGTGGGCGCCGTCGAGTTCGATCGCGTCGACGACGATGCGCTTCGACAGGAGCGGCAGCACGGCGACGGAAACGCGGGCGTGATCGAAGCCTGCGAATTCCTGCGCGCCGTGAAATTCGGAGAGTTGCGTCTTGCCGACGGTAACGCCGACATTCGGCCAGAACGACAGGCCGAGGTCACCTTCGATCGTCAGCGTGCGCCCGGTCTTGTCGTGTACCGACTTCGAGACTTCGCCCTTGATCTGGGCCGGATTGAACATTGCGACGGCGATCGCAACGGCCGCGACGATCAGCGCAACGACGACTCCCGCGATAATGCCAGCTAACTTATATACTTTCATGGCTATGAGCTTTGGGTATGAAAGTTTGCTAGAGTTCCCAGCCTAGCAGAATCCAGAAAGGGGGTAAGACCATGAGCAGCTTCGTGCAGGAGTTCAAGGAGTTTGCAGTCAAGGGCAACGTGATGGATCTGGCGGTCGGTGTCATCATCGGCGGTGCGTTCGGCAAGATCGTCGATTCGATTGTCGGCGACCTCATCATGCCCGTGGTCGGCCGCATCTTCGGCGGTCTGGATTTCAACAACTACTTCATTGCGCTCAAGGAAGTGCCGCCCGGCGTCGCCATGACGTTGGCGGAAGTGAAGAAGGCAGGCGTGCCCGTGTTCGCCTACGGCAGTTTCCTGACCATCCTCCTCAACTTCATCATCCTGGCGTTCATCATCTTCATCATGATCAAGCAGATGAACCGCCTCAAGCGCGAAGAGCCCGCTGCGCCGGCCGAGCCGCCGCCCCCGCCGGAAGACATCGTCCTCCTGCGCGAAATCAGGGATTCGCTGAAGAAGTAAGTTCGCTATACACCATCGGCGACGAACGGATTGCTTCTCCGTTCCTCGCCGAACGTGGACATCGGCCCGTGGCCAGGGATGAATTCCACGTCGTCGCCCAATGGCCACAAGCCTTGCCGGATCGAGCGCATCAGCGCATCGTAGTCGCCGCCCGGAAAGTCGGTGCGGCCGATCGAACCCGCAAACAACACGTCGCCTACCAGCGCCAGCTTCGATGGCCGGTGGAAGAACACGACATGTCCCGGCGTATGTCCGGGCGTGTGGATCACCTCGAGCACGATGTTGCCGAAGCTCACCGTATTGCCGCCTTCGAGCCAGCGGTCGGGCGTGAATGGCGCGACCCGGCCCGGGAAGCCGAACATGCGCGCCTGATCCGTCAGCTGGCGGATCCAGTAATCGTCGCCGCGCTGCGGGCCCTCGATCGGGATCGACAGGCGCTCGGCCATCTCCGCCGCGCCGCCGGCGTGGTCGATGTGCCCGTGCGTGAGCAGGATCTTGACGATCGTCACGCCTTCACGTGCGGCTGCGGCGACGATGTCCTCGACGTCGCCGCCAGGGTCGACCACGGCGGCCTGCTTCGTTTCCTCGCACCAGAGCAGCGTGCAATTCTGGGCGAAGGCGGTGACGGTGATGATCCGGTAATCCATGCGGCGGATTTTACAGGGGCTCACAGGCCCCGCGCCCAGGCCGGCCGCAGGCCCGCGTGCGCCGGGTCCACGATCGCGGCGCGCAATTGTTCGAGCAGCCGCGGCTTGTCGGCGCCGAGCGTGCCCTTCAAGACCAGCCAGTTCGAGGCGTGATCGCTGCGGAAGACGGTGCGCCTCAACTCTAGCCGCGACAGAAAGCGTTCCATCTCCTGCATCAGTTCCGCGATCGAAAGCGGCTCCCAGCCGGGGAAAGCGGCGCGCAGGCGCGCGTCGCCCAACGGGAAGCTGACCACCAGCGTGGCCAGGTATTCCGGCTGGGCGGCGTTGAGCAAGTCCGCCGAATGCTCGGCGTGCTGCGGTGACAATGCCTGTCCGCCGAGACCGTTGAGGATCATCACCGAACGCGTGATGCCCGCTTCGCCGAGCTTGTCGAGCGCTGCCAGCGTCGATGCCTGCGTCTCGCCCTTGCAGACGCGCGCGAGCACTTCGTCGTCGCCGGATTCGGCGCCGACATAGGCCATCGAGAGTCCCGCCTCCGCCATTTGGCGTACCACCGCGGCTGACTTTCGCGCGAGGTTGCGCGGCAGGCAGTAGGCGGAAATGCGCCGCACGCCGGGCAGGTGGGTGCGGATCGCTTCCAGTGCGTTCAGCAGCCGGCGCTCGGGCAGCATCAGCGCATCGCCATCGGCGAGGAACACGCGCTTCACCCGGTCGCCGTACAGTTCACCGCAGCGGCGGATGCTCTCCAGCGTCTCCGCCTCGTCGCGGGCGCGGAACCGCTTCTGCGGCGCGGTGTACATCTCGCAGAAGGTGCAGCGATTCCACGAACAGCCGTCGGTAAGCGGCAGGATCAGCGATTCCGCCTCGCTGGGCGGACGGAACACGGGTTCGACATAGCGGATCGGCAGGGCGTCATTCACGTAGATAGTGTGCCCTATTTGTTGCCCTGATGACGACAGGGTTGTGACCGTGCCGCCGCCGTGGCAGAGTGCATGGATCGACAGAGCAGCCGTCATCCACCCCAAAGAAGAAGGAGCCCGATATGACAACCGTCACCCTGAAAGGCAACCCGATCGAAGTCGCCGGCAAACTGCCCAAGCCCGGCGAGCACGCCCCCGAGTTTTCCCTGGTGGCCGCCGACCTCAGCAACGCGACGCTCAAGACCTATGCGGGCAAGCGCAAACTCCTGAACATCGTGCCCAGCCTCGACACCGCTACCTGCGCCACGTCGACGCGGCGCTTCAACGAAGAGGCCGGCAAGCTCAACAACGCGGTCGTGCTGGTGATTTCGGCCGACCTGCCGTTTGCGGCCGGCCGCTTCTGCACCATCGAAGGCCTCAAGAATGTCGTGCACCTTTCCACCATGCGCGGCCGCGAGTTCATGCGCAACTACGGTGTCGAGATCGCCAGCGGACCGCTGGTGGGCGTTGCCGCGCGCGCTGTCGTCGTGCTCGACGAAAACGACAAGGTGCTGTACTCGCAGCTGGTGGGCGAAATCGGCAACGAACCGGATTACGCGGCGGCGCTGAAGGCCCTCGCCTGACGCCGCACGGAGGCTAGGCTGGCACGACTTCGTTGAGCCCGAACTTGGCGACGCCGAGTTCGGTCCGGATCAGCAGCGGAAAGCGCGTGCCCGGGAAGTTGCCGTCGCGGGCGATGTTGTAGCCGATGACGATGCCGCGTACGGTGCCGATCTTGACCGTGCGTCCGACCCCAAGGCCGCGCTGTACCGCCTGACGAACCGCCGCGCCGATGGCCGCACTGGCGTCGTCTGCGGGGTTCTGGCGGATATAGGCGCTGCGGTTCATGGTCGTCCGTGCCTCGTGGTCCTTCCTTACCTGCTATTACGACAGATATAGGCGGAGTGTAAAGGGGGAACAGGACGAAAGGAGCCGTTCTGTTGCCGAGCGGTGGCGAGATTGGTCCGTTTGGACCACGCGCCGGCCCGATCAACCCCGGGGTGGCCCGGGCGCGGGCTCGCTGCCTACAGGACTTGCCGGAGACTCTGGTAGCGGCGCAGGACGGCGGCGACGTAGGCCTGGGTCTCGGGAAAGGGGGGCACATGCATGCCGTTGCGGCGCACGGCGCCTTCGCCGGCGTTGTAGGCCGCAAGCGCGAGCGAGAGATCGCCCAGCGAGCCGATCAGGCTGCGCAAGTGGCGCGCGCCGCCGCGGAGGTTGGCGGCGGGATCGTATACGTCGCGAACGCCGAGCGCCTGTGCGGTGCCGGGTATCAGCTGCATCAGGCCCTGAGCCCCCTTGGCCGACACAGCACGCGCGTTGTAGCCGGATTCGACCTGGACCACAGCGTGCAGAAGCGCCGGCTCCAGGCCCTGTTCCAGCGCCGCCTCGCGGATCGAGCCGGCATAGCGCTTCATGCCGGCCCGGAAGCCGGCCAGCGTCTGGCCGCGCGCCGCCGAGTCCGCGGGCAGATCGCCGGTGCCAAGGTAGAAGACGAGACCGGTACCCGGACGATCCGAGAATACCGGCTCGTCGTCGGCGCCCAATCCGGCGTAGACATCGGCGGTGGCAGGCGCCGCCGCCAGCCACAGCAGCACGCAGGCCAGGCAGCTAGCTGCCTTCAAATGCCCGCTCGTGCCAGTCGATAGTGTCGAGGCGCGCATGCAGCAGGCTCTGAAGTTCAGGATCGTGCTCGACCTCGGCACTGCCGGCGTCGTCGTGCGAGCCGGCATCTTCCCTGGCCTCGAGGCCGAGGCCGCGGGACGCCATCTCGCGACGCAACTCCCCGTCGCTCATGTGCGCGAAACCCCTGAATCCGGTCTCCAGAAGGTCGCCCAACCAACGGACCCGCTGTCGATCGAAAATCTGAACCATGCTGTCGATGATCAGCGCCTCGATCATCTTTTCCCGTTTCAAGACAATCTCCTTCACAGTGACATGCGAACCCTAGCCGAACAAGATGACAAGGCTATGTTCGCCATGCGGGAGCTCGTAGCCCAGGCGAATCAGGACTGCGCCGTTAACTGTCCCGTCATATTCGCGGCCTAGACTGCCGCACTTGTTTCGACACTTGCGCGCGCCATCCGGCGTCCATTGCCATGCGAAGCAGGATTCCACACCGCGGTTTTACTCTCCTGGAGCTACTGGTCGTCATGGTCATCATCGGGCTGTTGACTGCCTACGTGGGACCGCGATTCTTCTCGCAGATCGGCAAGTCGGAGGTGAAGGCGGCGCGCGCCCAGATCGACGCGCTCGAAAAGGCCCTGGACCAGTACCGCCTCGATGTCGGCCACTATCCGTCGACGGAGCAGGGCCTTGCCGCCCTCATGGCCGCACCTCCCGGCGAGACCAGGTGGTCGGGGCCCTACCTCAAGAAGTCGGTGCCCAACGATCCCTGGGGCAAGGCCTATGTGTACAGGCAGCCCGGGGAGCACGGCGACTTCGACCTGCTCTCGTACGGCAAGGACGGTCAGCCCGGCGGCAGCGGGGAGGCGGCCGACATCGCCAACTGGCAGTGACGTCCGGGCCGCCATCGTGAAGTTCATGATCAAGACCATGACCGGCGATGGCGGCGTGAGCGTCCTGGCGCTACAGGCGCAGGACGCCGTGGAAGCGGAGCGACTGGCCCGCCAGCAGGGGCTGGCGGTGCTGTCTGTGGCGCGCGCGACGCCGGCCCTGTCGCTGGGTCGCCGCCAGGCGTCGTTTCCACTGCTCCTCTTCAGCCAGGAACTGCTGGCGCTGCTCGAGTCGGGAATCTCCGTGGTCGAAGCAATCGAGACCCTGGCCGAAAAGGAATCGCGCCCGGGAGTGCGCGGGGCGCTCGAGCGGATCCTCGGGCGCCTGCGCGAAGGCCGCACGCTGTCCGGCGCCCTGTCGGAAATGCCCGCCGACTTTCCCGAACTGTTCGTGGCCACTATCCGCGCCAGCGAACGCACCGGCGATCTCGCCGTGTCGCTGGGCCGCTTCATCGCCTACCAGACCCAGTTGGAAACCCTGCGCGCCAAGCTGGTCAGCGCCGCGGTCTACCCGGCGCTGCTGATCGGCGTGGGCGGCCTCGTCATCGTCTTCCTGCTCGGCTTCGTCGTACCGCGTTTCGCCCATCTGTACGAGGACATGGGCAGCGACCTGCCATGGCTGTCCACCGTCCTGATCGACTGGGGAAGGATGCTGGAGAGCGATGGACTGCTCATCCTCGCGGCCGCGATCGCACTGGGCTTCGGCCTGCGGCGGTTGCTGGGCCTGCCCGGGACGCGCGCGCGGCTCGGCGCGCTGCTCTGGCGCCTGCCGAAGCTCGGCGAGCGGTTGCGCATATTCCATCTCTCTCGCTGCTACCGCACGGTGGGCATGCTCCTGCGCGGCGGCATTCCCGCCGTGCACGCACTTGAGATGGTCGGCGGCCTGCTGGCGGCCACGCTGCGGCCCCAGCTCGGCAGCGCGGTGGCGGCGATCCGTACCGGGCAGCCCATCTCGCGCGCCATGGAAGAAAACGGCCTGACGACCCCGGTGGCCGTGCGCATGCTGCGCGTGGGTGAGCAGGCCGGCAACATGGGCGAGATGATGGAACGCATCGCCGCGTTCCACGACGAGGAAACGGCGCGCTGGACCGAAATGGCCGTGCGCCTGTTCGGGCCGATCCTGATGCTGGCGATGGGCCTGGTCATCGGCCTCATCGTCGTCTTGCTCTACCTGCCGATCTTCCAACTGGCGGAGAACGTCAAATGAGCGTGCGCGAGTTCGAGCCCATGCGGGCCGAAGATGTCCGGGCCGCGCGCCAGGCGGCCAACGGCCGGCGGCTGATCGAAGTGCTGGAGGAGCGTGTCGGCGTGTCCGGTTTCGATTTCGCCACGCGGGTTGCCCTGCTGGTCGACGCGCGCGCTCTCGATGCGGCGGCGCTGCTCGCGGCCGAACCGTGCTTCAAGCAGCTCAGCTTCTCCGAGGCGCTACGCCTGGAATGCGTAGTCCTGCGGCGGCCGGACGAGCAGCCGCTCCTGGTCGTCGCCGATCCCTTCGACGACGCCTTGCGCGACCGTGTCGGCGCCCTGCTTGGTCATGGGCTGCACGTCGCGGTCGCCCATCGGGCGGACATCCTGGCCTGCCTGCACCGGTACGAGGAGGGCAGCCGTGCGCTCGACGACATCGTCGGCCTCGTGACTGGCGGCGAGCGTTCGGAGGAGATCGAGGAGATCTCGCTCAAGAACATCAGCAACGACGGCAGCCCGGTGGTGCGCCTCGTGAATTCGACGCTGCTCGACGCCTTGAAGACCGGCGCCAGCGACATCCACCTGGAATCGGTGCCCGGTGGCATCACGGTGCGCCATCGGGTCGATGGCGTGCTGGCGTCGGTCAGCAGCCTGCAGGGCGAAGACCTGGCCGAGCAGGTGGTCTCGCGCATCAAGGTCATGGCGGAACTCGACATCGCCGAGCGGCGCGTGCCGCAGGACGGCCGTTTCCGGGTCGCGTACCAGGACCGCGAGATCGACCTGCGCGTGTCGGTGATGCCGAGCATCCACGGCGAGGACGCGGTGCTGCGGATCCTGGACCGGCGCGCCCTGTCCGACCAGGTCAACTCGCTGACACTCGACCGACTTGGCTTTCACGGCGAGGCGCTCGACCAGTTGCGGCGCCTGGCGGGGCTGCCGTACGGCATGCTGCTCGTCACCGGGCCGACAGGCAGCGGCAAGACCACGACGCTCTACGCGGCGCTCGGCGAAATCAACAACGGCGAAGACAAGATCATCACCATCGAGGATCCGGTCGAATACCAGTTGCCGGGCGTGCTGCAGATTCCGGTCAACGAGAAGAAGGGCCTGACCTTCGCGCGCGGCCTGCGCTCGATCCTGCGCCACGACCCCGACAAGGTCATGGTGGGCGAAATCCGCGACGGCGAGACCGCCCAGATCGCGGTGCAGGCAGCGCTCACCGGGCACCTGGTGTTCACGACCGTGCACGCCAACAACGTCTTCGATGTCCTCGGCCGTTTCTCGCACATGGGCGTCGACCCCTACAGCCTGGTGGCGGCCCTCAACGGGGTCGTCGCCCAGCGCCTGCTGCGCCTGAACTGTCCGCACTGCAGCGTCGACGTGACGCCGGCGCCGGACGTGCTGCGCCGCTCGGGCATCGCGGGCGCGGATAGCTTCCGCTTCCGCGCCGGCCAGGGGTGCGGCCAATGTCGCGGCACCGGCTACAAGGGGCGCCGGGCGGTGGCCGAGATCCTCCTGCTCGACGACATGCTGCGCGAGATGATCGTCGGCCGCGAGCCCATTCGCCGCATCAAGGAGGCGGCGCAGGCGGCCGGCACCCGCGTGCTGCGCGAGGTCGCGCTCGACGTCCTGCGCAACGGTGAAACCAGCCTCGAGGAACTCAATCGTGTGGTGGCCTGAGACCATGCACGTCAGGCTGGCGCCCGACCGCATGGAGTACCGCATCAAATCGCCGCTCAGCGGCGAGGCGCGCTCGACCGGCGCCGTCGACTGCCAGCCCGGCGAGCCGGCGCAGCCTTGGTACAACGCGGTTGCCGCGCTGGCGGCCATGATCGACGAGAACATGCGCCGGCGCTTGCGCCTGGACGTCGTGGTGTCGGACCGCCTCGTGCGGTACCTGGTCTTGCCGCACCGGCCGGAAATCGCGACGCGCGCCGAGTGGCGCGCCTACGCTCTGCACCGCCTGGAGTCCGTGTATGGCGAGGTGGCCCGCGGCTGGCGCCTGCGCATCGATCTGGTACCGCCGGGGCGCCCGTCTCTGGCCTGCGCCGTGGATAACGACCTCGTCGACGCCTTGCGGCAGATCGCCGGCAGCAACACCTCGCGCCTGGTTGCCGTGCGTCCGAACTTCATCCATGTCTTCAACCAGCGCCGCGCGGCCATGCGTGGCGCGCGCTTCTGGCTCGCCGCCGTCGAAGGCAATACCGTCGTGATCGGCCTGATGGTCGACGGCAGCTGGCGCGCCATGCGCAACGAGTGCGCGGCCGACGGCTGGCGTTCGGCGCTGCCCGGAGTCATCCGGCGCGTGCAACTCGCGCTGCCGGAGCCGATCACGGCCACACTGTACCTGCATAACGCCGACGGCGACGAAGCGAGGCTCCCGGAAACGGTCGAGGGCCTGCCGCTGCGTGTGCTCCACACGACACCGCGCCGGCACGAGCAACTCGACGGGTTCGCGGTGGCGGGGGACTGAGTGCATGCTCGGTCGCCGCGACATCAACCTGCTCGACGATCACGAGCGGCCCGGGCTGGCCAGCTGGCTGGTGCTGGCGGTCGGTGCCGTACTGGCGGGCCTGGCCGCCGACCACTATCTGGCGGCGGTCGAGCTGAACGAGCAGCTCACCGAGCGCGTCGAGCAACTCGGTCATAGGGCCGCGGCCGCGGCCCGAACACACCGCCGCCAGGGGGCGGAACCAAAGTCAGCCCCGGTGGTACGCCAGGCTGCAGCCGATTTTCCCTGGGAACTGGTCTTGCGCGAACTCGAACTGGCCGTGGGCGACAGGATCGCCATCCTGTCGCTGGATACGGATGCCGCGGCGCTGCACTCGCGTATCAGCGCCGAGGCGCGCACCATCGACGATGCCCTCGCGCTGGTGAGCGCGTTGCGCTCGTCCCCGATCGTGCGCGAGGCCTTCCTGCTGTCGCACGAGGCGCGCAAGGGCACGCCAGTGCCGGTGATCGGCTTCACGCTTCAGGTCGACTGGAGGCCGCAGTGAGCGCGACGGTGATGGCGTGGCTGCGCTATCTGGCGATCCGGCTCGCCTGGCCGGGCCAGCTCGGCCTGCTGCTGGTGCTGGCTGCCGCCGCGCTTGCACTCATCGCCGCGTCGCAAGTGGATGTGCAAAACACAACGCTGCGCCAGGAGGCCGGCGAGTTGCGCCAGCAGCTGGCCACGGAGACCACGTCGCTGCCGGAGGCCGAATCGAACAACCTCCGCGTGCTGCCGGGCGGCGACGAACTGGTGCCACTGGTGGCCGCGGTGCACGCCTGCGCGCGCCGGCGCGAAGTGGCGCTGGACGAGGGCGAATACGTCTGGGCGAAGGAGCCTGGCGGGCGATCGGGCCGCTACCGCATGCTCTTTCCGGCGCACGGAACCTATCCGCAACTGCGCGGTTGGGCCGCGGATGTGCTCGCCCGGCGTCCGGCACTCGTGCTGGATGAGTTCAATGTCCGCCGCGAAAACATCGGCAGCGCGCAAGTGGAAGCGCGGGTGCGCTTCTCAGCGCGCATCGACGCGGGCGAGCCATGAAGCAGCAAGCCTTCGCCCTGGCCGCACTGCTTGCGTTCCTGGCCGGCGCGCGCGCCGACGACGAGCCGCCGCCATGCCCGGTCGCAGCGGTCGACCTGTTCCGGACCCAGAGCTGGGAGCCGCCGCCCCCGCCGCCGCCCCCACCGCCGCCTCCGCAGGCCCCGCCGCTGCCATTCGTCTATCTGGGGCAGATGGAAAGCGGCAAGTCGATTTCGCTGTTCCTCGCCCAGCAGCAGCGCACGCTCATCGTGCACGCCGGCGAGACCATCGATGGCACCTACCAAATCGAGGCCGTGACGCCCTCGCTGGCCACCTTTACTTACCTGCCGCTTGGCCAGCGGCAGCAACTACCCCTGCGCACCGCACCATGAGACTCACGCTCCCACTGCTCGTCACCCTTGCTCTCATTGGCGGATGTGCCGGCAACATCCATTACAAGGAAGGCCGCGAACTGATTGCCGCCGGCCGCAGCGAGGAAGGCCTGGCCCGTCTCGAGCAGGCGGTTCGCGAGTTCCCGAGCGATCGCGAAGGGCGCGCCTACTACTTCACGCAGCGCGACCTCGCAGTGTCCGAATGGTCGGCGGCCGCAGAGACGGCCCGTAGCGCGGGCAAGCTGACCGCCGCCGAAGTCGGCTGGAACCGCATTCTGAGGGTTGATCCGAACAACGTGCGGGCACGCACCGGCCTTGCCGAACTCGAAGCAACGCGTCGCCGCCAGAGGCTTCTGATGGAGGCCGAGGCGCTGATCAAGAAGAAGGACCGGCGGGGCGCCGAAGCGCGCCTGCGCACGATCCTCGCCGAAGACCCCGCCCATGACGACGCACGCACGCTCATGACTCGCCTGCAGGAAGAGGACGCCAAGAGCCCCGGGCTGGAGCCCGCGGTCAGGGCCAGCCTGTCGAAGCCGATCACGCTCGACTTCCGCGACACCGCGTTGAAGACCGTGCTGGAGGTGATCTCCCGCACGGCCGACCTCAACTTCGTCCTCGACAAGGACGTCAGGGGCGACGCGCGCGTCACCATCTTCGTGCGCAACGCCGGCATCGAGGAGGTGCTGCGGCTGATCCTGACCACGAACCAGTTGCAGTACCGCGCCATCGGCGAGAACTCGATCCTCGTCTTTCCGGCCATGGGCGTCAAGCAGAAGGAATACCAGGAGAACGCGACGCGCAGCTTCTATCTGGCCAACATCGAGGCCAAGCAGGCCGTCAATCTGCTGAAGTCGATCGTCAAGGCCAAGGATCTCTACGTCGACGAGAAGCTCAATCTCGTCGTCATGCGCGATACGCCGGAGGCAATCCGCCTGGCCGAACGACTGATACTGTCGGTGGATCTCGCCGAGCCCGAGGTGATGCTGGAGCTCGAAGTGCTCGAGCTGTCGCGCAACAGGCTCCTCGACCTCGGTATCAACTACCCCGACCAGGTCGGCTATGGTCTCCTGCAGCCGACCACGACCACAACCGTCACTACTGCGACGGGCTTCGCTGCCGAAAGCACGAACCTCGGCGGCGCGCTGGCCAGCGGCATGGTCAACCTGCACAACCGCACCGGGCTCACCCCTTACGTGGCCAACCCGGCCGCGGTGCTGAACCTCAAGAACCAGACGGGTGACGGGACGCTGCTCGCAAACCCGCGCATACGCGTCAAGAACCGGGAGAAGGCCAAGATCCACATCGGCGAGAAGCTGCCGATCTTCACGACCACGACCACCGCCAACGTCGGCGTGGCCGCTTCGGTGTCCTACCTCGACGTCGGCCTCAAGCTCGACGTGGAACCCACCGTGCATCTGGACGACGAGGTCGATATCAAGGTCGGCCTGGAAGTGAGCAGTGTCGCCCGCGAGGTATCCGGCCCCGCGAATTCGCTCGCCTACCAAATCGGCACTCGCAGTGCGACCACGGTGCTTCGCCTCAAGGACGGCGAAACGCAGGTTCTGGCTGGCCTGATCAACGACGAGGAGCGCTCGAGCGCGAATCGCCTGCCGGGTCTGGGCGACCTGCCGATCATCGGCCGCCTCTTCTCCGAGCACCGCGACAGCCACAACAATACGGAGATCGTATTGCTGGTGACGCCACGCATCGTCAGGAACATCGCACGCGCGCCGCTGCCGGCGGCGACGTTCCCGGCCGGTACCGACAACGCGATCGGCGCCCCGCCCCTGGTGGTCAGCAGTGGCCGTGTCGGCCTGTCGTCGCAGCCCACGCCGGGAGGATCGCCGGCGTTCCAGCCGGTCGAGGACGCCAGTGGAAGCGAGCCGGAACCGGAAACCGAAGGGCAGCCAGGAATGCCTGCGCCGGTTCCGGCACAGCCGGCGCCAATGCCGCCAACGCCCGCGCCACCTGATCGTCCGAACCAGCCGCCCCGGGCGGCGCCGCCGCCATGATCCACCCGCCTCGGGGCTTCTCGCTGATCGAGCTGGCCGTCGTGGTCGCCATCATTGGCGTGCTTGCGGCGGCTGCGCTGCCGGTCGCCGAACTCGCAGTGCGGCGCTCCCGCGAACAGGAACTGCGGCACGCGCTGCGCGAGATCCGCGGCGCGATCGACGCCTACAAACACGAATATGAAGCCGGACGCATCCTCAAGAAGGTAGGCGCCTCCGGATATCCGCCGACGCTCGAGGTTCTCGTCGACGGGGTCGAGGATGCCAGGTCGCCGAAGAAGTCCAGGATCTACTTCATGCGCCGACTGCCGCGCGATCCCCTGGCGACCGATACCTCGCTGACACCGGCCGAGACCTGGGGCAAGCGCTCCTATGCCAGCCCGCCCGACTCGCCACAGGAAGGCGAGGACGTCTTCGACGTCTACACGCACTCCGAACGCATCGGCATCAACGGCGTGCCCTACCGCGACTGGTGACGGACGATGCGAGCGCGACGCGGCTTCACCCTGATCGAGTTGCTCGTGGTCATGGCGATCATCGCCACGCTGCTGGCCATCGCGGCGCCGCGATATTTCGCGAGCCTGGACCGCGCCAGGGACGCGTCGCTGCGCGAATCGCTGTTCGTGATGCGCGAAGCCATCGACAAGTACTACGGCGACACGGGGCGTTACCCAACGGACCTGCCGGAACTCGTGACCAGGCGCTACCTGCGCAAGGTGCCGCCCGATCCTGTCACCGCGAGTCCCGACACCTGGATCCTCGTATCCCCGCCCGGCAGCGAGAGCGAGGGCAACGTCTACGACGTCAGGAGCGGCGCCCCGGGCAACGGCGCCGACGGCACCGCCTACGCGGAGTGGTGAATGGCCGGGCAGAAGGGATTCACCTACCTCGGCCTCCTGTTCGCGATCGCGCTCATGGGCCTCCTGCTTGCCTCCGCCGGCCAGGTCTGGAAAGTCGCCGCGCAGCGCGAACGCGAGGAGGAACTGCTGTTCATCGGCCAGCAATTCAGCACGGCGCTGGCATCCTATCGCGCCGCGACACCCGGCGAGTCGAAGCAATGGCCGCGCCGCCTCGAAGATCTGGTCGAGGACCGGCGCGGTCCGCTGCCGTTGCGGCACCTGCGCAAGGTCTATTTCGACCCGTTCACCGGCGACAGGGAGTGGGGCCTGATCAAGGTCGGCGAAGGCATTGCGGGCGTCTACAGCCTCGCGCAGGGCAGGCCGCTCAAGCAGGCCAATTTCCCGCCCGGCCTGGGCCTCGGCAAGGCCGACAGTTACCGCGAATGGCGATTCACGGCCGCCGGCGGCGCCGGCGAGGCGACGCAGTGACTTACCGCACTTCCACGAGCATCATCGAAACCGGATCGTACACCCGGCCCGTTACCAGCGTGAGCCACGGCAGCGCAAGATCGACGCGCACGACATACGAATAGCCGAGGCAGGGATGCGTGCCGTTGTATGCCGCGTTGCCCTTGATGACGCCGAGCAGTGCCAGCCCGCCATCTGCCAGGTGTGCGAAGGCGGGCCCGCCGGAATCGCCGCTGCAGGAACCGCGACCGTCGCGCTGGTCGATCTCGATGTAGCTCCCGCCCTGGCCGCGTGGCACCACGTTGTCAGGCCAGCGTCCGCCGGCGCCGACTACAAGGGCCGAGATCGGCTCCTCGACGAAGCTGAGCCAGTTGCGGCCGGCGCGGTTCCTCGCCGGACCGAACCCGGCGAGCAGCGCCTTCGGGTGCGCATTCGGGTTCAGCCGCCGCCAGTCCGCGAGCAGGCGGACCGGCCGGTATTGAAACGGCACCGCTGTGTCGAGGTGCACAAGCGCGAGGTCGAGAACCGGATGCGGGAACACGTCGGCCCGCTCGATCCGGCGCGCCCCGTCTGCGGCACCGTCGAGCGCGCGCGCGAAGCGCACTTCCCACACGTACTGTGCACCGGTGTGCTCCGCGAACGCATGGCGAACCGTGAGGATCCAGTCGGGCGCCACCACGATGCCGGTACTCGGGTAGTAACCCGGCTGGCCGTCGGGCCCCGCCGTGCTCGTATCCTGCACCACGATGGCCACCGTGCTGGTCGCCACCGCGGGCTCACGTTCGCCGGGTTCGCCGCCGAAGATCGCCCAAGCCGGCGCCGGCAACAGCCATCCCAGCGAGGCCGCGCTCGCTACGAAGACAGCTGCGAACCTGCGAAAGCTCCGCGCCCCCCAGCGGGCGCGAAGACTAGGCCGCACGTCGCTGAATCATCCTCAACAACAGCAGCCCCGGCGCAAACAGCAGCGCCGCACCCGGCAGGGGCGTGGGCTTCGGCGGATCGAGCCTTTCATGGCAGCGATGCTCAGGGTTGAAATCCTGTTGCGGCTCGTCGCGGCGGCCGTGGTGCCAGTAGCTGGCCGGATTGTGGGCCCGATAGGTCTCGTCGACGTAGCGACTGGCCTCGGCCCAGATCCAGCGTGGCGTGGGGTCCGCGTTCGAAATGCGGGGGACGACGCGCGGTGGCCACTGACCGCCGCTTTCCGGTGCCGCACTTCCGGCGTGGCCTTGCCACTGCGAGTGGTCGCCGGGTGCGCCGACGGAACCGGCCGGGTCCTCGGTGCACGCCAAGGCATTGCCGGCGGCCAGAATGCCGGCAACGCACAAGACGCGCATCGTCCTGTGTCGATATCGTGAATGCATCATTGTTCTCCTGGGAAGACCACCGGGAATTCGGTGGGCCGTTGATCATACGAAACCGATGTTGCACACGCTGCGCCCGACACGGACCGGCGCATGACCCAAATGAGCTAGCCGCCGGCGGAGCGCGGTTCCGCTTCCAATGCGCTGCGGCGGCCGGAAGAGCCGCTTGCGGCGGGCTCGGGCGACATCACATCGCTGTCATGAACCGCCCATATGATCGGTCGCCTTCATGGCCCAGAATGCGCATGGCCCTTCCAGGCTACGCGCGGCAGAAATTGTGACATCCACAATGGTGCTCGATCCCGAGGATCGCGAACGTCTGCTGATGACGATCGAATCCTCGCTGCGTGTGCGAAACGCCACTGGGTTCTTCCTCTGGACCCAGGGGGCGCTGCAGGGCCTTGTGCCGCACGACATCATGATCTGCGTCGCCGGCGGCGGCGCCTGGCGCGGGCTGCAGATCCGGCACTTCTCCGGCTGCCGCTATTTCGAGCAGCGGCATTTCGAGGCCGCCTGCTTCGGCGCCAATGCCCTGGTGCCGACCCTAATGCGCGAATGGGAGACCACTGGGCAGCCACGGTTCCTGCTGCCCGGGACCATGGACGCCGAATCCGCGAAACGGCTCATGGAGCTCGAACTCCGCAATCTGATCGCGCACGGCGTGCGCGGCGTCGAACCGCAGAGCGGCGGGTTCGTGTGCTTCAGCCGCACGACCCTCGACGCCACCGAGCGCACCGTACGGATCCTCGATCTGCTGCTGCCCTGCATCCATGCGACCTATTGCCGGGTTCTCTTCGAAGACGCGATCCTGCCAGCCAGGGCCAATCCAAACGTCCTTGTCACGGCGCGCGAAGTCGAGATCCTGTACCTGATCAAGGACGGCAAGAGCACGGGCGACATCGCGCAGCACCTCAGGCTCAGTCCGTTCACGGTGCGCAATCACGTCAAGAACATATTCCGCAAGCTCAATGCCCGGTCGCGCAGTCATGCGGTTGCGCAGGCCATATCGCAGGGCATCCTCGGGTATCCGATGCAGTAGCCCGTCTGCATGACAGCCATCACCGGCCGGTCATTTCGTGGCAACAAACCTGCGCTAGAGTCGGCGCCAAACGAAAGAGACACATCGTCATGAACCTGTCCCGCCATTTCCGCCGTTTCTGCGTCCGCCTCGCTGCGGCCGTTGCGCTTGTCGGCGGCGTGGCGGGCGCGGCCTTCGGTGCCGTGGTTGCAAGTCCGGCGACACAGCCGGTGTCCGGGCCGTTCGCGGCTGCGACGCGGGACATCCGGAGCGAATCCACGCCAGGCGCTACCCATGGGGCGTCATGGCGGCAAGGCGCCGATGCGGAAGATGCCGCATCGGCGCCCGGGGCTCAGGAACCGCAAGCCAGGCCCCATGTCTCCTTGCCGGTGCCGGCGGCGATCTGGATGTTCGGCTCCGGTCTCGGCGCATTGGGACTGGCGCGCCGGCGCCTGCGCATGCGCCAGGACGCCAAGCGACCGACGGCCGCGCGGGCGGCGCGCAGCATACCGCCGCGCCACCATGCCATGCGCATGGCGCTGCGCGAGCGCATGCGGCAGGCCGCCGCGGCCAATGCCGCCGCGTCGTCGCAGGCGGCCGGCATCGACGGCAGGATGCCGTCGGGCGCAGACGGCAGGAACGGCCCGCGCGGAGCTGCGGCCGATTCGTTCCTGGCCCGGCGCTTCGAGGAACTCGCGCTGGCCCTGGCGGAACAGCCGGACGTGAAGTGCGGGCGCGGTTTCGGCCTGGCCTGCCTGAAGCTCGGCAAGCGTCCCTTCGTGGCGCTCGACGATCGCTGCCACGAGGGCATCGCCTTTCGCGTCGGCGAGGCAAGCGCTGCGCACCTGCTCGACGAGATGCCGCAGCTCGACTACTGGAATCCGAAGCAGGAGCGGCAGCCGAAGCGAAGCTGGCTGCTGTCCAACACCGCGAACGGCGAAGTGCTGGTGCACCTCGCCGCCGCGGCCTACGAACAGGCGTTGAAAGACGCCGCGGCCAGGAGCACGGACCGGTCCCTGGAGACGGAGGGTCCTTGAGCTCGCTCGACGCCGCCTATGCCCTTGTCGGGCAGGGCCGGTTCGCCCAGGCGGAAGACGGTCTCAAGGAGTTGCTGCGCGCCGAGCCGGCGAACCACGGCGCCATTCACCTCCTGGCCCTGCTTGCCTGCCAGGTGCGCCGCTTCGACGTCGCCGAAGCGCTGGCCACCGAGGCGGCGCGCCTCGCGCCCGCCACCGCTGACTACCTGGTCACACTCGGGCGCGCGCGCAAAGGCCTGTCACGCCTGCCCGAAGCGGAAACCGCATTGCGCCAGGCGCTCGCGCTCGATGCCGGCAACGCCGATGCGCTGGTGCTGCTCGGCCTGGTGCTGAAGGCGCAGGGAGACCTCGAAGGCGCCGCGGCCGCCTATGGCGCTGCGCTCGAGGTGCGCCCCGATTTTCCCGAAGCGAAGGTGAACCTCGGCAACGTGCTGCGCGAACTCGGCGCGGCCGGGCGCGCCGCCAGCCTGTACGAGCAAGCCGCGCAGGCTGCTCCCGACCTGGCGGCAGCGCAGAACGCACTCGTCGCTTCGCTGATCGGCGAGGGCCGCGAAGCGGATGCCCTCGCCCATCTGCGCCGCACGCTGCGGTCCGACCCCGGTCTGCCGCACCACCAGTTCCTGCGCGGGCTGCTGAGCCAGAAGCAGGGCGGTCCGGCGGCCGAGGCGATCGAGGCCTACGGCCGCGTGCTCGAACAGTTCCCCGACCACGCGGACGCCTGGACCAACCTCGGTCTGGCCCTGACGTCCGCCGGCCGACCCGAGGAGGGCATGCGCTGCCACCAGCGCGCGCTCCAGGTCGATCGCGACCACGTGCCCGCGCTCGTCAACAGCGGCCTCGCCCACAGTGCCTTCGGCGCCAACGGCAAGGCCATTTCCAGCCTCAAGCGCGCCGTCGCCTTGCGTCCCTACGATCCGCAGGCCCTGAGCAACCTCGGCGGGGTCCTGATCCTCGACGGCCGGCTTGCCGAAGCGGAAGACGTGCTGCGGCGCGCGCTGGCGGTGGATCCCGCCTCCAGCCTGACGCGCGCCAACCTGGGCGCCGCGCTGCGCTACCCCGGGCGGCTGCACGAATCGATCGAGGTCCTGCGCGGCGTTCTGGCCGACGATCCCGGCCGCGCCAGCGCCCAGGACAACCTGCTGCTGTCGATGCTCTACGCCGACGGCATTTCCGCAGCCGAGATCGCCGAGGCTGCGCGCGCCTGCGCGGCGAGTTCGCCGAGTGCGGGCGCGCCCGTCGCCATCGTGCCCACAGGCGCCAGGCGCCTGCGCGTGGGTTACCTGTCGCCCGACCTGCGCCGACACTCGGTCGCCTACTTCCTCGAGCCGGCGCTGGCGCACCACGACAAGGAACGGTTCGAGGTCTTCTGCTACCACTTGTCGGCGCTGGAGGACGACGTCTCGGCGCGCTTCAAGGGCTATGCCGACCACTGGCGCAACGTATACGGCCTGCCGGCCGCCACCGTGGCGCAGCGCATCCGCGACGACGGCATCGACATCCTGGTCGACCTCGCGGGCCGTACTGGCCAGAACTGCCTGGCCGCCGTGGCCGAGCGGCCGGCGCCGGTGCAGCTGACCTGGCTCGGTTATCCCTCGACCGTCGGCGTGGCCGCGCTCGACTACCGCATCACCGACTGGCAGGTGGATCCGGCAGGGTACGAATGCAACAACGTCGAAACGCCGCTGCGCCTGCCGCACAGCTACTTCTGCTACCGGCCCGGCGCCGCGCCGCCGATCGGCGCCATGCCCTCGCTCGCTGGCGGCCATATCACCTTCGGCTCCTTCAACAACCTGGCAAAGCTGTCCGACAGCGCCATCGCGCTGTGGGCCGGCGTGCTGCGCGCCGTGCCGGACGCGAGCCTCCTGCTGAAGAACAAGATGCTGGCCGAGGAATCCCTGCGCACGCGCACGCGCGACGCCTTCGCCGCGCTCGGCGTCTCGCCCGCGCGGCTGGAACTGCTGGCCTGGATGCCGAGCCAGGACAACCACCTCGACCTCTACAACCGCATCGACATCGCGCTCGATACCTATCCCTACAACGGCGCCACCACCACGTGCGAGGCGCTCTGGATGGGGGTGCCCGTGGTGAGCCGCTGCGGCGAGACCCATGCTGCGCGCATGGGCCGCTCGATCCTGTGCGCCGCCGGGCTGCCGGAACTGGTGGCGCAAAGCGATGAAGATTTCGTGACCCTCGCGGCGCAACTGGCCTCGGATGCCACGCGCCGCGAAACGCTGCGCGGCACACTGCGCGGGCGGTTGTTCGCCTCGCCGCTCATGGACGAAGCCGGCTTCACGCGCGCGCTCGAACAGTGCTACCTCGAAGCGGCGTACCACCGCGGCTGACTTTCTGACTCAACTGAGCCAGGCGCATAGCCCCTCGGAGCTACGACAAGCGCTTCCGTCGCCCGAAAGCCGGTAACGATCGTTCGCTATCGTGGCACCCGTGGATCAAATTGCAGTTCGGCCCACATGCAAGCTCAAAGCCACCCCCGCCGCGAGGCGGGTTCGGAAAGCCACGGGTCTTCACGAGACAGCCGGGTTTCGGAGCGAGTTGTGCGCGATGCCACCGGAATTTGCATCGTGCCCAGTCAAACTCTTCCGGAAAGGAAATTTGTCAATGAAACTGAAAGCAATCGTCGCCGCCGTCGCCCTCGTGGCCGCCGGCATGGCCAACGCCGCCCTGA
>DATJQH010000139.1:0-7954 GCA_035505955.1 Rhodocyclaceae bacterium
TCATCCGACTACAGCCGAAGCCGCGAGGCCGACGCCGAACTGGCCGGCCTGCGCTTCGACCTGAAGCGCAGACCATTGCGCGCGAAGGCTGGCATGAACGTCACGCAGATGCACTATGCCCGCCGCGGCATCGTCACACCCGAGATGGAATACGTGGCTATCCGCGAGAACCAGCGGCTCGAAATGTTGCCCGACATGATCCGCCGCCAGCATCGCGGAGAGAATTTCGGTGCCGCCATCCCGAAGGAAATTACGCCGGAATTCGTGCGCAGCGAAATCGCGCGCGGCCGCGCCATCATCCCGGCCAACATCAACCATCCGGAAGCCGAGCCGATGATCATCGGCCGCAACTTCCTGACCAAGATCAACTGCAATATCGGCAACAGCCCGATCGTCTCTTCTATCCAAGAAGAGGTCGACAAGATGACCTGGGCGATCCGTTGGGGCGGCGACACGGTGATGGATCTGTCCACCGGCAAGAACATCCACGAGACGCGCGAATGGATCGTGCGCAACTCGCCGGTGCCGATCGGCACGGTGCCGATCTACCAGGCACTCGAGAAGGTGCACGGCAAGGCCGAGGACCTGACCTGGGAAGTCTTCCGCGACACGCTGATCGAGCAGGCCGAGCAGGGCGTGGACTATTTCACCATTCACGCCGGCGTGCTGCTGCGCTACATCCCGCTGACCGCGGGACGCATGACCGGCATCGTGAGCCGTGGCGGTTCGATCCTCGCCAAGTGGTGCCTTTCGCACCACAAGGAAAATTTCCTCTACACGCACTTCGAGGACATCTGCGAAATCATGAAGGCCTACGACGTGGCCTTCAGCCTCGGCGACGGCCTGCGTCCGGGTTCGCTTTACGACGCCAACGACGAGGCGCAGCTGGGCGAACTGAAGACGCTGGGCGAACT
The DNA here is from genome assembly GCA_035505955.1 of Rhodocyclaceae bacterium. Lineage (GTDB taxonomy): Bacteria > Pseudomonadota > Gammaproteobacteria > Burkholderiales > Rhodocyclaceae > Fen-999. The sequence goes on from DATJQH010000139.1 coordinate 915, forward strand.
CACCGACATCGCCTGGAAGCACGATGTGCAAGTGATGATCGAAGGCCCCGGCCACGTGCCGATGCACATGATCAAGGAGAACATGGACCTGCAACTGAAGTGGTGCAAGGAAGCGCCCTTCTACACGCTGGGCCCGCTGACCACCGACATCGCGCCGGGCTACGACCACATCACCAGCGCCATCGGCGCGGCGATGATCGGCTGGTACGGCACGGCCATGCTCTGCTACGTGACGCCGAAGGAACACCTCGGCCTGCCGGACAAGAACGACGTCAAGGACGGCATCATGGCCTACAAGATCGCCGCCCACGCCGCCGACCTCGCCAAGGGCCACCTCGGCGCGCAGGCGCGCGACAACGCGCTGTCGAAGGCGCGCTTCGAGTTCCGCTGGGAAGACCAGTTCAATCTCGGCCTCGACCCGGACAAGGCACGCGAATTCCACGACGAAACGCTGCCGCAGCACGCCGCCAAGCAGGCCCACTTCTGCTCCATGTGCGGCCCGCACTTCTGTTCGATGAAGATCAGCCAGGACGTCCGCGAGTTCGCCGAGAAGGGCATGGCCGAGAAATCAATCGAGTTCGTCAAGGGCGGCAGCGAGATTTATCGCAAAGGCTAAAGTCAGCCGTCGCGGTACGCCGCGCTTCGCGCCGTTTTCGCCGCAGTCCGTCGCGCCGGGGTCGCGCCCGGGCTTCCGCTTTCCTAGAGTGCGCCTGTCACCCAAGACAACGTACGAAAAGGAGACGGACATGACGACAAATTCGAAGGGCTGGAGACTTGACACGAAGAGCCACCTGGTTGCCGGAGCCGTTTCCGCAGCCGCTACGGTGTTGATCTTCGTCGCCATCGGGATGCTGGTCAGCTACTACGCGGCTGGCCCGCTGGCAGTTTCCGCGGCACAATTGGCAGTGTGAACAAGAACGCCGAACGCATCCTGGCCGTCGCGCGCCGCGCCTACACGAAGCTTGGCGCATGGGTGGCCGGGTTCACGTTCTGGCGTTTCGTGCTGTTCTCGATCCTGGTGCTGGTCGCAACCAATCTGGTCGGCAGGCTCATATCCCCGGAGCGCCAGACCGTTACCGTTACGACAACCGTTACGACAAAGAGCAAGCCCGAGCCGCCGGGGAATAGTCCGGCCCCACCATCCGTCCCACCATCCGTCCCACCATCCGCTTCGCCAGTCCCAGCGCCCGCCTCTCCGCCGGGTACCTCGGCAAAGAAGGACTGCGTGGATGAGGTCAACGTCGGCTGGACAGGCATTCACATCCGCGACTGCAATGGCGGCAAGGTAACCGCCTCCGAGGACTCGACTAGCGTGCCGGCCGATCTCGAGGACGAGGACATCGAAATCCCGACGGTCCACACGAAGCTCAAGGACTGGATGCTCGCGATGCTGGCGGTGCTGTGGGTCATGTGGTTCGTCGGCCGGGCGCGCCGCAAGGCCGAGGTGCGCGCCGACCGCGCCGAGTCGGTTGCCGAGAAGGAGAGCCTGGAGCGCCAGGTGGCCGAGGCGCGCCTGCAGGCGCTGCAGGCGCAGGTCGAGCCGCATTTCCTGTTCAACACGCTGGGCGCGGTCGAGCACCTGATCGAGACCGATCCGCCGCGCGCAGCGGAGATGCAGCGCCACCTGATCGCCTTCCTGCGCGGCGCCATGCCGCGCATGCGCGGCGAGAGCGTGACGCTGGGCGACGAGATCGAACTCTGCCGCAACTACCTCGCGATCATGAAGATTCGCATGGAGGATCGCCTCGTCTACAGCATCGATCTGCCGCCGGAACTGGCCAAGGCCTCGTTCCCGCCCATGATGCTGCAGTCGGTCGTCGAGAACGCGATCAAGCATGGCCTCGAACCCAAGGCCGAAGGCGGCAGCATCCTCATCAGCGCGCGCGCCGCGGCCGGCCGCCTGCGTGTAGCCGTGGCCGACAGCGGGCTGGGCTTCGGCAACAATGGCACGGCCGGCACCGGCATCGGCTTGAACAACATCCGCGAGCGCCTCGCGGGCCTGTTTGGCGACAAGAGTGCGCTCGTGATCACGCCCAATGCGCCGACGGGGGCCCAGGTCGTGATAGAAATACCGCATGACGGCACCAACGGCAATTCTCGCTGACGACGAGCGCCTGATGCGCGAGCAGCTGCGCCTGCGGCTCGCCGAGGCGTGGCCGGAACTCGCGATCGTCGGCGAGGCGAAGAACGGCGCGGAGGCCGTGGAACTCGTCGCGCAGCACCATCCCGACCTCGCGTTCCTCGACATCCGCATGCCGGTAAAGACCGGCCTCGAAGCGGCGCAGGACATCGCCGGGCAGTGCCGCGTGGTCTTCGTCACGGCCTACGATGCGCACGCGGTCGAAGCCTTCGAGCATGGCGCCATCGACTACATCCTGAAGCCCGCAGATCCGCAGCGGCTGGCCGTCACCGTCCGACGCCTCAAGGAGCGGCTCGCGCAGCAGACGGCACCCGACCTTGCGGTGGCAATCGGCCGGCTGGAGGCGCTGGCAGGCTCGATGGGCGTGGCGCCGCGCCGGCATCTGCAATGGATACAGACCGGGCTCGGCCAGCAGATCAAGGTGCTGCCCGTGTCCGAGGTCGTCTTCCTGCAGGCGCAGGACAAGTACACCGCGGTGGCGACCGCGAAGGAAATCGCGCTGGTCAGGAAGCCCATCCGCGAATTCATCGACGAACTCGACCCCACGCTGTTCTGGCAGATCCATCGCGGCACCATGGTGGCGGTACGCGAGATCGCCGCCGTGCATCGCGACGGCGACCGACTGACCGTGCTGCTGCGCAGTCGGCCGGAGAAGCTGGAAGTGAGCCGCAGCTACGCCGGACGCTTCCGGCAGATGTAGCATCCCGAAAGTCAGCCCCGGTGGTACGCCGTGCGGCGCGGGGCGTCGCAGTCAGGCGCGATCAATAGCGATGGTAGTGATGTTCGTAATGTTCGTGGTAGCCGCGACCACCGTGATCCCAGTGGTCGTGCGGACCATACGGCCAAACGACACAGCCGGACAGAACCGCGGCGGCGACGGCGACACTGACGTACTTGAACAAGCGGGTCATGATGGCCCCCGATCTGTTGATCATGACCAAGTAACGCGCGGGTCGCCGGCGTTGGCGACCCGCGTTTGCATTCATGTGTATCAGGATGTAACTTGCTCATTCTTGCGGAGGTTTATGCATGGTCGATAGGCGCTGGCGCGCGGTTGCACTGTCTGCAGCAATGGTCTTTCCGGGCCTCGCCGCGGCCGACGGCATCTACAAGTGGACCGACGATCAGGGTCGCGTTCATTTCTCCGGCACGCCGCCAGCCGGCCGCAAGGCGACCCGGATGGAAACGGCGGAGCCCGCCGCGCCGCCGAGTCAGTCGTCATCCGGCAGCACCTGGCAGCAGCAGTTGCAGATCTCCAATGAGAAACGCCAGCTTGCGCGCGAGAAGGACCAGGAAGCCGCCAAGCGCCAGCAGGAGAACTACCAGCGCTGCCTCTCGGCGCGCAACACGCTCGACACGCTGAACCGCGAACGTCCGGTCTATCGGGTCAACGCCCAGGGCGAACGCGAGTACTACGACGACAGTCAAAGACAGGCGGCGCGCGATAACGCCATGCAGCGCGTTGCCCAGTACTGCAACAACTGAACCCCAAAGAAGACCAACGAAAGGAGCCTGACATGCGCCGACTGCCCTTCCTCGCCGTTCTGCTCTTGGCTTGCTCGATGCCGGTTCATGCGGCCGGCTTCGCGCTCGCGAGCCCGGATGTGAATGCCCGCAAGCCCATCGCGGAGAAGTTCGTGTTCAACGGCTTCGGCTGCCATGGCGAAAACGTCTCGCCGGCCGTCGTCTGGATGAGCCCGCCCAAGGACGCCAAGAGCTTTGCCCTGACCGTGCACGACCCCGACGCACCGACCGGCGGCAGCGGCTGGTGGCACTGGCTGGTGATCGACATCCCGCCCGGCACGGTCGGCCTGCAGCAGGGCGCCGGCGATCCGGCGGCGAAGAAACTGCCCGCGGGCGCGCGCCAGATGCGCACGGATTTCGGCACGCCCGGATGGGGCGGGCCGTGCCCGCCGGTCGGCGACAAGCCGCACCGCTACGTGTTCACCATCTATGCGCTCAAGGTGGACAAGCTGGAAGTCCCGGATGACGCAAACGCCGCGCTGGTGGGCTTCATGATCAACGCCAACCGCATCGCGCAATCGAGCTTCACGGCGCACTACGGCCGCAAGAAGTAGGCGGCGTCAGGCCGCCGCCCAGTACTTGTCGACGTCCTTGATGCCCCAGCGGGCGGCGTCCTCGCGGCCGATGATCTTGTCGGCGATGCCGGGGCGCGCCAGGTCGATGATCTCGGGTCTGATGTAGACCTGCGACTTGGTGGAAAAGAAGACTTTCACGGACGGCGTGAGCAGCGAGTGTTGCGCCTGCTCGATGACGACGCCCAGGCGCCCGGATTCGAGGCGCACAAGCGAGCCGACCGGGTAGATGCCGATACTGCGCACGAAGGCCTGGAACACGCGCTCGTCGAAATGTCCCCTGGCCCACTCGGCCATCTTGCGGATCGACTCGGCCGGGTCCCAGCCTGCCTTGTAGGGCCGATTCGACGTGATGGCGTCATAGACATCGCACACGGCGCCCATGCGCGCGTAGAGCGTGATCTTGTCGCCGGGCAGGCGGTCGGGATAGCCCGTGCCGTCCATCTTCTCGTGGTGGTGCAGGCAGACGTCGAGCGTGACCGGGCCGACCTTGCCCGCCTCGGCCAGCAGCCGGTGGCCGTCGACCGGGTGCTGCTTCATGATCGCGAACTCTGCGTCGGTGAGCTTGCCGGGCTTGTTCAGCACCTCGTTCGGCGTCAGCGCCTTGCCCAGGTCGTGCAGCAGGCCGGCCATGCCGGCTTCGCGCGTCTCGCCCTCGCCGAAGCCGAGCTGGCGCGCCAGCGCGACCATCAACGCGCAGACGGCCACCGAATGCATATACGTGTAATCGTCGGCGTCCTTCAGGCGCGCCAGGCTGATCAGCGCGCCGGGATTGCGCGCGACTGAACTCGAAATCTCGTCGACCATTTCGCCCGCGGCCTCGGCGTTGATCGCCTTGCCCATGCGCGCTTCCTGGAACATCGAGACCACGGCTTCACGCGAACGCGCGCAGACGCGGGCGGCGCGCTTGACCTCTTCGGCCATCGAGACCTGCGCCGGCGGTTCTTCCCGTTCCGCGACTGCCACGAGCGTCTGCGCCGCAGCCGCTTCCGCCTGTTCGACCGACTCGACCGGGAAGACGGTCTCGACATCGGCGCCCTTGGCGACGTCAATCCAGAGTTCGTGGATGCCGCTCTCGGCCACCCGGCGAATGTCTTCGGGATCGTCGACGCTGAAATTGGTGCGCCAGAAAGGATGTTCCATCCACGATCCGCAAAACTCGTGGATGTGCATGCCGAGCCGCAGATCCTCGACGCGGATCTTTTTCAGCATGGCCTGCCCCGCCGGGCCGTCACGGACATCATGCTAAACTCGCCCGCCTTTCCGCAGACGCCCCCCTGTTGCCGCCCGACCATGGATATCACTTCTGTTCTTGACGCGCTGATTCTCGGCATAGTCGAAGGCTTGACCGAATTCCTGCCCGTCTCCAGCACCGGGCACCTGATCCTGACCGGCAGTTTGCTCCATTTTAACGACGAGCGGGGAAAGCTGTTCGAGATCGTCATCCAGTCCGCGGCGATCCTCGCCGTGTGCTGGGAATACCGCGCCCGCATCGTGGGCGTCCTGGGCGGCCTGACGCGCGACGCGGTCGCGCAGCGCCTGGTGCGTAACCTCGCCATCGCCTTCATGCCGTTGGCAATTCTCGGCCTGCTGCTCAAGAAGGCGATCGACGCCCATTTGTTCCAGGCCGTGCCGGTGGCGCTCGCCTTCATCGTCGGCGCGTTCGTGATCCTGTGGGCCGAGAAGCGCGAGCACCGCATCCGCGTGCACAGCGTGGACGACCTGACGGCCCTCGATGCGCTGAAGGTAGGCATCGCGCAGGCCTTCGCGCTGATTCCCGGCACCTCGCGCTCGGGCGCCACCATCATCGGCGGGCTGCTGTTCGGATTGAGCCGCAAGGCGGCCACGGAATTCTCCTTCTTCCTCGCCATCCCGACGCTGCTGGCGGCCACGGTTTACCTCTCGTACAAGGAGCGGGCCCTGTTCAGCGCCGACGACCTCGGCATGTGGACGGTCGGCTTCGCCGCCTCGTTCGTCTCCGCCTTCCTGTGCGTGCGCTGGCTGCTGCGCTACATTTCCACGCACGACTTCACGATCTTCGCCTGGTACCGGATTGCCTTCGGCATCGTCATCCTCGCCACCTGGCATTTCGGCCTGGTGGACTGGTCCAACGGCTGACGTGATCCTGTACCTGCATGGATTCACGAGCGGGCCGCAGTCGTCCAAGGCGCGCATGCTGGCGGAGCGCATGGCCGCACGTGGCCTTGCCGACCAGTTCGTCTGCCCGCAACTGCCGGCCTCCCCCGCCGAGGCAATCGCGCTAGCGGACGGCATCGTCGCGAAAGTCAGCCCCCGTGGTACGCCGTGCGTGGTCGGCTCGTCGCTGGGCGGCTATTACGCGACGTACCTCGCCGAGAAGCACGGCCTCAGAGCGGTCCTGATCAACCCCGCCGTGGCGGGACAAGTCGATCCGACGCTTTTCATCGGCCGCCATCAGTTCCTGTACACCGGCGAGGAATTCGACTTCACCGCGACGCATGTCGAGGAGCTGCGCGCTCTCGACGTGCCCGCGATCGCGCGCCCGGAACGCTACTGGCTGCTGGCCGAAACCGGCGACGAGACGCTCGATTACCGCAAGGCCGTCGTCCACTATGCCGGCGCGCGCCAGACCGTGCTCGACGGCGGCGACCACAGCTTCACGCGCTGGGCGGACTATCTCGACGACGTCATCGGGTTCTGCTCATGAACGTCCTGTTCGAAGAAGACGGGGCCTTCAAGGCCGGTGCGGTGCTCGCCGACAACAACACCTCGCTGCAGGTCGAACTGCCTTCGGGCAAGCGCAGCAAGGTCAAGAGCGCCAACGT
>DATJQH010000140.1:0-6160 GCA_035505955.1 Rhodocyclaceae bacterium
GGCCGGCGAGCCCGCGGTCGTCGCCGCCAACTGGCCTTTCACGGCGAAGGCGCTGCTGTCCTGGGCCTACCTCGTCGTCTTCGGCTCGCTGATCGCCTTCAACGCCTACATGATCCTGCTTGAGCGGGCGTCGCCGGCAACGGCGTCGAGCTACACCTATGTCAACCCCGTGATCGCGATGCTGCTCGGCGTGGCGGTGGATGGTGAAGTCGTGAGTGGTTTCGAGTGGCTTGCCACGGCGGTCATTCTCGTTGGCGTCGTTCTCTTGATGGTGGGGCGGAAGCAACAAACGAGGCGCGAGCAATCCATGCCGACTCCTTGCCGCACCGACGTCGGGCGATGCCTGCAGCGGCCGTAATCGCCAAGTAGACATCGGGAAACCAGCAGGCGTGTCCTAGAGAAGCTGAAACCTGCCCGCAGTGCGCAGTTGTTCAGCCGGCCTTCCTCAGCACGAGGCTGCCGATTGAGTAGCCGGCGCCGAATGAACAAAGGACGCCGATGTCACCGGGGCTGAGGTCAGCATTGTGGCGGTGGAACGCAATGACAGAACCGGCCGAGGCCGTATTGGCGAACTCGTCCAGTATGATCGGGGCTTCATCTGCGGTGGCTTCACGCCCGAGCAGGCGCTTGCCGACCAACTGATTCATGGCCAGGTTGGCCTGATGCAGCCAGAATCGCCGTACCTGGTTCGGGGCCAGGCTGAGTGCCGCCAACTGGGCGGTAATGTGGTCCGCGGCCATTGGGCAGACTTCCTTGAACACCTTGCGCCCCTCCTGGCGGAAAAGGAGGTCGCGCGAATCAGGCTGTCGATCCTCGCAGCGGGTCAGAAAGCCCGCATTGTTTCGGATGTTGTTCGAAAACGAGGTCGCCATCCGGGTACCCAGGATCTCCCACTGGCTGCCGGCAGTGGCGTCTTCGGCGCGCTCGACAACCAGCGCCGTGCAGACATCGCCGAAAATGAAGTGGCAGTCACGGTCCTGCCATGCGAGGTGCGCCGAGCAGATTTCCGGGCTTACGATCAGTGCAGCGCGCGCCGATCCGGTCGAAATCGCATTGACTGCCTGCTCCAGGCCAAAGGTGGCCGAGGAGCAGGCGACCATCATGTCGAAAGCGTAGCCGCGGGCACCAATGACCTTCTGAATCTCGATTGCGATGGCCGGATAGGCGCGCTGCATGTTCGAGGCCGCGCAGATCACCAAGTCGATATCGGTACCGCTGCGACCCGCTTTGGCCAAGGCTTCCCGCGCGGCCGCAACGCCGATCTCGGCCATGAGGGAGACTTGATCGTCGGGGCGGGGCTGGAAACGCGGCTTCATGCGCGTAGGGTCCAGCACGCCAGCCTTGTCGATCACGTAGCGGCGCTTGATGCCGGATGCCTTCTCGATGAATTCGACGCTGGATTCGGGCAGCGGCGCCATTGCGCCGCTGGCGATTTCAGCTGAGTGCTCCCCGTTGAACCGGGCGACGTACGCGTTGTACGATGCAACGAGTTCTTCGTTGCTGATGGCATCTGGCGCGGTCCAGAGGCCTGTGCCGCTGATGACAACTTTGTGCACTTGATGAATTCTTGGCAGAAGATGTGTGCTGTCGTTCCCTGACACGAGATGGAGCAGACAGGGGGACCCGGATTGTCTCTCCCTGCTGGATCAGCCGCAGGCACCGACGGCGCCGCATGCGGTGCAAAAGTCGCATCCGTCTTTGCGAATCACCGTCATGTTGCCACATTCGCCACACAGCGAGCCTTGCGTCACCTTGACTGCTCCCTTGTCGCGCGGCGTCTCGAGGATGCCCATCTCGCGCGTCGGATAGCCGTTTTCGTCGAGGATGCCGAGCATGGTATAGCGATGCATGATCAGACGCGCGATGTACGCAACGGTCGACGGCCAGTTCTGCTGCTTCTGGCCGCCCGGCACACGGGCCATGAAGTCGCCCAGCGGCTCGGCGTAGTTGGTGAGCTTCCTGAGCTTCATGCCGATCCAGGCCGGGTCGAGCACGCGCATGTCGAGCGACAGCAGCTTGGTCAGCCCGTCCAGGGCGCGCGGATAGTTGCCCGAGAGCCACACCGAGTAGGGCCGCGTGACGCCGTCGGGCAGCGTGATTTCCTTGAGGCCGAGCACGAACTCTTCATTTGCGGTCGCATTCGTGATGTCGACGGTCCAGGAGAGCGTGCCGTCGGTGCCGGTCTTCGGCTCGTCGCGGCTGAACATGGCATCGAGCACGGGTGTCGGGCCTTCGCCTTCGAGCGCGCCGAGCTGCTCGCAGCGGTAGCGCACGACCTGCGCCATCGCAGCGACGGAGCCCGGCATCATCTTCTTCTCGCCGAGCGGCGGGAAGGGCATCTCGAACGGCGCTTCGCCGACGGTTCGGGCGAGCACGTCGAGCTTCAGCTTGAGGAAGGCCTTGTCGTTGGCGCGCATGTCCATCGACAGGGTCTTGGCGACAGCGCCCAGGCCGCGCGGCTGCTCGGTGCCGTTGACCCACACCTCGAACGGCAGTGCGCGGGCGTGACCATTCTCGGCTTGCCCGACGAAGAGCGCGAACTCGCCGTGCGGCGTCTCGATCATGTAGCTCCAGGCCAAGTTGCCGTCCGCGAGGCGCGGCCGGCCCGGCCAGCGCAGGCTGGCAAGCACCGGCGCCGGCAGCGAGCCGATCGACAGGCGCTTGTTGGCGCCGTCGATCGTGACGTCCTGCGGTTGCTTCTGCTGGCTGCCACTGCCTTCCACCGACAGGACGGCGCCCAGTACCTTGTTGGGCCGGTAGGTGGCGAGGCCCTTGAGGCCGGCCTTCCAGGCATCCATGTAGAGGCCTTCGAAGTCGGCGTAGGGGTAGTCCTCCGGGACGTTTACGGTCTTGGAAATCGCGGTGTCGATGCAGGGGGCCACTGCGGCCACCATGTCCTTGTGGGCCTGCGCCGAGATCGCCAGCGCGGTGACGAAATAGTCGGGCAGCTTGCCTACATCCCCGCCCATGTGCTTGTAGAGCCGCCAGGCGTAATCCTCGACGGCGTACTCCTTGAAGGTGCCGTCGACCATGCGCTTCTTGCGCGTGTAGGTCCAGGAGAACGGCGGCTCGATGCCGTTCGAGGCGTTGTCGGCAAAGGCGAGGCTGATGGTGCCCGTCGGCGCGATCGACAACAGGTGCGAGTTGCGCAGGCCGTGCTTGCGGATCTGGTCCTTGATCTCGTTGGGCAGGCGCGAGGCGAAATTGCCGCCGGAGAGATAGAGGTCGGCGTTGAAGAGTGGGAAGGCGCCGCGTTCCTTCGCGAGTTCCACCGACGCGAGATAGGCGCGGTCGCGCATGTACTCGGAGATTTTCGTCGCCATCTCGCGCGCTTCGGCGGTATCGTACTTCAGGCGCAGCATGATCAGCGCATCACCGAGTCCGGTGAAGCCAAGGCCGACCCGGCGCTTGGCCTGTGCTTCGGCGTGCTGTTGGGGCAACGGCCAGCAGGTGACGTCGAGCACGTTGTCGAGCATGCGCACCGAATCGTCGATCACGCGGCCAAAGCTTGCGTAGTCGAACTCGGAGAAATCCTCGAACGGCCGCTTGATGAAGCGGGTCAGGTTGATCGAACCCAGGCAGCAGCAACCATACGGAGGCAGCGGCTGCTCGGCACAGGGGTTGGTCGCCTCGATGGTTTCGCAGTAGTTGAGGTTGTTGTCCCGGTTCATGCGATCGATGAACAGGATGCCCGGCTCGGCGTGGTCGTAGGTCGAGCGCATCACTTGGTCCCACAACTCGCGGGCGGGCAGCTTGCGATAGACCCAAAGGCCGTCTTCACGCTGGTAGGCGCCCGCCTGCTTGATGTCGCTGGAGGGCTCGGCGCGGTGCGTCAGTTCAATCTCGGCATCGGCTTCGACGGCCGACATGAAGGCGTCGGTGACGCCGATCGAGATGTTGAAATTGGTGAGGTCGCCCGCGTCCTTGGCATGGATGAAAGTCTCGATGTCGGGGTGGTCGCAGCGCAGCACGCCCATCTGGGCGCCGCGCCGGCTGCCGGCCGATTCGACGGTCTCGCAGGAGCGATCGAAGACGCGCATGTAGGAGACCGGCCCCGAGGCACGCGACTGCGTGCCCTTGACGTGGGCGCCGATCGGGCGGATGGTCGAAAAATCGTAGCCGACGCCGCCGCCGCGGCGCATGGTTTCGGCCGCCTGCAGCAAGGCCGTGTAGATGCCGGGGCGGTTGTCCACGATCTCCGAGATCGAGTCGCCGACGGGCTGGACGAAACAGTTGATCAGCGTTGCGCACAGGTCGGTGCCTGCTGCCGAGTTGATGCGGCCGGCCGGCACGAAGCCGTTCTCCTGTGCGTCGAGGAAGCGCTCCTGCCAGAGGGCACGCTTGTCCTCGGGCTCGACGCTGGCCAGGGCGCGGGCGACGCGCTCGCGCACGTCATGGACGCTGCGCTCGTTGCCCTTGGCATATTTCTCCAACAATACCTCGCCGGAAATCTCCTGCGCCAGAGGCAGGCCCATTTGCTGGATGGGTACGACATCTCCGGAAATCGGCGTTTCTGTTGTCATGTTCTTGGTCCGATAGGCTGGGTGATGATGTGATGCGAAACGATAGACGGGAAGGATATTCCTGTCTCTTCCGGTTTGGAAGTGTGATTTTTCCACAACCATTAAAAACAATGACTTACGTCTGTCGCTAGTGGTGCAGCAAGCCGTATGCCACTATATCTAGTAGGTCGGAAACGAGGGAAAATCGAGTCGATTCAGGGGGTTGGCGTACCGTACAATTCGCGCAGCGCCGGCATAGCTCAGTTGGTAGAGCAACCGCCTTGTAAGCGGTAGGTCGTCTGTTCGAGTCAGACTGTCGGCACCACCCTTACAGGTGCGCGAAGGCGGCGATGCCGATGACTCCCCCGAGCGCAGCCACGCCGACCGACGCCCACATCAGCCAGCGGCGACGCGCCAGCAGCGTGATGGCGGCGAGCGAGATGGCGATCTGGATCGCTGTCATGGCCTGCGCCCAGCGGTGGTGCTCGTGCATCACTTCCTCGCTGTGATGGTCAGCTTCCTTTGCGGCTTCCTCCAGGGCCTCGGCCTTGGTCTTGATGTCGGCCTTTTCCGTCTTGTAGCGCTCGATCTCTGCGAGGTAGCGCTCTCGCACGTCGTTCTGGGTGAGAACAACGGACAACTCCGCCAGATTCTGCTTGTTGCTCTTGGCCTGGTAGTACGCCCACTGGTTCGACGCCTCGGTCTTCTTGATGGCCGCCTCGTTCTTGAACATCAAGGCTTCGTTCTGGCTGGCGCCGCCGGCAAAGCCGAAGATGGCGCCGCAAGTGGACATGATGGCGGTCATGACGGCAACGCGCGAGGCGAACGAATCGCCGGCGCCGTGTTCGGCGGCATGCTCGACGGCATGATCGTGGGGGCCGTGGACGTGAAAATGATCTCCGGACATGGTGGAATAGACTCCGTGCTTTGTGGGGGACGGTGATGCTTCGGTCGCGCATTGTACTTCGTCGTGACGGCTGGCCGACGGCCGCGCCGGGGCGCTCGCTCGGATGAACGCAACGATCGGCCGCTTCGAGATCCGGCGCGAACTGGGGCGCGGCAGCCAGAGCGTCGTCTATCTTGCCTGGGACCCCCAGTTGCAGCGCGAAGTCGCCATAAAGACGCTGCATTTCTCCGAACCGGACCCCGAAGTGAACGCCGCCCTGCTCGACGAGGCGCGCATCGTCAGCAAGCTGCACCATCCGAACATCGTGCCGATACACGACGCGGGCGAGCAGGGCGGTGATTTGTACCTCGTGTTCGAGTATGTCGACGGGGGCACGCTGCAGGACGTGCTGCGCGCGGGCGGCGGGATGGCGCCAGCGCGTGCGGCGAACCTGATGCGACAGGTGGCGGATGCACTCGCGCAGGCGCACGCGCAAGGCATCATCCACCGCGACCTGAAGCCCTCGAACATCCTGCTCGATGGCGATGGCATGCCGCGCGTGATGGACTTCGGCATCGCCACCCGGCGCGCCAACGCGGGCGCGGAGGCCCCAGGCGTGTTTGGAACGCCGGCCTACATGGCGCCCGAGTACGTATCCGGCCGCACCGTGAGCGAAAAGATGGATGTCTTTGCGGCCGGGCTGGTGCTGCTGGAAATGCTGACCGGCGAGCGCGTGTTCAAGGGTGGCGGCGCCGAAGCGGTGATGCAGCGC
>DATJQH010000141.1:0-16940 GCA_035505955.1 Rhodocyclaceae bacterium
GGCGAGCCGATGACCAGTGACCGGTCGGGAATGCGCTTGCCCTCGGCGACCAGGGCGCCGGCACCGATCAGGCATTCCTTGCCGATGACGGCGTGGTTGAGGATGATGGCGCCGATGCCGACCAGGCTGCCCTCGCCGATGGTGCAGCCGTGGAGCATGACCATGTGGCCGACAGTCACGTTGGCCGCGATCGTCAGCCCAACGCCGATGTCGGTATGGAGGATCGAACCGTCCTGGATGTTCGTGTTCTCGCCGATCGTGATCGGGTCGTTGTCGCCGCGCAGCACCGCGTTCCACCAGATGCTGACGTTGGCGCCGATGCGGACGTCGCCGACAACGGTGGCGTTGGGGGCGATCCATGCGGATTCGGCGATCTGCGGCCGCTTGGCGCCGATGGAATAGATGGGCATGGCGGAATCTCCAGGGTTCTGCCGAAAGTCAGCCGTCGTGGTACGCCGTGGGCGGCCCCGGCCGAACTGAAGGGCGCGCAAGATGTCCATTGCTTCTTGTGTCGATGGATTCGGACTCGAAGCCTGTAGTTTAGCGGCGCGGCGCCGTTTGCGCCACAGCCGCCCGTCGGGATTGTCGTTACACTGATCGGATTCAAAACGCTGGGAGAAATGCCGATGAGCGTCCTGTCGCCGGAATCGCTGGCAGCCTACTGGTCGGGACCGGAAGTGGCGACCAATATCGTCGTCTTCATGAACCTGCTCGGCGCGTTGCTTCTGGGGCTCGTCGTCGGTTACGAACGCACCTACCACGGCCGTGCCGCAGGCATGCGCACCTACGGCCTCGTCTGCATGGCGTCGGCTGCGCTGACCGCCATCGTCGGCTACCCCGAGTTCTGGTATGCCGGGCATCCCAACGTGGCGGGCCCTGCTGCGGATCCGACGCGCGTGATGCAGGGCATCGTCACCGGCGTCGGCTTCCTGGGGGCAGGCGTGATCATGAAGGAGGGGCTCAATATCAGCGGCCTCACCACGGCGGCATCGATCTGGGCGTCTTGCGCCATCGGCGTGCTCGTCGGTGTCGGCTTCTATGCGGCGGCTATTCTCCTGACCTTCCTTTCCGCAAGTTGCATGCTGTGGGTTTCCAGGCTCGAGAGCTCGTTGCCGTCACGGCCGGCGATCGGGGTCATGCTCGGATTCGAACCGGAATACGTGCCCGTCGACGATGTTCTCGACCAGGCCATGAGCGAACTCGGCTACGACATCGCCTGGGGTTCGCTGCAAATCACGCACGAGCGCGAGCGCCTCGAGTGGCGCTTCGTCGCCGTGGCGCGGGGCAGGAACAAGGGCGCGTCGTTGCCGGACATGGCGCAACTCCTCAGCAGCTTCGTCGGCGTCGACCGCTACCAGATCGCTCACGCGCGCAATTGACCGCTAGAGCGTGCGGCCGCCGATGCCGCGCAGGAACTCATAACGCAACTGCTCCGACTTCTCGAAGTCGCCGGTGAATGCCTGGGTCATGACGCGCTCGTCGCCGCGCCGGTCCTCGCCGAGCAACAGGCAAAGCTGCTCGGCCTCGATCACACAGGCGGCGCCACGCGCCTTGCCGTGCGTCATCAGCGCTTCGGCGATGTCGCGTGTCATCCATTCCTGGTAGGTGAAGCGGTGGCCGATGGCGTCGACGAGCCGCGCGATGCGGCCGAAGCCGTGCAGGCGCCCGCCGGGAAGATAGGCTACATGGGCGACGCCTCGGAACGGCACTAGATGGTGCGGGCAGACGCCATGAATGGCGATGCCGCGGATCACCACCATGTCGGAACGCGCGTCGGCGAAACCTTCGCCGAGCGCTTCGGCCGGATCGATCTCGTAGCCGCCGAGAAGCCGCTTCTGCCATAGCTCGCGCACGCGCAAGGCCGTCTTGCCCGTGTGCACGGTGTCGCTGGCAACGCCGCAGGCGTGCAGCAGGTCGGTGATCGCGCGCTCGAACGCGGCCGGGTCGAAGCGCCCCTGGCGCGGAATGCCGAGACCGGCCGGCGATTTGGCGGGTGGTGCGTGGTCGTCCATGGTGTCGGTGCTCGGATGTTCGGGGTGCGACCATCATACCGCGTCTAGAATTCCGCCATGGACCACGCCGCTGCAGCTGAGCGCCACTTCTTCGCAGGTACACGCCTGTTGGGCGAAGGCGACATCGCCGGCGCGGAAGCCGCCTTTCGCGACGCGATCGTGGCGAACCCGCGCATGATCGCTGCGTGGTGCAATCTCGGCGTCGCGCTCGCGACGCAAAAGCGAGAGGACGAGGCCGAAGCGTGCTACCGCACGGCCCTGCGCCTTGCACCCGACTACCGGAATGCCGCATTCAACCTCGCCTATGTGCTGTTGCGCCAGGGGCGCTACGAGGAGGGCTGGGCCTGCTTCGAGGCACGCGACTGGTACGAACGCCTGGAGCGCCTCATCCCATGCCCGCGCTGGCAGGGCGCGCCGTTGGCCGGCAAGGCGGTGCTGATCGGCGTCGAGGCGGGGCATGGCGACATGATTCAGTTCTGCCGCTACGCGACGCGAATCAAGGCGGCCGGTGCCGTTCGCGTCGACGTGCTTTGCCACCCGAAACTGAAAAGGCTGTTCGGCCGCCTCAACGGGGCGGATCGTGCCATCGGGCTCGACGAACCGCTGCCGCACGAGGGTTGGGACTACTGGGTGCCGCCGCTCAGCCTGCCGTTCCTGTTTTCGACGCGAGTCGATTCCGTGCCGGCCGAATTACCCTACCTGAGCGCCGATCTCGCGCAGGCCGCGCGCTGGCGGGATTTCCTGGACGACAAGGCGGCGGACCTTCGTGTCGGGATCGTGTGGAAAGGCAGCGCGGGATTCGAGAATGACGCCGACCGCTCCCTGCCGTCGCTCGATGTCCTGGCGCCGCTCGGCGAGGTGCCGGGCGTGCGCTTCGTCAGCCTGCAAAAGGAGCGCGCCGATGCCACGCCGCCGCCTTTCCCGATCGCGGACGTCATGGCGCAGGTCGACGACTTCGCGGATACGGCGGCCGTCATCGTCAACCTCGACCTGGTGATCGGCGTCGACACGGCCGTGGCGCACCTGGCGGGCGCGCTCGCCAAGCCCTGTTGGGTGCTGCTGCCGTACTACCAGACCGACTGGCGCTGGCTCGCGGATCGCGACGATTCGCCGTGGTATCCCCGCGTCATGCGGCTCTTTCGCCAGCACGCACGTCGCGACTGGAGCCGGGAAGTCGCCGAACTCGCGACCGCATTGCGGTTACACTCTGCCGCATGGCACTCAAGTCCACCATCTTCAAGGCGAGCCTGAACGTCGCCGATCTCGACCGCTGCTATTACGGCGACCATGCGCTGACGCTGGCCCGGCACCCGTCGGAGACCGACGAGCGCATGATGATCCGGCTGCTCGCCTTCGCGCTTTTCGCGCACGAACGCCTCGAGTTCGGCAAGGGCTTGTCGACCACCGACGAGCCGGCACTGTGGCTCAAGGACTATGGCGGCGAAATCCGGCTGTGGGTGGAAGTGGGCCTGCCCGATGAGCGTGTCGTAAAGCGCGCCTGCGCACGGGCCGATGAAGTCGTGGTGCTGGCTTATGGCGGCCGTGCAATGGATGCCTGGTGGGCGAAGGAAGGGCCGGCCCTGAGTAAGCTCGGCAACCTGCGCGTGCTGTCGGTCGATGAGGGCCAGTCAGCCGCGCTGGCGAATCTCGCCGAACGCGGCATGCAGTTTCAATGCACGATCCAGGAAAGTCAGTCCTGGTGGCACGCCGCGGATGGCACGCTGCTGATCGAGCCGCGCGAGATGAAGGCCTAGTCGAGCACCAGCACGCCGCGCTTGAGGCCCGAATCCTCGGGGTGCGGCGAAAGGACGAAGCCCATGCCGGCGACGAAGCGCAGCATGCGCGAGTTCTCGGCCAGGAAATCGCCGTTCATGTACTTGAGCCCGCGGGCGCGCGCGGCATCGATCAGCACGCCCATGAGGCGCCGGGCGACCCCCTTGCCCTGCCATTGGTCGGAAACGACGATCGCGAACTCGCAGGATTCGCCATCGGGGTTGGTGGCGTAGCGTGCCACGCCGACTTCCGTTTCCTCGCCGTTCTCCTCGACGAGCGCGACGAAAGCCATCTCGCGATCGTAGTCGATCTGCGTCAGGCGGATGAGTTGCGCCAGCGAGAGTTCCCGGATGGTGTTCATGAACCGGAAGTATTTCGTCTCCGGCGACAGGTGCTGCACGAAGACCTGCTCCATGTCCGCGTCTTCGGGTTTGATCGGGCGGATCTGCACCGTCTGTCCTTCGCTGGTCTGGTAATTGACGGCCAGATGCGAGGGATACGGGTGGATCGCCATGTGATCGTAGCGACCCGCGGTGAGCGGCATTTGCTCGATCGAAATGCGGGCATCGACTGCGACGGCGCCGTTCTCGTCGACGATCAGCGGATTGATGTCCAGCGCCGAAATCCACGGCAGTTCGCACACCATTTCCGACACGCGCAGCAGAACGGACTCCAGCGCTTCCATGCTGACTGGCGGCATGTTGCGGAACGCGCCGAGCTTCGCCGAGGTGCGGGTCGAGGCGAGCATGTCGGCGACGAGGAACTGGTTGAGCGGGGGCAGCGCGACGGCGCGATCCTTGCCCGTCGCTTCGATGCCGACGCCGCCCGGGCCGAACAGGATCGTCGGGCCGAAGATCTCGTCGCGCGCCATGCCCACCATGAGTTCGCGACCGTTCGCCTTCTGGATCATGGGCTCGATGGCGACGCCGTGGATCATGGCATCGGGACGATTCTTGCGCACCTCCTCTACGATCTCGGTGTAGGCATCGCGCACCGCCGCGAGCGAGTTCAGGTTCAGGCGTACGCCGCCCGAATCGGATTTGTGGGTGATTTGCGGCGAGTCGATCTTCATCACGATGGGCAGGCCGATTTCTTCGGCCAGCACCATCGCCTCGGACGGCGAACGTGCCACCACGGTCTGCGCGATGGGAATGCGGAAGGCGGCGAGGAGCGCCTTCGACTCCATCTCGTTCAGCACCTTGCGGCCCTCGGCCAGCGCAGTCTCGATCACCAGCCGGGCCGATTCGAGGCGCGGCGCGATCTGGTCGGAGATCGAAGCCGGCGCTTCCATCAGCAGGCGCTGGTTGCGGTAGTAGGCGGAAATGTGCGAGAACAGGGCCACAGCAGGCTCGGGCGTGCGGAACGTCGGGATGCCGGCGCCCTTGAACAGCAGCCGCGCTTCGCGCACCTGTTCCTCGCCCATCCAGCAGGTCACCACCGGCTTGTCGGTCTTGCGCGAAAGCTCGATGATGCTGCGCGCCACCTGTGTCGGATCGGTCATCGCCTGAGGCGTCAGGATTACCAGCACGCCGTCGACCTGCTCGTCGTTCAGGCAGGCCTCCGTCGCCGTGACGTAGCGGGCCGGGTCGGCGTCGCCGATGATGTCGAGCGGATTGTTCTTCGACCAGGTTGCCGGCAGCACCTCGTTCAACTTCGCTAGCGTCACGTCCGAGAGCGTCGCCAGCGGAATGTTCAGATCGCAGCAGTGGTCCGCCGCCATGACGCCCGGGCCGCCGCCGTTGGTGATGATGGCCAGGCGGTTGCCGCGCGGGCGGAAATGCGAGAACAGCGCCTGCGCCGCGGCGTACATTTCGCCGACGGTGCCCAGGCGCACGACGCCGGCGCGGCGCAGCGCGGCATCGAAGACGTCGTCGGAGCCGACCACGGCGCCGGAATGGGACCGCACCGCCTGTTCTCCGGCAGGATGCTTGCCCACCTTGATCAGCAGCACGGGCTTGCAGCGGGCGGCCGCGCGCAGCGCGCTCATGAAGCGGCGCGCGTTCTTGATGCCTTCGATGTACAGGAAGATGTTCTGCGTCTTCGGGTCGGCGACCATGTACTCGAGGATTTCGCCGAAGTCGACGTCGCCTTCGGCGCCCAGCGAAACCACGGTGGAGAAGCCGACGCCGTTGGGCAGCGCCCAGTCGAGGATGGCCGTGCACAGCGCTCCGGACTGCGAAATGAGACCAATTGTGCCGGCGCTGGCGTTGCTATGCGCGAAGGTGAGATTGATGCCGGCAGAGGGCCGGATGACCCCAAGGCAGTTGGGTCCGAGCAGGCGCAGCCGGTGGCGGCGGGCGGTTTCGAGCACGGCGCGTTCGAGCGCCGCGCCGCGCGGGCCGGTTTCGGAGAAGCCGCTCGAAATGACGATCGCTGAGCGCGTGCCGGCGCGGCCACAGGCGTCGACGATGCCAGGGACGGTGTCGGCGCGCGTGCAGATGACGGCCAGGTCGAGCCGCTGCGGAATGGCCTCGACGCTGTCGTAGCTCTTCTGCCCGAAGACCTTCTCGTGCTTTGGGTTGACGAAGAAGACCTTGCCCTGGAAATTGCTGTCGAGAACGTTGCGGACGAGCGTTTCGCCGATCGAGCCCGGTGTTTCGGATGCGCCGATGATGGCGATGGACTTGGGCTCCAGGAGCGATGTCAGGTAGTGACGCTCGTAGTTCATGTGGGCGGTCCCGGCTTTTGTCCGCGATCTTGTCGTCGCTGGGTGTTGCGACGCAGCAAAGGATACACCGATCCGCCGTCATGGGCCATCGATTTAGGCGCGAAAACGGGGGAAAATCGGATCATGACTGAGCCAATTGCGACAGCCGCGCCGTCGGCCTGGGTAAGCCGCTTTGCACCGTTGATTCCGGCCGGTGGCGATGTTCTTGATCTGGCATGCGGAGGCGGGCGCCATGCGCGTTTGCTCGCCGCGCTGGGGTATCGCGTCGAGGCGGTCGACCGCGACGAGCAGCTGCTTGCGGGGCTTTCGGGCGTCGACGGTGTCACCACGCGTGTCGCCGATCTGGAGGGCGGGCCGTGGCCCTATTTCGGTCGCGCCTTCGACGGCATCGTCGTCACCAACTTCCTGTGGCGGCCGCTGCTGCCGCAACTGTTCGCCTGCCTCGGCGAAGGCGGCGTGTTGATCTACGAGACATTCATGGCCGGCAACGAGCGCTTCGGCAAGCCGAGCCATCCCGAGTATCTGCTGCGGCAGGGCGAACTGCTCGATCTGATGCACAAGCGGTTCACGGTCGTGGCTTTCGAGCAGGGAGAAGTGCAGCAACCCAGGCCGGCAGTGGTCCAGCGCATCTGCGCCTGCCGCCGGCGCGAGGTTACGCTGCCTGAATCCGCCGCGCCAATGCGGTGATGCCGTCGGCGCTCAGATCCTCGGTGGCGAGCGGTGGTGCATCGCCGAAGTCCCGGTAGTTCTTTGCCTGCGAGCGCTGGTAGAGCGGGTCATAGTGCTTCGCCAGCAGTTCGGCGACGAGTGTGCGAAAGTCGCCGGCGTCGACCAGTTCCAGCCAACGCACGAGGGTTTCGTTGCTCTGCAGGCCGCGCAGGTGGCCGAGCTTTTCCGCGAGCCAATGCGGATCGGCGAGAAAGTAGGCGTAGTCGCGCAGCAGGAAGTCCACGCGCGCGGCCAGCGTCGCTTCGATCCGCAGGCAGGGCGCGGAACGGATGGCCGCGATCAGCGCGTCGGGCAGCTGCACGCTGCCGATGCGCCGGCTCTCGGCCTCCACGAACACCGGCAGTTGCGAGTCGAGCGCGGACAGGGTCGAGTGCAGGCGTGTTTCGAATGCCTTTTGCGAGGGTTGAGGTTCGTCCGGCAGGCTGCCGAGCACCGAACCCTTGTGCGCGGCCAGGGCTTCGAGATGCAGGACTTGCGCGCCATGCGCCGCCAGTGCTTCGAGGAGGCGGCTTTTGGCGCTGCCGGTCGCGCCGGAAATCACCCGGAAGGAAAAGCGCGCGGGCCACTCCGCGAGATCGGCGATGACCTGCTGCCGCCAGATCTTGTAGCCACCTTCGAGCTTGTGCGCGTTCCAGCCGATCTCGCGCAGGATGTGGCAGAAGGCGCCGCTGCGCTTGCCGCCACGCCAGCAGTAGACGAGCGGCTTCCAGTCTTTGGGCTTGTCGGCGAAGAACGTTTCGATGTGGCGCGCGATGTTTTTCGCCACCAGCGGCGCGCCGGCCCTGCGTGCTTCGAAGGGTGAAATCTGCTTGTAGATCGTGCCGATGCGGGCGCGCTCCTCGTCGTCCAGCACCGGGCAGCTGATGGCGCCCGGGACATGGTCGTCGGCGTATTCTGCGGGGGAGCGGGCGTCGATGATGGCGTCGAATTCCGCGAGCTGTGTTACCTTTGCCATCCCCTTCGGGGCGCGTTCCGACACTGTTGATTCCATGGAAGACATCAAGCTTACCCAGTTCAGTCACGGCGGCGGTTGAGGCTGCAAGATTGCGTCGGCCGTGTTGTCGCGCATTATCGCCGAATCGCCATTGAAGACGTTGCCGGCCGATCTCCTGGTGGGGATCGAGACAGCCGACGACGCCGCCGTCTATCGCCTGAACGAAACGCAGGCGGTGGTGGCGACGACCGACTTCTTCATGCCCATCGTCGACGATCCGCGCGACTTCGGCCGCATCGCCGCCGCCAATGCCTTGTCCGACGTTTACGCGATGGGCGGCCAGCCGATATTCGCGCTGGCCATCGTGGGCATGCCGCTCGCCAAGTTGCCCGAGAATGTGATTCACACGATCCTTGAAGGCGGCGCATCCATATGCGCCGAAGCGGGAATTCCGATTGCGGGCGGGCATTCGATCGATGCGCAGGAGCCGATGTACGGCCTCGTCGCCATCGGCATCGTCCATCCGGACCAGGTCAAGACCAACAAGGGGGCGCGCGCGGGCGACGCGCTGATCCTGACGAAGCCGCTCGGCATCGGCATTCTCTCGGCGGCGCTGAAGAAGGATGTTCTTTCGCCCGCAGGTTACGGGGAGATGGTGCGCTGGAGCACCAAGCTCAATACGGTTGGCGGGAGGCTCGCGACCATGCCCGGCGTGCACGCGATCACCGACGTCACCGGCTTCGGCCTGGGCGGCCACCTGCTCGAGATCTGCCGCGGCTCGAAGCTCGGCTGCACGGTCGAGTTCGACAAACTGCCGCTGATCGAGGAAGCCGTGACGCATCTCAAGGCCGGCATCGCCACCGGCGCCTCGGCGCGCAACTGGGCGAGCTACGGCGAATCGATTGCGCTGGCGGCCGGCATGCCCGAGTGGCAGCAGAAGATGATCACGGATCCGCAAACGAGCGGCGGCCTGCTGATTTCCTGTGCGCCGGAGAGCGTCGACGAGGCGCTCTCCGCCTGCCGCGCGGACGGGCTGGATCGGGCGGTCGTCATCGGCCGCTTCGCCGATTCGCACGGCGTACCACCGGGGCTGACTTTTATCTGAGCAGCGGCCTCAAGGCCGGCCAGACGTGGTCGAGGATCTTTGGTTGGGCGGCCGCCGTGGGATGCAGGTCGTCGGGCTGGAAGTCGCCGATGTCGGCGCCGAGCGGTTCGAGCAGGAAGGGCAGCAGCGGCACGTCCTCCTTCCTGCTGACCTGCGCGAACGCCTGCTCGAACTGCCGCTCGTAGATCACACCATAGTTCGGCGGCAGCTTCATGCCGACCAGTAGCACGCGCGCCTTCTGCGACTTTGCCAGATGCACCATGGCTTCGAGGTTGTCGCGCATCTGCGTTGCCGACAGGCCGCGCAACCCGTCGTTGGCACCGAGCGCGATGACGACGACGTCGGGCTGCACGCGCGCCAGCGTCGCCGCGAAACGCTCGCGACCGCCGGCCGTGGTCTCGCCGCTGATGCTGGCATTGGACACGCCGTAGGGCGGACGGTTATGCTCCACCCGCTTTGCCAGCAGCGCCGGCCAGCTCTGCTCGATGCCGATGCCATAACCGGCGGACAGGCTGTCGCCATAGACCAGAACGACGGGCGCGGCGAAGGCGGAAAGCGACAAGGCGGACAATGCGAACAACAACAGGCGTTTCAACATGACGGCAATCATTGAGGTCGAAGGTCTGGGCAAGGACGTCCGGAGCGGCGACGGCATGCTCACGATTCTGCACGACATTTCGTTTCGCGTCAGCGCGGGCGAAGCGGTGGCGGTGGTCGGCGCCTCCGGCTCGGGCAAGACGACGCTGCTCTCGCTGCTGGCGGGCCTCGACAGCCCGAGCCGCGGCCAGGTGCGCGTCGACGGCGCCGAGATGTCATCGCTGGCCGAAGATGCGCGCGCCGAATTGCGCGGCCGCCTGCTCGGTTTCGTCTTTCAGTCTTTCCAGTTGCTGCCGGCGCTCACGGCGCTGGAAAACGCCGCGTTGCCGCTCGAACTGATGGGCCGCGCGGATGCGGGCCGGCAGGCGCAGGCGATGCTCGCACGCGTGGGGTTGGGCGAGCGGCTGCATCACTATCCGAAGCATCTCTCCGGCGGAGAACAGCAGCGCGTCGCGCTGGCGCGCGCCTTCGCGGTCGAGCCGAAGCTCCTGTTGGCCGACGAGCCGACCGGCAACCTCGATGCCGCGACCGGCGCCGAAATCATCGACCTGATGTTCGCCATGAACCGCGAGGCCGGCACGACGCTGGTGCTGGTGACGCACGACGAAGCGCTGGCGTCGCGCTGCGGACGGGTGCTAAGGCTGGCCGCGGGACGGTTGCTGGAGGAGTGAACCGGCGGCGGCGCCGCCGCTCCTGACGGCGCCCTCTATCGTGGCCGGGTAATCGCTCGCGACGAAGTCGCCGGCAAGCAGCAGGCCCGGCAGCGGCGTCAAAGTCAGTGGCCGCGGTACGCCAGGCGTACAGGCGAAAGTCGCGCGCTTTTCGGTGACCACTCGGGTCCATAAGGGCAAAGGCGGTGCGGGCACGATCCGGCCGATCTCAGCGTGGATTTCGTCGGCAAGTGCGCCGGCTTCAATTTCGCGATGCCGGCGGCTG
Source organism: Rhodocyclaceae bacterium (assembly GCA_035505955.1). Taxonomy (GTDB): domain Bacteria; phylum Pseudomonadota; class Gammaproteobacteria; order Burkholderiales; family Rhodocyclaceae; genus Fen-999. The sequence continues at coordinate 10,755 of DATJQH010000141.1, forward strand.
GCCGAGATGACCGCGGCGATCACGCCGGGCTGCCCGTGCGTCTGGCCGCGATCGAACAGCCATTGCGCCGTGCCGCCAAGCACGCCGATCATCGGCTGCGGCAGGCGCACGAATTCCGGATAGGCGAGGTAGCAGGTGACGATCGGTTCCCACCCGAGTTGCTCGACTTGCGCAATCGTTGTTGCGAGTTCCGGCAGTTCCGAAAGCAAGGCCGGCAGGTGGTAGGGGGCGACCGCGACGATGACCTTGGAGTACTCGGCGAGCCCATCCAGCACGTATGCCGACGCGGCGCGGCGGACGCGATCGATGCGTGTGCCGCGCAGCACCCGGCCACCGCGGGCTTCGACGAAACGTGCTGCCGGCTCCGGAAAGAGCGACGAGAAGTCGACCGTGGGCAGCAGCAGATCGCTGGCGGCGCGCGTTCCCGCAAGGCTGTCGCGCAGGACGTTGAGGAAGATCTGCGCCGAAGCGCGCGCGGGTGCGGTATTGAGCGCGGCGAGGCAGAGCGGTTCCCAGAGGAATCGCCGCGTCGCTTCGGGCTCTGCGGCGAGCAATGCGCCGACCGTCGTGTCGGCCGGCAGCCGGAATGCGGCACGCTGCTGCCGCCGCATGAAGGCGAGTGCGGCAAGCTTGTCCCGCCACGCCAGGCCATGCGCGCGCAGGAGTGCCCAGGCGAGATGCAGTGGCGCCGGCAGGCGCGGTGCGTGCAGACGGAACGCGCCGGGGAATTCGAGATGCAGGGGAAGGCGCAGGAGTCCGGTCGCCGGTGCGCCGACGACATCCATGAGCCGCAATGTTTCGGTGTAGGCACCGGCGAGGATGTGGGCGCCGTTGTCGAGCGTAATGCCGTCGATCTCGATCGCGCGGGCTCGGCCGCCGAGCGTGCGCGAGGCCTCGAAGACGTCGACGCCGATGCCGGCGGCGGCGAGTTCGACCGCGGCCGCGAGCCCCGCGTAGCCGGCACCGATGATGGCTACGCGCGCAGTCACGAACTAAACCACGTCCGGAACGCGATCCAGAGCTTGCGCGCCGGCGGCAGCGCGATGCGACGCTCGAGGACGTGGAAGCCGTCCCTCTCGACTTCTTCGAGCACGGTGCGGTAAATGGCTGCCATGATGAGCCCGGCGCGCTGGCTCTTGCGATCTGCAGCGGGCAACTCGGCCAGCGCGCGATCATAGTATTGGCGCGCCCGTACCGCCTGGAACTCCATGAGCGTGACCAGTTCGCTCGAATGGCGGTTGGCGAGGATGTCGACCTCGGTGACCCTGAATTGCGCCAGTTCGTCCTGCGGAAGGTAGATGCGGCCTCGCCGCGCGTCCTCGCCGACGTCGCGAATGATGTTGGTGAGCTGGAAGGCGATGCCAAGGTCATGCGCGTACCTGAGCGTGCGGCGATCCGTGTAGCCGAAGATCTCGGCCGCGAGCAGGCCGACCACGGCGGCGACGCGGTAGCAGTAGAGATGCAGCGCCTTGAAATCGGCGTAGCGCGTCTGGTGCAGGTCCATCTCCATGCCGTCGATGATCTCTTGCAGCTGCTCGGCAGGCAGGTTGAAGCGTGCCAGGGCGCTCGCCAGCGCCTTCGTCACCGGGTGCGTCGGGCGGCCGGCGTAGAGCGCCTCGACTTCGCCGCGCCACCAGGCGACCTTCATGGCCGCGACACCCGGGTCCGCGCATTCGTCGACGGCGTCGTCCACTTCGCGACAGAAGGCGTAAAGCGCAGTGATCGCCTGCCGCCGTTCGGATTCGAGGAAACGAAAGCTGGCGGTGAAGCTGGAACCGCTTTCGGCGGCCTTTTGCGCGCAGTACTGGTCTGGAGTCACGGCTGCCTCAGATGGCGCGCCATAGCAGGCGCGGCCAGTCGGTTGCGGTCAACACGGGGCGATGCCGAAAGACGTCGTAGTCGACATCCTCGATCTTCTCGAGGATGCGCAGGCCGCCGGCGATGATCATGCGGATTTCGAGCCCGACGCGTCCGGGAAGCGACCATCCCAGCCGTTCGCCGTGCATCATGAGCTGGCGCGTGCGTTCCACCTGGAAACGCATGAGGCTGCGAAAGTCAGCCGTCGTGGTACGCCGCAGGATATCGATCTCGGGAACGCCGAAATAGGCGAGGTCTTCACCGGGCAGATAGATGCGGGGCTCGGGCTTCGTGGCGTCGACGCCGACATCCTGCCAATGATTGATGAGCTGGAGCGCCGTGCAGATGGCGTCCGACCGTGCAACGTTGTCAGGCGTCGTGGCCTTGAAGAGCTGCAGCAAGAGCCGGCCGACCGGGTTCGCCGAACGCCGGCAGTAATCGAGCAGTTCGGCGTAGGTCGCGTAGCGCGTCTGGACGACATCCTGGCTGAAGGCGTCGAGCAGGTCGCGGAACGGATGCATGGGCAAATCGAATTCGGCGATGACGTCGGCAAGCCGCTTGAAGAGCGGATCGCCGATCGGCAGGCCGTCCTCGATCGTATCGAGGCGGTGCTGGTAGTCGTCGAGCAGGGCAAGGCGCTTTGCCGTGGTCAGGTTGCCCTCGTCGGCAAAATCGTCGGCGCTGCGCGCAAAGGCGTAGATGGCGGCGACCGGCTCACGCAGGGCAGCCGGCAGCACGACTGACGCTACCGGAAAGTTCTCGTAATGGGAATTGGTCATGAACTGCGGGTCATGAACTGAGGGTCGCGAGCTGCACGTCATGGGCAGCGAGCGAGCATTATCAGGTAAAATCATTGGTCGCGCGAAGGTGGCGGAATTGGTAGACGCACTGGATTTAGGTTCCAGCGCCGCGAGGCGTAAGGGTTCGAGTCCCTTCCTTCGCACCAGCCACGCCGCCGCCGAATTGGCCGCATTCACCAAGCTTTCAGGAATTGTTCATGCAGACCCAGGAAAACACCGTCGCCAGCCCCCTCGAACGCCGCATCGACATGGCGATCGCCAAGGCAGATATCGACAAGGAAGTGCAGCAGCGCCTGCGTCACATCTCGAAGACCGTCAAGATGGCGGGCTTCCGGCCGGGCAAGGTACCGATGAACATGGTCGCGCAGCAGTACGGCCCCCAGGCGCATTCGGAAGCCATCGGCGCCGCCGTCGAGAAGGCGTTCGGCGAGCAGGTGCGCAGCCAGAACCTGCGCGTGGCAGGCTATCCGCGCATCGAGCCCAAGACCGCGGCGAACGACGCGCACATGGAATTCACGGCGGTATTCGAGGTGTATCCGGAGATCGCGCTGGGCGACGTTTCGGGGACGACCATCGAGCGCGCGACGCTGGCGGTCGGCGATGCGGAAGTGGACAAGACGATCGAGGTGCTGCGCAAGCAGCGCAGCGTGTTCGTTGCCGCGGGTCGCTCGGCCACCAAGGGCGATCGCCTTACGATCGACTTCACCGGGCGCAAGAACGGCGAGGAGTTCCAGGGCGGCAAGGCGCAGGATTTCAATGTCATGCTGGGCAGCGGCATGATGCTGCCGGATTTCGAGAACGGCCTCGAAGGCATCGCCGAGGGGCAAACCAAGACCTTCGACGTGACTTTCCCTGCGGACTATCAGGCTACGGAACTCCAGGGCCAGACGGTACAGTTCGAGGCGACGTGCAAGAAGGTCGAAGCGCCGAAGTTGCCCGAACTTGACGCCGATTTTGCGCGGGCCCTGGGCGTTGGCGATGGCGACCTCGTCAAGATGCGCGAGGAGGTGAAGGCCAACCTTGAACGCGAAGTCAAGAAGCGCCTGATGGCGCGCGTCAAGAATCAGGTCATGGATGCGCTGCTCGCCGCGAACGCCATCGAAGTGCCCAAGGCGCTGGTGGACATGGAAGCGCAACAGATGGCCGATAACGCGCTCAAGGACATGCAGGCGCGCGGCATGGACGCCAAGCAGATGCCGATCGATGCGTCGTGGTTTACCGATCAGGCCGTGCGCCGCGTCAAGCTCGGCCTTGTGCTGGCTGAACTTGTGCGCGCCAAGAACCTGGGCGCCAAGCCCGATCAGGTGCGCGCGATAGTGGACGACTACGCACAGACCTTCGAGGATCCGAAAGAGGTCGTGCGCTGGTATTACAGCCAGCCGCAACGCCTGGGCGAAGCCGAGGCGCTGGCCATGGAAAACAACGTCGTGGACTGGATGCTGGCGAATGCCAAGGCGGTCGACAAGCCCGTCTCCTTTGACGAACTGATGGGGAATGCGGCATGATGCGTTTGCGCATCGTCGCATCTGCCTCGTAATCGATGAACACGATATTCGAACCTCAGGACATCGGCCTCATCCCGATGGTCGTCGAGACCAGTGGGCGGGGCGAGCGTGCCTACGACATCTACTCGCGTCTGCTGAAGGAACGCGTGATCTTCCTCGTCGGGCCGGTCAACGACATGACCGCAAACCTGGTCGTGGCGCAGATGCTGTTCCTGGAATCGGAAAACCCGGACAAGGACATCCACTTCTACATCAATTCGCCGGGCGGCGCGGTCACGGCGGGCATGGCAATCTACGACACGATGCAGTTCATCAAGCCGGACGTATCGACGTTGTGCATCGGCCAGGCGGCCTCGATGGGCGCCTTCCTGCTCGCAGCGGGGACGAAGGGCAAGCGTTTCTGCCTGCCGAACTCGCGGGTCATGATCCATCAGCCGATGGGCGGATTTCAGGGCCAGGCCTCGGACGTGGAAATCCACGCCAAGGAAATCCTGTTCCTCAAACAGCGATTGAACGAGATGCTGGCGAAGCACACGGGCCAGCCGGTCGAGCGGATCGAGCGCGATACGGATCGCGACAATTTCCTTTCCGCCGGCGCCGCAGTGGACTACGGTTTGGTGGACAAGGTGCTTACCCAGCGCGGCGAAGCCTAGCCGGCGCGGACCAACAGGGGAGCAGCGATGGCTGAGAAGAAGACGACCGACAAGCTTCTGTATTGCTCGTTCTGCGGCAAGAGCCAGCACGAGGTGAAGAAGCTCATCGCCGGCCCCTCGGTGTTCATCTGCGACGAGTGCATCGAGCTTTGCAACGACATCATCCGCGACGAGACCACGGGCAGCGCGGACGGCAAGCCGTCGCGCGACCTGCCGACGCCACCCGAGATCCGCGGCATCCTCGACCAGTACGTGATCGGCCAGGAACAGGCGAAGAAGATTCTCGCCGTGGCCGTCTACAACCACTACAAGCGCCTGCGCCACCAGCAGAAGGGCGCGGCGGCAGACGATGTGGAACTCGCCAAGAGCAATATCCTGCTGGTCGGTCCGACCGGATCGGGCAAGACGCTGCTCGCGCAGACCCTGGCGCGGCTGCTCAACGTGCCCTTCGTGATGGCCGATGCGACGACGCTCACGGAAGCCGGATACGTCGGCGAGGACGTCGAGAACATCATCCAGAAGCTGCTGCAAAAGTGCGACTACGAGGTCGAGAAGGCACAGCAGGGCATCGTCTATATCGACGAGATCGACAAGATTTCGCGCAAGTCCGACAATCCATCGATCACCCGCGACGTCTCGGGCGAGGGCGTGCAGCAGGCGCTGCTGAAGCTGATCGAAGGCACGATCGCCAGCGTGCCGCCGCAGGGCGGCCGCAAGCATCCGAACCAGGACTTCGTGCAGGTCGATACGACCAACATCCTGTTCATCTGCGGCGGCGCTTTTGACGGCCTGGAAAAGGTCATCCGCAGTCGATCCGAGCGGGGCGGCATCGGGTTCGGCGCCGAGGTGAAGAGCAAGGACGACAAGAAAGCCGTCGGCGAGATCCTGCGTGGCGTGGAGCCCGAAGACCTGATCAAGTACGGCTTGATTCCCGAACTGATCGGACGCCTGCCGGTGGTGGCCACTCTCGAGGAACTGAGCGAGGACGCCCTGGTGCAGATCCTGGTCGAACCGAAGAATGCCCTGACCAAGCAGTACCAGAAACTCTTCGCAATGGAGGGGGTCGAACTGGAGGTGCGGCCGGCGGCACTGCAAGCGATCGCGCGCAAGGCGCTCAAGCGCAAGACGGGAGCCCGCGGACTGCGTTCGATTCTCGAAGGGGTTCTGCTGGATACGATGTATGAGCTGCCCGCGATGGAAAACCTTGCCAAGGCCGTGGTTGATGAGGCGATGATCGAGCACGGCGGCCAGCCTCTGTTGATCTACGCGGATCAACCCAAGGTTTCAGGCTCGAACTAACCTCACTCCGCCGGTCGGCCGCGAGGCTTGAATTGGGCCCGGGTTGCCCCCATGTCCGAACGGCAATCCCAA
>DATJQH010000142.1:0-16866 GCA_035505955.1 Rhodocyclaceae bacterium
CCATCGCCTTCTGGACGATGGGCTTGAACTTCTCGCCGAGCTGCGCAGAGGTATTCTTGCGGAAGTACTCGGTGGCGGAATTGTCGCCGCCGGTCAGGAGGCCCTTGGCGTCCTCGATCGACATCTTCTTTATCGACTCGACCAGCAGCTTCTTGGCCTCCGGCACGGCGGCCTCGGCAGCGCGGTTCATGGTCGTTTCCAGCTCATCGACCTGCTTGCCCATGCCGAAGTTGCGCAGCGTGTCGGCGGCCTTCTCCAGCTTGCCGGGCAGCGGAATCTTCACCTTCGGGTTGCCGAGGAAGCCGTTCTCCTTGCCGAGCAGGTCGACGGCCTTGCCGGCGCCCTGGGTCAGCGCTTCCTTCAGGCCGCCCGCGGCATCCTTGTTGGTCAGCTGGTCGAGCGACAGGGCGTGGGCCGCGGAAGACAGCAGCAGGGCGGCGAGGATGAATAGCTTGCGCATGGGGAAACTCCGGTGCGTGGGGATGGCGGGATTCTACTAGGCGTACCGCGACAGCTGATGTTTGGATGGGTAGGCTCTTTCAGTCGGTCCGGACGTACGATCGGCACAAGTGCGCCGGTGGGATAATGCCCCGCGATACGCCGCGCAACAGGTTTTGTTCCTGATCTGGAGGCAATCACCATGCACAGAGGCAGTTGTCTTTGCGGACAAGTCCAATACGAAATCGACGACTCGTTGGGGCCGATCGTGTTTTGCCATTGCTCCATCTGCCGAAAATCGACGGGCTCGGCGCACCAGGCGGTCACTCGCATTCCGAGCGCCAGCTTCCGGATCGTGCGGGGACAGGATGTCCTCAGCGAGTTCTGTTACGAGCCGTCCCATCATCGCTACTTTTGCTCGAACTGCGGCTCCGGCATTTACGCCCGGCGGGATTCAAAACCGGAGATCGTCATCGTCCGGTTGGGCACTCTGGATACGCCCGTCGATCAGGAAATCTCCGCGCATATCTTTGTCGGCTCCAAGGCCAGTTGGGACAACATTCCGGACGACGCGCCGAAGTATCAAGAGTGGCCGACGAGCGCGTAACTGCGCTTGTCGGGACGCTAAGGCTAGTTCCGGGAAACAATCGGGGTCTGACCGGAATTACTTGCAGACCCCAATTACTCTAGACCCGCCGGTGGCGTACCACCACGACTGACTTTCGAAGCGACGCCCGCGCAGAGAGGCTGCGGCGCCCTCACCTGTCCGGCCCGGCATCGAAGGCCTCTGCCGGCGGCACGCGTACCAGGGACTGGACGTCTTCGGTGGTGCCGTGCAGCCAGGTGTCGATGTCGGCGAACTCGATGGGGATGACGCTGCGCTTGTCCTGCCGGTCGTGCGGCAGCTTGGGGTCGGGCTTGTGCATGCGCGCCATCAGGGGGTGGCCGTCGGCATTGACGGTCAGCATGGTGTAGCTCTGGATGATCTCGCCGGTCGCAGGATCGGTCCAGGCGTTCCACAGGCCGGCCAGCCCCCAGGGCGCGCCGTCGGCGCGGCGGAAGTGCCACCAGACATTGCGGCCGGTTTCCCAGCAGGGTTCGTCGAACGACAGCGCCGGGATGATGCAGCGCCTGCCCTGCTGCCAGGACCGCTTGAACGAGGCCTTGCCGGCGATCTCCTCGATGCGGGCGTTGTGGGTCGAGTAGCTCAGCTTGGCGGCCTTCGCGAACCATGGGATCAGCCCCCACTGGCCAACGACCAGCTCCTGCTGGCTCGCCGCCGCGCGGATGAACGGCCCCTGGCTGCCGGGGAAGGCCTGCCCTGCCCAGCGCAATGGATTGTTGTTGTCCCGGCCGATGTGCCAGTAGCGCTCGATGGCCGCCTGGTCGGGCGTGATGTAGCGGGTGCACATGGACCCAGTGTAGCCCGCCCGCGAAAGTCACCGGTGGCGTACCACCACGACTGACTTTTCTACGCCACTCCCGCGCCGTGGGCCTGCCGGTCGGCGTGGCAGCTTGAGCGAGTGCGCGCAGTCGGCGCGGGTTCGGGCGGCAGCGGCTTGCCGTGGCCGACGCCGCAGAAGGGACAGCGGCGGGTGCACGGTCGCCGCGGACCATGAAGGTGGCCGAACAGCAATTACTGCGAAGACTTCGCGAACACTTCCCACTGCTGCTGCGTGATCTTCGTCATGGCATCGGCAGCGTCCTGCACCGGCTGCAGCCAGCGCTCGTCACCGCCGAAGGCGACCAGCTGATCGGCTGGCGCCGCGCCGCCATGCCCCGATGCGCGCAACTGGTCCCAGGCCAGCACCTGCCCCATCGTGCGCACGACGTCGCGCAGGCGATCCAGCTTCTTGCCCCAATCGCCGATGGCGACGCGGTCTTCCGACGGCTGCAGGCCCTTCAGCACGAACGGCTGGCCCTGGTAGGCGACAGCGAACAGGAAGGCATGATCGACCACCTGCATGCGCTTTTGCACCGTGACCACGCGCTCGGCCTCGTCGCTCCACGCGGGCTGTTTGATCCCGAGGCGCGCGAGGTGCGGCCCGAGCGCGGAAGGCTTTGCCTCCTTGAGATCGAGCAGGTAGTTGCCGTCGGGCGAGCCCTTGCCTTCGATCAGGATCACGAAGCGCGTGACGCCAAGGCTGCCGGTGCCCGCGATGCGCCGCGCGACGTCGAGCACCTTGAAGAAGCCCGGATTCGGCTGGTCGGCGGCGAAGCGCGCCATGAATTCGTCTACGGCCTTCTGGTCGCCATCGGAGGCCGCTAGTGCCTTGACGCCGTCGACCAGGAGGCGACGCTTGCCGTTCTTGCGCACGGTTCGGCGATCGAGAAAGTCCGCACGCTCGCGTGTCTGCAATTCAGTGAGGAGGTCGCGGATCAGGCCGACCGAAGTATCGCGCTCGACCCACTGCGGCTTGCCGCGTTGCAGCGCGTCGCGATAGCCGCCGAGGCAATCGCGGCTCACGGCCAGCGCCTCGGCCGGCGTCGCCTTGAGCGCGTCGGCACCGCAACGGATGCTCGTGAGCAAGCGCACGATGTCCCAGGTGCACGGCGCCAGCGCGCCTTCGTCGTAATCGTTGATGTCGAAATACACGAGGCGGTTGTCGCCCTTGTAGCTGCCGAAATTCTCAAAGTGTAGGTCGCCGCAGCACCACGCTGCCGGCGCCTGGTTGAGCGCCGGGTCGTCCGGCAGCGCGTCATAGAAGAGGTGGCAGGCGCCGCGCAGGAACACGAACGGGCTTTCCCGCATCTTGGCGAGCTTCATCGCCAGCCGCTCGGGTTCGCGCCCGGCATTGAATTTCTCGATGGCTCCGACGACGTCGGCAATGGCTGGCGCACTCATCGCGCGATCCTACGCGATTCCGGCGTCATGCGCCTGCAGGTCGGCGTGGTAGCTCGAGCGCACCAGTGGCGCACTGGCGGCGTTCGAGAATCCCATCGCCTCAGCTGCGCGCTTGTACATGGCGAAGACGTCCGGATGCACGTAGCGCAGCACCGGTAGGTGGTGCGCGGACGGTGCAAGGTACTGGCCGATCGTGAGCATTTCGACGTCGTGCGCGCGCAGGTCGCGCAGCGTCTGCAGGATCTCGTCGTCGGTCTCGCCGAGGCCCACCATCAGGCCGGACTTGGTCGGCACCTCGGGATGACGTGCCTTGAAGTCCTTGAGCAGCTTCAGCGAGTGTGCGTAGTCGGCGCCCGGCCGGGCCTGCTTGTAGAGGCGCGGCACGGTTTCGAGGTTGTGGTTCATGACGTCGGGGAGAAAGCCCTCGAAGGCTTCCAGTGCGACGTCGAGCCGGCCGCGGAAATCGGGTACCAGCACTTCGATCTTCGTGCCCGGCGACAGCGTGCGGATGCGGTCGATGCAGGCCGCGAAGTGCCCGGCGCCGCCATCCTTGAGGTCGTCGCGGTCGACGCTGGTGACGACGACGTAGCGCAGCTTCATTGCCGCCACGGTTTGTGCGAGATGTTCCGGCTCGTCCGTGTCGGGCGGCAGCGGTTTGCCGTGGCCGACGTCGCAGAACGGGCAGCGGCGCGTGCACAGGTCGCCGAGGATCATGAAGGTCGCCGTGCCCTTGCCGAAACACTCGCCGATGTTGGGGCAGGTCGCCTCCTCGCACACCGTGTGCAGGTGCTGGTCGCGCAGGATCTGCTTGATCTGGCCGAAGCGGCCCGCCGAGTTGCCGGCCTTGACGCGGATCCACGGCGGTTTCGGCAGCGTCGGCGCCGGCACGACCTTGATCGGGATGCGCGCCGTCTTGGCTTCGCCTTTCTGTTTCTCGCTCATAGGTGTCGCTCGAGATGGCCGAGCAGGCGGTCGCCGACCCGATCGAGGTTCGTTTCGCTGCAAAGCGCCGACAGCTGCGTTACCTCCATGCCCTCGTAGCCGCACGGGTTGATGGCCGAGAACGGCGCCAGATCCATGGCGACGTTGAGTGCCAGGCCGTGATAGCTGCAGCCGTTCTTGATCTTGAGGCCCAGCGCGGCGATCTTGGCGTGGTCGACATAGACGCCCGGCGCGCCGACGCGCCGCGTGCCGGTGATGCCGTATCCCGCGAGGAGTTCGATCACGGATTGCTCGATGCGATTCACGAGTGCCTTGACGGTGAGGTTGCGCCGGCGCAGGTCGAGCAGCAGGTAGGCAACGAGCTGGCCCGGGCCGTGGTAGGTGATCTGGCCGCCGCGGTCGGTTTTCACGACCGGAATGCCGATGTCGCGCAGCAGGTGCTCAGGCTTGCCGGCAAGGCCCTGCGTGAACACCGGCGGATGCTGGCACAGCCAGACTTCGTCCAGCGTCTCCTCGCCGCGCGCGGCCGTGAAGGCCTGCATGTCGCGCCAGGTGCGCTGAAAGTCAGCCCCCGTGGCACGCCGTGCGATCATCCTGGTCACGGCTACAGCACCACCTTGACCCAGGGATGGCTCGACAGCTCGCGGTAGAGCGCGTCGAGTTGCGCCTGCGACGTCGCACGGATCGTGCAAGTCAGCGAGAGATAGCGGCCTTCCCTTGAGGTACGCATTTCCATGGTGGCAGGATCGAAGTCGGGTGCATGCCTCGTCACGACGCCGGCGATCGCCTGCGCGAAGCCGTCGCGGGTGGCACCCATGACTTTGATCGGGAAATCGCAGGGAAATTCAAGCAGGGTCTCGGCCATCGCCGCCGCGCATGACATCGCGCTTGAAGTCCTGGTACCAGCCGTGCATGCGCTCGAACGCGGGCCCGGGCCGGCCGGTGCCGACCGGCTTGCCGTCGAGCGTCACGATGGGCAGCACTTCCTTGGTGGAAGAGGTCATCCAGACCTCGTCGGCTGCGCGCACTTCCTCGTCGCGGATCGGCCGCACGTGATAAGGCAGGCCGCGCGCGGCGGCGATCTCCAGCACGACGTCGTAGGTGATGCCGGCCAGCATCAGGTGGTTCTTCGGCGGGCCGAGCAGCGTGCCATCCTTCATCACGAAGATGTTCGAGGCGGCGCCTTCGGTGAGGCAGCCGTCGCGGAACAGCAGCGTCTCGACGCAGTCGGCGTCGATCGCGGCCTGGCGCAGCAGGCAGTTGGCGAGCAGGGACGTCACCTTCAGGTTGCAGCGCAGCCAGCGGATGTCGACGGCGGAGATCGCGGCGATGCCTTGTTCGCGCTGTTGCGCCGGGGGCGTCACCAGCGCCTCGCCCATGATCAGGACCGTGGGCGTGACCGTCTTCGGAAACGCGTGATTGCGCACGGCCATCGGGCCGCGCGTGACTTGCACGTAGATGGATTGATCTTCGCTCTCGCCCGTTTCGACGATGCGGCCGATCAAGCTCGCCCATTCTTCGTCGGTGTGCGGGTTGATGAGCCGGATGCCGTCGAGGCTGGCCTGCAGGCGGCGCAGGTGTTCCGCCAGCCGGAAAGGCCGGCGCGAGTAGACCGGGATGACCTCGTAGACGCCGTCGCCGAACAGGAAGCCGCGGTCCATGACCGAGACGGTCGCCTGTCCGGCAGGAAGAAAGGAACCGTTGAGGTAGACCATTATTGGAACCACAGCATCAGTGTGTCCCAGGCGCGCCCCACGATGCCGGCCACGGGAACGGTTTCCAGCGCGACGACCGGGAAGTCGCCGTAGGGCTTGTCGTCAAGCGAAAGCCTGAGCGTGCCGATCTGCTGTCCTTGCTGCACCGGCGCCAGCAATGGCTGCTGACTGATCAGCTGGGCCTTCAGGCGGTCGGCAACACCCTTGGGCAGGGCGAGGATGAAATCGTCCAGGAAGCCGGCACCCACGCTGCCGGCACCGCCCTTGTAGACCTTGAGTTGCGAAATGGCCCGACCCTTTTCGTAAAGGCGCACGGCGTCGAAATTCTGGAAGCCGTGGTTGAGCAGCCGCTGTGCCTCCTGCGCGCGCGCCGCGTCCGAGTCGGCGCCGATGACGACGGAGACGAGGCGCCTCGGCCCGCGCTTGCCCGAGGCGATCAGGCAGTAGCCGGCGCTTTCCGTGTGGCCGGTCTTGACACCGTCGACGGTCGGGTCGAGCCACAGCAGCCGGTTGCGGTTGGGCTGAGTGATGCGGTTGTAGGTGAATTCCTTCTGCGCGTAGAGCGGGTAGTACTCCGGATAGTCGCGGATTAGCGCCCGGACGAGGTGTGCGAGATCGCGCGCCGTCGAGTAGTGCTGCGCATCGGGCAGGCCCGCCGCGTTCGTGTAGTGCGTGTTGGCGAGCCCGAGCCGGCGCGCCTCGAGGTTCATGCGCTGCACGAAGGCCTCCTCGGAGCCGGCGATCGCTTCGGCCAGCGCGATGCAGGCGTCATTGCCCGACTGAATGATCATGCCGTGCAGCAGCTCGTCGACCGTGACCGGGCGATTCGGCTCGATGAACATGCGCGAACCCTGCGCCTTCCATGCCTTCTCCGACACCGGCACCTGCTGGTCCGGCTTCAGCGAGCCCTGCTTGAGCGCGGAGAAGGCGATGTAGGCGGTCATCAGCTTGGTGAGCGAAGCCGGTTCGATGCGCGCGTCGGCGTCGTGCTCGGCCAGCGACTGGCCGGTCGAGTAGTCGGTCAGGAGCCAGGCACGGGCCGCAATGGGCGGTGCGGTGACGGTCTGGGCATGGGCAAGCGGAAACCCGAGCAGGCAGAACAGGAATGCGAAAGCGCGCATGAGGCTGTGGCGAAGTGGCGAAACAGGAATTATAGGTTGGCTCAGCGCTGAACCACGACCGGCCGGAAGTCGAGCAGCTCCGCCAGCTTGTCGGCGGCGCGGCGTGCCTCGTCGCGATCGGCCCATGGCCCGAGCTGGAGCCGGTACATGCCGCCGCCGGCCCGGACGACCAGACGGTCGCCCAGCGCGCCGATTTCGCGTGCGATCCTGCCGCGCAGGGCCTCGGCGTTGTCCGCGTTGCCGAAGGCGCCAAGTTGCAGGTAGATGCCGCGGGCCTCGGCGACCTCCGGCAGCGTGGCTGGCGCGACCGCAGAGTCAGACATCGCGATACGCCGTATCAGGTCGTCGTCGGGCGCCGGTGGTGGCGGCGGACTTTCGCGCCCGGGGACGACGCTCTCGACGACGACAGGCGTGCTGCCGCCGCCGATGTAGCCGAGCTTCCAGGCAGCCGTGTACGAGAGGTCGATGATGCGACCGGCGTGGAACGGTCCGCGATCGTTGACGCGCACGATGACCGACCTGCCGTTGGCGGGGTTGGTCACGCGTGCGTAGGAGGGGATCGGCAGCGTCGGATGGGCCGCCGTCATGCCATACATGTCGTAGATTTCGCCGCTCGACGTCTTTTGCCCGTGGAACTTGCGCCCGTACCAGCTCGCCACGCCGCTTGCACGGTACGGCGTACCCGGGCGCAGCGGCACATAATCATGCCCCAGGACCGAGTACGGGTTGTTGGCGAAGCGGTTGGGCGGCTCGATGCATGGAACCGCATCGGCAATGGCATCGAGGTTGGCCGGCGGATTGTCGCCGGGGCCGTCGTCCTGGTAGTAGCCGCCGCCGCGTTTCAGCACATACGGTGGTTTGGCCGTGCCGGGTGTCTCGGACGTCGGCCGTGGCGCCGGACCGCCGCAAGCCGCGAGTACCAGAACCATCGCGATGGCCGCGAGGCGGGCGATCACTTCTGCACCAGCATGCGATGGCCGTGGATCGACATCAGGATGCCCACGCCGAGAAAGAGCGTGACCAACGCCGTGCCGCCGTAGCTGACGAAGGGGAGCGGCACGCCGACCACCGGCAGGATGCCGCTCACCATGCCCATGTTGACGAAGGCGTAGGTGAAGAAGGTCATCGTGATGGCGCCGGCCAGGAGGCGCGTGAACAAGGTCGGCGCGTTGGCGGCAATCATCAGGCCGCGGCCGATCACCAGTGCGTAGAGCACCAGGAGCACGGTGTTGCCGAGCAGGCCGAACTCTTCCGACACCACAGAGAACATGAAGTCTGTGTGGCGTTCCGGGATGAACTCCAACTGTGCCTGCGTGCCCTGGCCCCAGCCTTTGCCCAGGATGCCGCCCGAGCCGATGGCGATCGTGGACTGGATGATGTGGAAACCCTTGCCGAGCGGGTCCTTTTCCGGGTCGAGCAGCGTCAGGATGCGCGAGCGCTGGTAGTCGTGCAGCAGGCCCCAGACCATCGGCGCGCCGGCCACGGCGGCCACGGCCATGCCGGCGATGATCTTCCACGGCAGCCCCGCCAGGAAGATCACGTAAAAGCCTGCCGCCAGCACGAGTATCGCCGTGCCGAGGTCGGGCTGGCGGGCGATCAGCGCCGTGGGCACGAGCAGGATGATGGCGGCCAGGGCGTAGTCGTAAAGGCGCAACGCCGCCTCGCGCCGCTGGAAGTACCAGGCCATCATCAGGGGCACGGCGATCTTCATCATTTCGGAAGGCTGCACGCGCATGAAGCCCAGGTTGAGCCAGCGCCGCGCGCCTTTGGAAACGTCGCCGAACAGCGCCACGGCAACGAGCAGCAGCAGGCCCGCCGCATATACCGGCAAGGCGAGGTGCATGAGGCGTTGCGGCGGCATCTGCGCGACCGCGCGCATGACGATGAGCGCCACGGCCATGTTGACGATCTGGCTGCTGACCCGCTCGGGCGAAGCGCTGCCGACCATGAGCAGCGATACGGCAAGAAGGAGCCCCGCCAACAGCATCAGCGGCGGATCGACCGGCGCCATCAGCCACAGCCAGAGTCGTCGCGGGTGCCAGTTGCGGTTCATCGTTCCTCTTCCTGCGCCGCCTCGTCCGTGGGCGCGGGCGCATTGGCTTCCTTGCCCAGCAGGTAGTAGTCGAATACCTGCCGCGCGATCGGTGCGGCGGCCTGCGCGCCAAAGCCGCCATTCTCCACCAGCACGGCAACCGCGATGCGGGGCTTGTCGGCAGGCGCGAAGGCGATGAACAGCGCGTGGTCGCGCAGTTCCTCCTTCACGGTTCCCTCCTTGTACTGCGCTCCCTTCAGCGAGAAGACCTGGGCGGTACCGGTCTTGCCGGCCGATTCGTATCCCGCGCCGACGAAGGCACGGGCCCCGGTGCCCTCCTTGTTCACCCCGACCATCGCGTGCTTGACGACGTCGACGTGCTCCTGGCGCAGCGGGATCGTGTGCACCTGGGTCGGCTCGAGCGACGTCTTCTCGCCGCTGCGCGTGTCGGTGATGGTCTCGACCAGGTGCGGCTGGTACATGACGCCATTGTTGGCGAGCGCCGCGACGGCCTGCGCGAGCTGGATCGGCGTGTAGGCGTTGTAGCCCTGGCCGATGCCGATGGAAATGGTCTCGCCGGCGTACCACTTCTGGTGCTCCGGCTTCCGGTACCGCTTCTTCTTCCACTCGGGTGAGGGCAGGACACCCTCCGATTCGCCATCGATGTCGATGCCGGTCTTCTGGCCGAAACCGAACTGCCGCATGAAGGTGGCGATGTTGTCGATGCCAAGGTCGTTGGCCAGCATGTAGTAGTAGGTGTCGCACGACTGCACGATCGAGGCGTACATGTCGACCATGCCGTGGCCGCCCTTCTTGTCGTCGCGGAAGGTGTAGTTGCCGAAGGTGAAGTAGCCCGGGTCGAAGATCACCTGCTCCGGCCGGCGTTTGCCGTAGGTCAATGCCGCCAGCGCCATGTAGGGCTTGAAGGTCGAGCCCGGCGGATACGTGCCGTTCAACGCACGATTCAGCATGGGCTTGTCCGCCGAGTTGTTGAGCGCGTCCCAGTCGACGCTGCCGATGCCGTCGACGAACAGGTTCGGGTCGTAATTCGGCACGGACACCAGGGCCAGGATGCCGCCGCTGGAAGGCTCGATGGCGACGAGCGCGCCGCGCCGGGTGCCAAAAGCCCTCTCCGCGACCTGCTGCAGCTTCGCGTCTATGGTCAGCGTCAGGTTGTTGCCGGCCACGGGCGCCGTGCGCTCGAGCGTGCGCACCGCATGGCCCCCGGCGTCGATCTCGATCTGCTCGAAGCCGGTGATGCCGTGCAGGTCGAACTCGTAGTGCTGCTCGAGTCCGGTCTTGCCGAAATGGTCCGTGCCGCGGTAGTTGGCTTCCTGGTCCTGCTCTTCGATGCGGTCGAGGTCCTTGTCGGTGACGCGGCCGATGTAACCCAGCAGGTGCGAAGCGAAGGCGCCGAACGGATACTGGCGGAACAGGCGCGCCTTGATGTCGATGCCCGGGAAGCGGTAGCGATTGGCGATGAATTTCGCCACCTCGTCATCGCCCAGGCGCGTGCGGATCGGCAGCGACTCGAAGTTCTTGCTCTCCTCGAGCAGTTTCTTGAAGCGCTTGCGGTCCTTGGGCTGGATTTCGATAACCGTGCCCAATTCGTCGATCGCCGTCTCCAGGTCGCCCTGGATCTTCGACGGCGTGATCTCCAGCGTGTAGGCCGAGTAGTTGCGCGCCAGGATGACGCCGTTGCGGTCGACGATCAGGCCGCGGTTGGGCACGATTGGCACCAGCGAAATGCGGTTGTCTTCGGCACGGGTCTCGAAGTAATCGTGCTGGACCACCTGCAGCCAGAAGAAGCGGGAGAACAGCAGGCCGAAGCAGACCAGGACGAAGCTGCCGGCGATCGTCAGGCGGCGCTGGAAGCGCTCGAGCCCTTCCTGGGGGTTCGAAAATTCCATCAGATGGGACGGTTCTCGTCGCGCTCGATGGGACGGTACTGCGGCAGCAGCAGAAGATAGGTCAGCGGATACCACAGGGCGGCGCCGACGAAGCTGCCGAGGAACCAGAGCACGGTGGGTACTTCGCTGCCGGCAGCAAGCCGGATCGCCAGCATGATGACCTGTGTGCCAAGCAGCATCGGCAGCGTATGCAGTGCCTGCTGGATCAACGGAAACCAGAGGATGCGCCGCGACAGGACACCCGCGCCGAAGGCCAGCAGGACGTAGGCCAGGGAATGCTGACCCATGACACTGGCATCGGCAACGTCCATCAACAGGCCGAGCGCGAAGGCCGCGCCCATACCTACCTTGAGCGGTTGGTGTATGCACCAGAAGATCAGCACCAGCGCCACCCAGTCAGGCATCATGGGCAGGCGCCCCAGCGGCACCACGTTCAGGAACAGGGCAATCGCGAGGGTCGCGAAGATGAACCAGGGCTTGGCAGGAAGCAGGATGCGCGGGGACGAGTTGGTCGGCTGCATCAGCGCTTCTTCCGTTGCTTGGCGCCCTTGGCGGGCGCTTCGGGTGCCGACGGCGTTTCCTGCGGCAGCGGTGGCGTGACGCGGCGGCCGAGGATCAGTACCTGGCCATGGCGTTCCACCCCCGCGATCGGCTCGCAGTCGATGCGTGCGAAGGCGAATGAGTTGTCGCGATCGATTCTCACGACCTTCGCCACCGGCAAGCCCGGCAGGTAGATGCCATCGAGTCCGGACGTGACGAGCACGTCGCCCGGCTGGACGTCCGCGTTTGCGGCCAGGAAGCGCAGTTCCATGGCTCCTGCCCCGGATCCGGCGAGGATCGCGCGCAGGCCGCTCCTTTGCACCTCGACGGGTATCGCCTGCTCCTTGTCGGTGAGCAGTGTCACCTCACTGGTCAGGAGGTAAGTGCGCGTGACCTGGCCCAGGACGCCCAATTCGTCGATCACCGGCTGGCCGGCCTCGATGCCGGCCTGGCTGCCCTTGTCGACGATGATCTTGCGTGTGAACGGGTCGCGTGCCGCGTAAAGAATCTCGGCGACGCGTCCCTCGGCGGGCTGCCGTTCCTTCATGCTGAGCAGGGCGCGCAGGCGCCGGTTTTCCTCCTCCAGGTGCTGCTGGCGCAACAACTGGTTCGCGGTGGCGAGTTCGTGCCGCCGCAACTCCTCGTTCTCGGCCTTCAGCAGGCGCAAGCTGGAAAAGTAGTCCGCGAATTCGGTGCCCGCGTCGACCGGCAGATAGGCGATGCGCTGCAGCGGCCACAGAACCGTGGCGACGCTGAGCCGCGCCAGCTCCAGCGTGTGGAAGTGCAGGTCGGCCACCAGCAGCGTGATGGACAGCGAGACGAAGAAGAACAGCTTGGCCAGCGGCGCCGGCCCGCGCTTGAAGAAAGGTGGCGGCGAGTAACCAACGGTGGAAATCAAGGCGGCTGCAGCTCCTGGAACCAGCGCGACGGCGCGGCCGCCGCGCCCGCTCGCATGTCAGTGAAGCGACGGGCTACTCGTTGGCGAAAATGCTGCCGAGCTTGTCCATCTTCTCGAGGGCGATGCCGGAACCGCGCACGACGCAGGTGAGCGGATCGTCGGCGACGATCACCGGCAGGCCCGTCTCCTCCATCATCAAACGATCGAGATCGCGCAGCAAGGCACCGCCGCCGGTCAGCACCATGCCCTTGTCGGCAATGTCGGCGCCGAGTTCGGGTGGCGTCTGTTCCAGGGCCATCTTGACCGCGCCGACGATCTGGTTGAGCGGATCGGTCAGCGCCTCGAGGATTTCGTTCGAGGAGATGGTAAAGCTGCGCGGAATGCCTTCGGCCAGGTTGCGCCCCTTGACTTCCATTTCGCGCACTTCGGAGCCGGGGAACGCCGAGCCGATTTCCTTCTTGATCTGCTCGGCGGTCGTTTCGCCGATCAGCATGCCGTAGTTGCGGCGGATGTAGTTGATGATCGCCTCGTCGAACTTGTCGCCGCCGACGCGCACCGAGCCGGCGTAGACCATGCCGCCCAGCGAGATGACGCCGACCTCGGTGGTGCCGCCGCCGATATCGACCACCATCGAGCCCGTGGCGTCGGAGACCGGCAGGCCGGCGCCGATCGCTGCGGCCATCGGTTCCTCGATCAGGTACACCTGGCTGGCGCCGGCGCCCAGCGCCGACTCGCGGATGGCACGACGTTCCACCTGCGTGGAACCGCAGGGGACGCAGATGATGATGCGCGGACTCGGCGAGAACAGGCGCGAGTCGTGCACCTTCTTGATGAACTGCTTGAGCATCTGCTCGGTGACCGTGAAGTCGGCGATGACGCCATCCTTCATCGGGCGGATCGCAGTGATATTGCCGGGCGTCTTGCCGAGCATCTGCTTGGCGGCCTGGCCCACGGCCTGGATCGTCTTCTTGGCGTTCGGACCGCCTTCGGTCCGGATCGCCACGACGGAAGGCTCGTCGAGCACGATGCCCTGACCGCGCACATAGATCAGCGTGTTGGCGGTGCCAAGGTCGATGGCGAGATCGTTGGAAAAATAGGAACGGAAAATGCCGAACATCGGGAGTTCCAGTAGCGGTCGAAATTGCGGTCAGTGGGCGGCCTGGCCCGCAGGGGCCGAAACCGAAATGGCTTATGATAGCGTATCCCGTGTCGCAAGATAAGTTCCCGCCCCGCCTTTGCCCATATGTCCCTGAGTCCCGAACAGGTGCGCCGGATCGCCCGGCTGGCCCGCATCGAACTGTCGCCCGAGGAAATTGATCGCACCCGCGACCAGTTGAACGGCATCCTTTCGTTCATCGAGCAGCTGCAGGCGGTGGATACGAGCGGTGTCGAGCCGATGGCCCATGCCATGGATCTCGGGCAGCGCCTGCGCCCCGACGCCGTGACCGAAACCGATCGCCGTGACGCTTTCCAGGCCATTGCCCCGGAGACAGAAGCCGGCCTCTATCTGGTGCCCAAGGTGATCGAATGATTCAGCAGTCGCTGAAGGAACTGGCTGCGGCGCTGGCAGCGAAGCAGGTATCCGCGACCGAGTTGGCGACGCAGTTCCTCGACCGGATCGAGCGGCACAACTCGTCGCTCAACGCCTTCATCACCGTCGACCGCGAGCGCACGCTGGCCATGGCGCGCGCTGCGGACGACCGCCGCGCCCGCGGCGAAGCCGGCCCGCTCCTCGGTGTGCCGATCGCGCACAAAGACATCTTCTGCGCCGAAGGATGGCTGACCACCTGCGGTTCTAAGATGCTTGCGAACTTCGTTTCGCCGTACGATGCCGGCGTGGTGACGAGGTTGAAAGCGGCTGGCGCCGTGACGCTCGGCAAGTGCAACATGGACGAATTCGCGATGGGCTCGTCGAACGAGACCTCCCATTTCGGTCCGGTGAAGAACCCCTGGGACACGGGTCGCGTACCGGGCGGTTCTTCCGGCGGCTCGGCGGCGGCGGTGGCGGCGCGTCTGACGCCGGCGGCTACCGGCACCGATACCGGCGGCTCGATCCGACTGCCGGCCGCGATGTGCGGCCTGACGGGCCTGAAGCCCACTTACGGCATCGTCTCTCGTTACGGCATGATCGCCTTCGCGTCCTCGCTTGACCAGGGCGGGCCGATGGCCAAGTCGGCCGAGGACTGCGCCCTGATGCTGACGGGCATGGCCGGATTCGACGAACGGGATTCGACGTCCGTGCCCCGCGATGGCGAAGACTACAGCCGCGATCTGGGAAGGCCGCTTGCCGGATTGCGCATCGGTCTGCCGACGGAGTACTTCGGCCCCGGCATGGACGACGACGTGCGCGCCGCGGTCGAAACCGCCTTGGCCGAGTACCGCAAGCTCGGTGCGACCACGGTCGAAGTGGCGCTGCCCAACTCGGGCCTTTCAGTACCGGCCTACTACGTGATCGCGCCGGCCGAGGCGAGTTCGAACCTGTCGCGCTTCGACGGCGTGCGTTATGGCCACCGGGCTGCCGAATACGGCGACCTGATCGACATGTATTGCAAGACCCGCGCCGAGGGCTTCGGGGCCGAAGTCAAGCGTCGCATCTTCGTGGGCACCTATGTGCTCTCGCACGGCTACTACGACGCCTACTACTTGAAGGCGCAGAAGATCCGGCGTCTCATCGCGACTGACTTTCGCGAGGCGTTCAAGGTCTGCGACGTCATCATGGGGCCGACCGCGCCGTCGGTGGCGTTCGCCTTCGGTGCCAAGAGTGCCGATCCGGTGCAAATGTACCTCGAGGACATCTACACCGTCGCCATCAACCTCGCCGGCCTGCCGGGGATGTCGATTCCCTGCGGCTTCGGGTCCGGCGGGATGCCGGTCGGATTGCAGATCGTCGGACCGTGGTTCGCCGAAGCCCGGATGCTCAACGTTGCCCATCAGTACCAGCAGGCCACCGACTGGCACCTGCGGGCGCCGGCCAAAGGAGCCTGACATGAAGATTTCCGGAATATTGCTGGTCCTTCTGCTGGGCGCGCTGGCCGGATGCGCGACGAAGGAGGCGCCGGTCGCTGCCAGGCCTGCACCCACGCCCGCCCAGCCCGCCGCCAAGCCGCCTGCGGAGGAGCCAGAAGTCTACAGCCGCCTCGCGGGCCGCAAGATCAAGCCCAACGCCGTGCGGCCGCTCAATGCCAAGGCCGACTGCTCGTTCCGCGATCCCAACGGCTACGGCGGCCGCCTGAACCTGGCGGTCGAGGACTCGCAGGTGCAGCGGCTCCAGGCCGATCTGGAAGTGCCCGGGCGCGGCCGCTGCAGCTTCGCGCTCAAGGACTTCCGCCAGACGGCCAGGGAACCGTCGGTGACGCTGTCGGCCCTGACCAGCAAGTGCGTCGTGCGCCTGTGGGAGCAGGAGGGCCAGGTCACGGTGGCGTTCAACACCTGCCGCGAACGTTGCCAGAGCGATGCGTTCGACTACATCTGGCCGATCAAGGTCGATCCCAAGACCGGCACTTGCTCGTGAAGACACGCTATGAGTGAATGGGAAGTCGTCATCGGGCTGGAAACCCACGCCCACCTGCAGACGAAGTCGAAGATCTTCTCCGGCGCATCGACGGCGTTCGGGGCCGAGCCCAACCGCCAGGCCTGCGCCGTCGACATCGCGCTGCCCGGCGTGCTGCCGGTCCTGAACCGCGAGGCGGTTGTGTGCGCGATCAAGTTCGGCCTTGCCGTCGGCGCCGAGATCGCGCCGCGCTCGGTCTTTGCGCGCAAGCACTACTTCTATCCGGATTTGCCCAAGGCGTACCAGATCAGCCAGTACGAACTGCCCGTTGTCTCCGGTGGCAGCATCGACATCAAAGTCAGCCCCGGTGGGACGCCGTGCGACAAGCGCGTGCGCCTGACGCGCGCCCACCTGGAGGAGGACGCCGGCAAGTCGCTGCACGAGGACTTCCACGGCAAGACCGGCATCGACCTCAACCGCGCCGGCACGCCGCTGCTGGAAATCGTCACCGAACCCGACATGCGCTCCAGCGCCGAAGCGGTCGCCTACGCGAAGGCATTGCACAGCCTCGTGACCTGGATTGGCATCTGCGACGGCAATATGCAGGAAGGCAGCTTCCGCTGCGACGCCAACGTCTCGGTGCGCAGGCCAGGCGCGCCGCTGGGCACGCGGCGCGAGATCAAGAACGTCAACTCGTTCCGCTTCCTGCAGCAGGCGATCGACTTCGAGATCCAGTGGCAGATCAATGAGCTCGAGGAAGGACGCAGGATCGAGCAGGCCACGGTGCTGTTCGATCCGGACACGGGGGAAACGCGCGCCATGCGCTCGAAGGAAGACGCGCAGGACTACCGTTACTTCCCGGATCCGGACCTGTTGCCGCTGGCAATCGCGCCGGCCTGGATCGACGAGGTCAAGGCCGGCATGCCGGAACTGCC
>DATJQH010000143.1:0-6637 GCA_035505955.1 Rhodocyclaceae bacterium
CGGGTACCATGGTGCGCTTCCTGGCGAGCTTGACGAGATCGAAGAAGGGCTGCGCCAGCGGCGGTCCGACGCGGCCTTGCAGGCGCGCGGCGAGCCGGCGGTCGAAGCCCTTGAGCGCGAGGCCCAGCGCGAGCGCGAACAGCCCGCCCGGGAACAGCAGCACGGCGAGCGCGGTGGTGGCGGATGCGGTCGTTTCGAGCATGATCTTCTCCTCAGACCGGGTTCGTTTCGCCGGCGCGGTCGGAATAGCCGGTGTCGTACTTCGCGTGCAGCAGGCCGCGGATGGCGGCGTCCGGCGTTTCGTACAAGTTCGAGGCGCCGACGTGGTCCTGGTGCGCGCGCGCGCCGCACAGGTGGATCGGCGAGCGGATCACGGCGCCGCCCGCGCGGCCGAGGCGCAGGTAGAACGAGCCGATGCCGACGAGGACGAGCAGCAGGATCGAGAGCAGCGCCGGGTGCCAGCCGCCCGCGGAAGGCAGCGGGCCGGTCCAGGTGGCGTCGATCGGCACGAGCCCGAGGCTTTGTTGGATGGCGGCGATCGGCACCAGCAGCAGGCCCGGCATCATGCCGACCGCGAAGCTGCCGGCGGCCAGCACGATCATCGGCGCGAGCATGATGGCCGGCGCTTCCTGCGCATGCTCCGCCGCCGCGCCGGGTGTGCCCATGAAGGCCGCGTGCGCGAACTTGAGGATCGCGGCGAGCGTGAAGAGGCTGCCGATCAGCGCGAAGATGCCGAGCACGTAGTGGCCGGACTGGAAGCTGGCGACGTAGATCAGCCACTTCGACGAGAAGCCGTTGAGCGGCGGGATGCCCGAGAGCGACAGGCCGGCAAAGAGGAAGATGCCGAAGGTGACCGGCATCCGGCGGCCCAGGCCGCCCAGTTCGTCGAGCGTGCGCGCACCGCTGGTCACCATGATCGCGCCGGCGCACAGGAACAGCACGTCCTTCAGCATCATGTGGTTCACGAAGTGCATCAGCCCGCCGGCGATGCCGAGCGGCGTGGCCAGCGCGAGCGCCATGGTGATGTAGCCGAGCTGGCAGACCGTGCTGTAGATCAGCAGGCGCTTGATGCCGGTCTGCACCAGCGCCATCGCACCGGCGTACATGATGGTGACGCCGCCGATGATGGCAGTGGCATTCATCAGCCAGGACTGGCCATTGACGAGGCCGAGGCGGTCGAGCAGCGTGGCGCCGCCGAACAGCACGAAGAACTTCAGCACGCCGTAGGGGCCGCTCTTCAGCAGCACGGCCGAGATGTAGCCAGAGACCGGCGTCGGCGCCGTGGCCGGGTGCATCTGGTAGTCGATGCGGATCGGCAGCATGGCGGCCTTCATCAGCATGCCGACGAAAACGAGCACCAGTGCGCCGCCGGCCCATGGCGCGGACATCGCCGGCGCGGCTTTCGCGACGGCCGCGAAGTCGAAGCTGCCGGCCGCCGAGCCGAGCATGGCCAACCCCAGGAACATGAAGCTCGCGCCCACCGTGTTGAAGATGAAGTACTTGAAGGCTTCGCGGCGCGCGTCGGATGTTTCCTCGTGTACCAGCGCGACGTAGAGCGCCCAGCTGCTCATCAGTTCCCAGAAGGCGAAGAAGTTGAACAGGTCGTGGCTGCCCGCCATGCCCATGAGGCCGGCCATCATCAGCGCGAAGGCGGCGTAGAAGCGGTGCTGCGCGTGCGGATGGTGGCGGAGGTAGCCGGTGGCGTAGGCCATGTTGAGCGTGCCGACGCCGGAGACCAGCAGCGCGAACGCGAACGAGAGGCTGTCGTAGCGCTCCGGCTGCAGCAGCACGGCGGCAAACGAAAGCATGGGAACGAAGATGGCCAGTTGCGTTGCACCGGCGGGTTCCTTCCTGCCGAGCAGCCAGACGATCACGGCGCCGACGCTGGCGACGACCGCGGCGGCCGGCCAGACGATGGTGAGGTCGGGCAAGGTCACGGGCGGCAGGCCGGCACGGGCGGCCACGAGGTCGCCGACAGCGCGCGCCGCGTCGAGCTGCACGCCGGGAGCGACGCCGCCGAGGACGATCGCAGCAGCGAGGATGCCGATCGCGGCGAGCATCGAGCGCGGCGCTTCGCTGACCGCCGGTCCTTCATACGGATGGAAGAACAGCAGGCGCACGACGCGCAGGTAGTAGAAGGCGGCGACGATGCTGCCGATCAGGATCAGCGCCGCGACGTCGATGCGGCCCGCGCTTGCAGCGGCGGTGATCATCAGGAACTTGCTGATGAAGCCGGAGAACGGCGGCAGGCCCATGATGGCGACGGTGGCCAGCGCATAGCAGCCGGCCGTGAAGGGCATGACGCGGCCCAGGCCGGCAAGGTCGTGGATTGCGCGGCGGCCGGACTGCAGGATGAAGGCGCCGGCGGCAAAGAACAGCAGCGTCTTCATCACCGCATGGTTCATGACGTGCAGCGTCGCGGCGCTGGTGGCGAGTGCGGTACCCAGGCCCAGGACGATGGCGATTTCGCCGATCTGCGCCAGCGTCGAGTAGGCGAGCATGCGCTTGAGTTCCTTCTGCAGCAGCGCCATCACTTCGCCATACATGATCGTCAGGCCGCCGAGCACGAGCATCACGGTGCCGATGTCGACGCCCGATGCGGTGAAGCGCGCCAGTGCGCCGGCGCCGAACACGACGAGCAGGACCTTGATCATGCCGAAGATGCCCGCCTTGGTGAGGATGCCGGACAGCGGTGCGGAGATCGAGGACGGCGCTTCGGGGTGCGCCAGCGGCAGCCAGGCATGCATCGGCACGAAGCCGGCCTTGACCGCGAAGCCGATGAACAGGCAGAAGGCGATGACGGCACCGGCCGTGGCGTCGACGCCGCCGATGCGCGCCGCGATGTCGGCGAACTCGAAGCTGCCGGTCTGTGCGTGCAGCAGCAGGATGCCGAAGTTCATCACGTAGGCGCCGGTTGCGCACATCAGGAAGTAGACGAAGCCGGCGCGCAGCGCCTTCGGCGTCTGCTCGTGGATGACCAGGAAGTACGAGGTCCAGGTCATCAGTTCCCAGAACACGTAGAAGTTGCCGAACTCGTGCGCGCTGGCGATGCCCAGCATCGAGCCCGTCATCAGGAACACGAAGAAGGTGTAGCGGTTCGTGTGCTCGCCGTGGCGCATGTAGCCCCAGGAATAGAGCACGACGAGGAAACTGACACCGGCGACGATGATCGCGAAGAGATGCGAGATGGCGTCGAGGTCGGGATCGGCGATCGCGAACACGAGCGTGGCGGCGGCGAGGAGCACGGCGTGCAGGTCGCGCATCAGGCGAGTGTTCAGGCCGATCGCGTAGATCACGAAGCCGCCGATGTAGGGCACCAGCACGAGTACCGACCACGGCGATTCGAATTGCGGCAGCCGCAACAGATCGGTGACGCCGACGAGTGCCGCAGCCGCGTCGATGACCGGCGCCGGCCATACGCTCATGACGACGGTGGCGAGCGTCAGCACGGCGATCGGCACGGCGTACCACGGGGGCTGACTCTTGAGGACGATCTCGCGCTCCGGCGCCTCGAAGCAGACGCGCTGGATGACGCGCAGATAGTAGAAGGCGGCGATGATGCTCGCCAGCGTGCCGACGGCCGCGAGTGCCCACTGGCCCTGCTCGATCGCCGCGTAGAGGATGATGAACTTGCTGAACGAGCCCTTGAACGGCGAAAGGCCCATCACCGAGAAGAGCGCGAAGCCGAACAGCGTGGTCATCACCGGCATGCGGCGGCCGCTGCCGGCGAGGTCGTCGAGCCGGCCCGAGCCGGTGCGACGCATCAGCGACCATGCGGTGAGAACGAGCAGGCCGCGCATGACCGCCTGATAGCCGAGATGCATCATGGCGCCGGTGTCGCCGGCGGCGCCGCCGATGCCGAAGCCGAGCAGGACGTAGCCGGCTTCGGCAACCGTCGAGATCAGGATCAGGCGCGGCAGGCTGTTGATCGCCAGCAGGGCCGCGACCTCGCCGAACAGCAGCAGGAAGGCCCCGATCCAGGCGAGCAGGGCGGCATCGGGTGTTGCGTTGGCAAGCATGGCGATTACCTCGTCGTTCCGTAGTTGGTGCCAGTATCGGAAGCCCGGGCGATAGTCGCAACGCAATCGCGGCCGTCCGGATCGCGTGTGTGTCACTTCGAGACAGCATGGGTGTCGTGGCTGCCGCTGTCGTGGCTTCCATTGCGGCGTTGGGCTAGAAAGCGGTTGCGTACGTGGCGTTGGAGATGAATGAATGCACGAGGCGGCCATCGTCGAGGGCCTGATGCGCATCCTGGACAGGCAGGTGAAGCTGCACGGGATCGCCGTCGTGAAGCGTGTGAACCTGCGGGTCGGCCGCCTGCGTGCGGTCGAACCGGAGCAGTTGCGCGCGTGCTTCGACATGTTCGCGGAAGGCACGCCGGCCGAAGGGGCCGCGCTCGACATCGAGGTGGTGCCCATACGCGCCCGGTGTCGCCATTGCGGCAGCGAATTCGATGTGGCGGGCTACCGGTTCGAGTGCGCCACGTGTGGCGGTGGCGACGTCGACGTGGTGCAAGGCCAGGAACTCTATGTGGAGAGCATCGAGGCGAGCGGCAACGGCGTTGTCACGAAATGACACAGGCGCATGGCGCTCGATGCCGTTTGTCTTCCCCCGCACGCAGGCGGCGTCGATAGTGGGGCCATGATGACGAGGTGGGGCGATGGATCTTCGGGTGCCGACGACACGGATTGAGCGCGAACCAGCGGTCGGGCTGATCGACGGTCTGGGCCGGGGGATCAACTACCTTCGGCTTTCGGTCACCGACCGCTGCAACCTGCGCTGCTTCTATTGCATGGGTCGCGATGTGACGTTTCTTCCGCGCAGCGAGGTCCTGAGCATCGAGGAGATGGAACGCCTTGCAGCGGCATTCGTTCGTCTGGGCATCACCAAGCTGCGCCTGACCGGCGGCGAGCCGCTGGTGCGTCCGGGCGTGATGAGCCTGGTCGAGCGTCTGGGCGCATGGGTCGGCCCGGGCGGTCTGGCAGAGCTGACCATGACGACGAACGGTACGCTGCTGGCGGGGCACGCCAGGGCGCTGTATGCGGCGGGCATGCGCCGTGTGAACGTGTCGCTCGACACGATGGACGAATGGACGTTCCAGCGCATTGCCGGCCACAACGGCGTGGCCGAGGTCCTCGCCGGCATCGAGGCGGCACGCGGCGCCGGTCTCGCCGTGCGCGTGAACGCGGTCGCGATGGCGGGCATCAACGATGCGGAGTTCAACAAGTTGATCCGCTGGTGCGGCGAGCACGATTGCGACCTGGCCCTGATAGAAGTCATGCCGCTCGGCATGGCGGCGGGGCATTACCTGCCACTCGACGTCGTGCGGCGCAATCTGATGCGCGACTGGAGCCTGACGCCACTCGACGACAACACAGGGGGCCCCGGGCGCTACTGGCGCGTCGACGAGACCGGTGGCCGCCTCGCGTTCATCACGCCGATGAGCCACGCCTTTTGCGCGGCGTGCAACCGCGTGCGCGTGACCTGCACGGGCCGCCTGGTGCTGTGCCTCGGCGAGCGGGAGAGCATCGATCTGCGCGGGGCATTGCGCGATTGCGAGGCCGATACGCGCCTCGAACAGGAGATCCGGTCGGCCACGGCCCGCAAGCCCCCCGGCCACCATTTCGGGGAGCGCCCGGGCAGGCCGGACACGCGTCCCATGTGGCAGCTGGGCGGCTGACCGGCAGGCCGCAGTTTGAAGGCGGAAAGGACTGATCGTCATGTGTACCGATTGCGGCTGCGGCGTCACCGATACCCGTCCGGATACGGACGAGAGCCGGCACACCATCGAGATACTGGAAGACCTGCTGCACGAGAACGATCTGCAGGCCGACCACAACCGCGCCCATTTCGACGAACTGGGCGTGTTCGCCATCAACGTCATGTCCGGGCCGGGCAGCGGCAAGACCAGCCTGCTCGAAGCGACCATCGAGGCGCTGCCCCGTGGGCTGCGCGTGGCGGTGATTGAGGGCGACCTCGAAACCGAGAACGATGCGGAGCGCATCCGCCGCCACGGCGTGCCGGCCGTTCAGATCACGACCGGCATGGCTTGCCATCTCGATGCGCACATGGTGCACCGGGCGCTGCACGAACTGCCGCTGCGCGGCGTCGACATCCTGTTCATCGAGAATGTCGGCAACCTCGTTTGTCCTGCCAACTTCGACGTCGGCCAGCACGTCAACGTCATGCTGGTGTCGGTCACCGAAGGCGACGACAAGCCGGCCAAGTATCCGGTCATGGTCCGCGCCGCCGACCGCGTGCTGATCACCAAGACCGACCTGCTGCCCTATATCGAGGAATTCAGCGTCGAGCGCGTGCGCGCCGCCGTGAAGGCGATACAGGCGGACCTGCCGGTCACCGAAGTGTCCTCGAAGACCGGGACCGGGCTCGATGCGTGGATCCGCTGGCTGGTCGAGTCGGTGGCGGCGAAGCGCGCCGAACAGCGAAGCGCGGGGAACAGGTATTCCTACGCGCCGCGGCGTAGCGCTTGACAGGCGCGTCGCCGAAACCCGACACGCCGGTCAGGTCAATCGATCGGCATACGATGCAGACATGTGCAGACCGTCCCTGCGGGCGGTCGCGCTTGTCGGGAGCATTGCAATGGACGCGTCGCTGCGGATTGGCCTGGCCCTGGCTT
>DATJQH010000144.1:0-20740 GCA_035505955.1 Rhodocyclaceae bacterium
GGCCCGCCGCTGATGATGCGTGCGGTCAGCGACCTGACGCGGCCTTATGGCGTCAAGACCGTGGCCAGCCTGAACTCGATCATGGTCGATGCTACGGGCATGTGCGGTGCCTGCATGGTGCCGGTGACCATCGACGGCAAGCTGGTGCGCAAGCACGCCTGCATCGACGGCCCGGAGATCGACGCCCACATCATCGACTGGGACAAGTTCCTGCCGCGCTTCGGCCAGTTCAGGAAGCAGGAGCAGGAGAGCAAGGTCAGGCACGGCTTCGCCTGAGCGCGGCGTTCGCGTCCCTTCCCAGGTTCCCGTGGGCCTAGCCCGCGTGGTTTCGGGATGGGAGATTTTGTTTCACGATGTGAAACAAAATTATGTTGCGTTGCAATGTTTTTTCCATATACTTTCACTCGTCACGAACACTAGGGCGGCGCAACCGCCCTTTGTGCCCGCCCAGGATAGGCCCCAATCGGCTTTTCCCCCGAGTAGGCTGGACCAACCCTCCGGCCGCACCGTGAAGGTTTCCGCGATTCGCGCCCGCAAGGTGCTCCTCGCGCAAGCCGACTGAAATTCGTTCTGCTTGTTCTTTGCCTGCCGGCGCCGGGTTTGTCGCGACTGGCATTGGCGCAGTGCAGCATCCGGGCTCGCAGTGGGGGTATATGGTGGACTATGTGAATTTGGCGATTTCTGGAGCATTCATGCTTGGCCTAGGCGTTGCCCTGGCCTGGATGCTTGCGATTGCCAGCCGCAAGCTCTACGTCTATGAGGACCATCGGATCGGCGAGGTCGAAGAACGGCTACCGAAGTCGAACTGCGGAGCGTGCGGCCAGGCCGGTTGCCGAGCCTTTGCCGAAAAGGTAGTGACCGGCGACGTGTCGCCAGCCGAGTGCTCGGTGAGTTCGCCTGCGCAGCGCCAGGACATTGCCGATTTCCTCGGCATCGCCGCCGGCCACGCGGAGAAGAAGGTCGCTCGCTTGGCATGTGCCGGCGGACGCCATGTCTCGTTCCTGCGTGCGCGCTATCACGGTCACAAGTCGTGTCGGGCAGCCGCAGTGGTTTCCGGTGGCGGCAAGGAGTGCGCCTGGGGTTGCCTGGGACTGGCCGACTGCGCCAGTGTTTGCACGTTCGGCGCCATCACCATGGATCTGCACGGCCTGCCTCAAGTCGACGCGGACAAATGTACCGGCTGCAGCGATTGTGTCGATGTCTGTCCGAAGAAACTCTTCAGCGTGCATCCGGTCAGTCATCGACTGTGGGTGGCATGCAAGAACCAGGCGGACGGAGCCACCGCAGAGGCTGCCTGCGACGTCGCCTGCACCGCATGTGGCAAGTGTGTTGCCGAAGCAGTACCCGGCCTAATGAAGCTCGATCGCAATCTCGCCACCATCAACTACGAACTCAACACCTGGGCCCAGCGCAAAGCCATCGAGCGCTGTCCCACGGGTGCCATCGTCTGGTTCGAAAACCCCAACCGCGCCGTCAAGGGTGCCACGGCGAAGAAGATCCTTCGCAACGAGCCCCTGCCGGTGCTGCAGTGAAGCCGCAGTCCATAGGAGCGCGCCATGCTTAAGAAGCTGTTCCAGTCCTCTCTGCTTGAATTCGGAAGCGCAGCCAAGGACAAGACCGTCAAGTATCCTGGCGTCCGCGACGCAGTCGACGGGAATACTGCAGTGATCCATGTCGAGCGTGAGGCATCCGACGCTGCCGGTGCCTATCCAATTACGCCATCGACGCAGATGGGCGAGTATTGGGCCGAGGCTGCCAGCGCGGGCCACCTGAACATCTCAGACCGCCCCTTGATCTTCGTCGAGCCGGAATCCGAGCATGCTGCGGCCGGGGTTACCGCAGGCATGGCAATGACCGGTCTGCGTGCCGTCAATTTCTCCTCGGCCCAGGGCGTAGCGTTCATGCATGAGTCCCTCTACGGCGCCGTCGGCAAGCGGCTTCCCTATGTGCTCAACATGGGTTGCCGCGCGATCACGAAGGCAACGCTCAACGTCCACTGCAGCCACGACGACTATCACTGCGTGGACGACACCGGTTTCATCCAGGTGATGGCGAAGAACGCGACCGAAGCGGCCGACCTCAACCTGATCGCGCGCAGGACGGCTGAACTGGCGCTGACGCCGGCAATCGTCGGGCAGGACGGTTTCCTGACGACCCACCTGATCGAATCGGCGCTGTTGCCCGAGCGTGCACTGGTCGCCGAGTTCCTTGGCAAGCCGGACGACATCATCGACACGCCGACGCCCGCGCAGCGAATGCTTTACGGTCCCAAGCGGCGGCGCATCCCTGCACTGTGGGATGTCGACATGCCCGTCGTCTCCGGCGCCGTGCAGAACCAGGACGCGTACATGCAGGCCGTAGCGGCCCAAAGGCCCTACTTCTTCGACCACGTAGAGGAACTGGCCGAGCGCTCGATGGACGAGTACTGCGACCTCACGGGCCGCCGCTACAACCGTGTTTCCACGTACAAGGCGACTGATGCGGAGTATCTGATTGTCGGCATGGGCAGTATGGTGGTGCAGGCGGAGGCTGTCGCCGATTATTTGCGCGCAACGCGCAAGCTCAAGGTTGGCGTGGTGAACATCACCATGTACCGCCCCTTCCCCGGCGATCTGATCGGTCACGTGCTGCGCGGCAGGAAGGGCGTCACCGTGCTCGAGCGTACCGACCAGCCCCTGGCCGAAGACTTGCCCTTGATGCGCGAGGTGCGCGCTGCGCTGACCAAGTGCCTGGAAAATGGTGCGGCCGGGATCGAGGCCGAAAAGCCGTACGCGGACTACGCCTCCTACGGTGTTGGCGATATGCCCAGCCTGTATTCGGGCTGCTTCGGACTCGGCTCGCGCGACATGCAGCCCGAGGCGCTGATCGGGGCAGTGGAGAACATGCTGCCACAGGGCGCGAGGCGCAAGTTCTACTACCTCTCGGTCGACTTCGTACGTGATCCGCTGAATCCGAATGACGAGATTCACCAGCAGGCGCTGCGCGACGCGTATCCGAAGATCAAGGAATTGGCCCTGCGCGGCTCGGAGAATCCGAACCTGTTGCCCAAGGGGGCCATCACCGTGCGCATGCACTCCGTCGGCGGATGGGGTGCCATCACGACGGGGAAAAATCTGGCGGTCACGCTGTTCGAGCTGCTCGGTTACGACATCAAGGCCAATCCGAAATACGGCTCCGAAAAGAAAGGTCAGCCCACGACCTATTATCTGTCGGCGGCGCCCGAGCCCATCCGCGTCAACTGCGAGTACGTCTACGTGGATGTCGTGCTTTCACCCGATCCAAACGTCTTCGGGCACTCCAATCCCCTCTCGGGGCTGAAGAAGGGCGGCACCTTCATCATCCAGTCGAATCTGGGTGATCAGACCTGGGCCAACTTCCCGGTCTGGGCGCAGAAGTTCATCGTCGACAACGACATCCGCGTCTTCTACATCGATGCGTTTGCCATCGCCCGCGAGGAAGCCGGCAGCCCCGAACTGCAGTTGCGCATGCAGGGAAACGCCTTCCAGGGGGCCTTCTTCGCGGCCAGTCCGTTAATGAAGAACGCCAGCCTGACCGAAGACAAGTTGTTCAATGCCATCGAGGCGCAACTGCAGTCGAAGTTCGGCGGCAAGGGCGCATCCGTCGTGCAGAACAACCTGCGCGTGGTCAAGCGTGGCTTCACGGAACTCGCCGAGATCACCAGGAAGGAAGTCGGCGCTACACGCAAGCAGCTTGTGAAGAAGGACGCGGGGTTGCCCATCATGCTCCGCCAGTTGCCGGAGGGCGACGGCCGCGTTGGCGACATCCATCGCTTTTGGCAGCAGACCGGACACTTCTATGCCACCGGCAAAGGCAACGACAACCTGGTCGATCCCTTCATCGGGCTGTCCGTCATGCCAGCCGCCACAGGTGTGTTCCGCGACATGACTGGCATCCGCTTCGAGCATCCGGAATGGATCGCCGAGAACTGCACGGCGTGCGGCAACTGCTATACGGTCTGCCCGGACAGCGCGATTCCCGGCCTGGTCAGCAACATTGGTGACGTCTTCAACACGGCGGTCAATCGCATCGAAACCGGTGGCACGCCGACCCGCCATCTGCGCCGGGCGGTGCGTTCGGTCGAAAAGAAGCTGCGCGGCCTGATCAGTGGCGACGGAACGGCCGTTCATGCCCTGATCAACCATGCTGTCGATGCAACTGTCGGAGAGGCGCCCGCCGAGGATCGCGAGAAGATGGCCGAGGAGTTCAGACTCTTCAAGGCGCAGATCGGCGATTTCAGGTTTGCCACGACCAAGCCTTACTGGAGCAACAAGGAGAAGAAGGCGACAGGTTCCGGCGGGCTGTTCTCGATCACAGTCAATCCCAACACCTGCAAGGCCTGTGCGCTTTGCGTGGATGTTTGTGGCGACAATGCCTTGAAGATGGTTACGCAGACCGACGAGAGCGTCGAGCAATTGCGTCGCGACTGGAACTTGTGGCTCGACCTGCCGACGACTCCGAAGGAATTCAGCCGCATCGACAGCCTGGACGAGAAGATCGGTGCCCTTGAGACCCTGCTGCTCGACAAGCACAACTACGGGGCCATGCCTTGCGGCGACGGCGCCTGTCTCGGTTGCGGCGAAAAGACGACGATCCATCTGTTTACGTCGACCGTGACGGCATTGATGCAGCCGCGCGTCAAGGCGTTCGTCGAGAAGCTGGACGGCTTGATCGCTGGGCTCGAGCAGCGCATTCGCATGAAGGTTACCGAGTCGATGGATGTCGGCGACACCAAGTCGATGCTCGCGGCCGTCGATGCGGCTAAGGATGGCGACCTGACGCTGACCAAGCTGTCGGCGCGGATCAGCGACGGCAAGCCTTCGCAACCCATCGACCCGGCCTGGATGCGCACGGTCGCCCAAGTGCTGGAGCGCCTGAAGGACCTTCGCTGGCGCTATGTCGAGGGCCCGAGCAAGCGTGGCCGCTCTGAAATGGGCATGATCAACTCCACCGGTTGTACTTCGGTCTGGGGCGCGACCTATCCGTACCATCCGTATCCATTCCCCTGGACCTCGCACCTGTTCCAGGATTCGCCATCGGTGGCGATGGGCATCTTCGAGGGCCATATGGCCAAGATGGCCGACGGCTTCAAGGCCGTGCGTTTGGCGGAGCTTGAACTGGCCGGCGAATACCTGCCGGAACTGCATGACGACTTCCTGCGCCGGTTTGGCTGGTCGCAGTTCAGCGAGGACGAGTGGCACCTGTGCCCGCCCGTCGTTTCGCTCGGCGGCGACGGCGCCATGTACGACATCGGTTTCCAGAACCTGTCGCGAGCCCTGATGTCCGGGATGCCGATCAAGATTCTCGTGGTCGACACTCAGGTGTATTCCAATACCGGCGGGCAGGCCTGCACTTCTGGCTTCATCGCCCAGGTTGCCGACATGTCTCCCTACGGCCAGGCCAAGAAGGGCAAGCAGGAGACACGTAAGGAGATCTCGCTGATCGGCATGGCCCATCGCACCTCCTTCGTGCTGCAGTCAACCATCGCCCACGTGAATCACATGCTCGAAGGCTTCATCGACGGACTCAATTCGCGTCGGCCGGCGCTGTTCAACATTTACGCCGTGTGCCCACCGGAGCACGGCGTTGGAGACGACCGCGCCGTCGAGCAAAGCAAGCTGGCAGTCGAAGGGCGCGCGTACCCCTTGTTCAAGTTCGACCCCGATGCCGGGCGCACCTTCTCCGAATGCGTGAGCCTGGACGGCAATCCGGATCTCGACGGCGAGTGGCCGACCTACAGCCTGAAGTACAAGGACGAAAGCGGTATCGAAAAGACTCTGGACTTGCCGATGACGTTCGCCGATTTTGCAGCCACCGAAGCACGGTTCGGCAAGCAATTCAAGAAGGCGCCGCCGGAAACCTGGAACAACGACATGCTGACGCTCGCCGAATTCCTGCAACTGGAGGAAGACGATCGTGAAGGCAAGTTCCCGTACATCTGGGCCGTCGACGCCAAGAACCGGTTGATTCGCCTCCTCGTGTCGGAAGAACTGTCTCGTTCGAGCGAGGAACGGTTGAATTTCTGGCGCCAATTGAAGGATGTCGCGGGGATCGGCCGCGTGGCCGAGGGCGATGCCGAGGCGGTTGCCGACCGGGTGCGCGCGGAACTGCTGGCCAGGATCACGGCCAGCCTAGGTGTTGCAGGCAGCGAGGCATTGCCGGGCGCGACGGTGACATCGGTGGGCGCCGACATTACGGCCGCCAACGCCGAGGGTTTCGAACCCTGCTGGGTCGATACGCCGGAATGCACGGCCTGCGACGAATGCCTGAAACTTGCACCCAAGGTCTTTGCCTACAACAGCGACAAGAAGACGATCGTCATCGACCCGAAGGGCGGCAGGTACGCCGACATCGTCAAGGCGGCAGAGAAGTGCACGGCCGCGTGCATCCATCCGGGCACTCCATGGAACCGCAACGAGCCGGGTGTCGACAAGCTCATGGTGCGCGCAGCCAAGTTCAACTAGGCCATGAGACTACTCAACTACTTCCGGGGCGAGACATTCGCCCGGGGCATCCATCCGCCGGAGCACAAGCTCACCGCGCAGCTGCCGATCCGCCGGCTGCCGTTCGCACCCCGGCTGATCGTGCATCTGTCGCAGCAGGTCGGCCGCCCGGCCGTGCCGCTCGTGCGGGTGGGCGAGGAGGTGGTACGAGGCCAGCCGATCGCCGCCGCCGATGGCTTCATTTCGGTGCCGCATCATGCACCGGTTTCCGGCGTGGTCGAGGCGATCCGGTTGCATCCGACCGCCAGCGGCCCCTGGAGCGAAGCAATCATCATCCGGACGCACCAGGCATCTTCGCAGGATGTGCTCTGGGAACAACCGCAGGATCTTGCGACGCTCGATGCCGATGGCTTGATTGCGGCCGTGCAGGCCACGGGAGTCGTCGGGCTGGGCGGCGGCGTTTTTCCGACGCACGCCAAGCTCAAGGTACCCAAGGAATGGCCGGTTGATACGCTGGTCGTCAATGGATGCGAGTGCGAGCCCTATCTCACTTCCGACCACCGGATCATGGTCGAGCGTGCCGAACAACTGGTGACGGGGATCGGCATTGCGCGGCAACTGCTCGGCAACCCGCGTGCGGTGATCGGCGTCGAGAACAACAAGATGGACGCTGTCGAGGCAATCGGCGCTTACTTGCCCGATGACGGCTCGGTGAGCGTCGAAGCGGTGCCAACGAAGTATCCGCAGGGAGCCGGCGAGATGCTGATCCAGACGCTGCTCGGGCGCGAAGTACCTCCGGACTCGCGCTCCTATCAGGTTGGCGCCTATGTCCAGAACGTCGCTACGCTGGCCACGCTCGGCGAACTCATGCCGCGCGGCCGCGGTTTCATCGAGCGCGTGATCACCGTGGTCGGATCGGCCGTCAAGCGCCCGGGAAACTACCTGGTGCCGATCGGCACGCCGCTCAAGTTCCTGCTCGAGCAGGTTGGCGCCGACGAGGATTCGATCGAAGTCGTATTCGGCGGCCCCATGATGGGCCAGGCCATCGCGACGTTGGACACGCCGATCACCAAGGGCGTATCGGGCATCCTCGTTTTCCGGGGCCGCGAGATGCAGGCGCGCACCACGCGGCGCACCTATCCGTGCATCAAGTGCGGCGAATGCATCGAGTCGTGTCCGATGGGCCTCAATCCGTCCACGCTCGGCA
Source organism: Rhodocyclaceae bacterium (assembly GCA_035505955.1). Lineage (GTDB taxonomy): Bacteria > Pseudomonadota > Gammaproteobacteria > Burkholderiales > Rhodocyclaceae > Fen-999. The sequence continues at coordinate 7,669 of DATJQH010000144.1, forward strand.
TGCTGGCAACCAAGCGCGAATACGAAACCATGGCCGAGGATTACCGACTCGGTGCCTGCTTCGAATGTGGCAGCTGCACCTACGTTTGCCCCGCGAACATCCCGCTGGTCCAGCATTTCCGCGTGGCCAAGCAAGTGTTGCGCGGCAAGGGTTGATGACATGAAGACCGCAATCCAGATCCGCAGCGGCCCCTACATCAAGGGCCCGCGCAGCGTCGAGCAGATCATGCGCCACGTGGTTTATGCGCTGTTGCCGATCTGCGCTTTCTACGTTTGGCAGTACGGCATATCCGCCTCGGCCTCCTTGCTGGTGATTACGGGTTCGTGCCTGGCTACCGAGAAGTTGTTCGTCCATCTTGGCGGCCAGGCGGGCGACCTCGATGACTGGTCGGCAACGATTACCGGCCTGCTCCTGGCCCTGACCGTGCCGCCCGGCTTTCCACTGTGGATGGGCGCCGTGGCCGGCTTTACCGCCATCACGCTCGGCAAGGCCATCTTCGGCGGCATCGGCCACAACCTGTTCAACCCGGCCCTGGTGGGGCGTGCCTTCGTCCAGGCCGCCTTCCCGGTCGCCATCGCAACCTACACGCCATCGTTCCTGCCCGACCGTTTCGTCGAGTTCATTCCGTCGAGCCTCGCGCTGCCCTTGATGATGCCGGCGGACGCGGTTGGCTGGCTGCACGACAAGCACCTCGACGCGCTCGCGGGAGCCACGCCGCTGGCTAAGTGGAAATTCGAAGGCGTCCTCGCCGGCGCATGGGAGCTGATGTCTTCGCTCGGCGGCCACATGGCGGTTGGGCCATCGCCGATGCTGGTCATTCTTTGCGGCCTGTATCTCGCCTTGCGGCGGTTCATGGACTGGCGCATTCCGATGGCCGTGCTCGGCAGCGCTGGCTTCATCGCCTCGGTGCTCTTCTTCGTCGCTCCCAGCCATTACCCGAGTCCCTTCTTCATGCTCTTCTCGGGCGGTCTCGTGCTCGGGGCCGTGTTCATGGCGACCGACATGGCGACCTCGCCGGTAACGCCGCGCGGCATGTGGATCTACGGCGGTCTGATTGGTGTCCTGACCGTGGTCATCCGCTACGCGGGCGGTTTGCCCGAGGGCGTGATGTACGCCATCCTGATCGGCAACGCGACGACGCCGCTGATCGAACGCATCACGCAGCCGACGGCCTTCGGCACCGCGGTTAAGAAGAAGGAGAAACAGCGATGAGCGCCGAAGCGGCAGCACAGACCACGCCAACGCTGGTCCTCGTTCGCGCGCTGGGGATCATCTCCGCGTTGTGCGGCCTGATCATAGTCGGCACTTACGAGAGCACGCTCCCGGCGGCCACGGCCAACCGGCGCATCGCCACCGAACGCGCCGTATTCAAGGTTCTGCCCAAGGCCACGGCGATCGAGGAGTTCAACGTCACGCCCGATGGCCGGATTGCCCCGGCCGCGGGTGGCGAAGGAGCGCCGACGGGCCTCAAATTCTTCGCCGCCTACGGCCCGGACGGCAAGCTGACCGGCGTCGCGGCCGAAGGCGCGGCCAAGGGCTACGCGGACACCGTGCGCGTCATGTTCGGCTACGACCCGGGCTGCCAGTGCATCATCGGCATCGGTGTGGTGTCGATGCGCGAGACGCCGGGCATCGGCGACAAGGTCTATACCGACAAGGACTTCCTGGCCAACTTCAAGGCACTGGACGTCAAGCTGACGGCGGACATGTCGGCACTGGCCAACGAAGTCAAGGTCGTCAAGCATGGCACCAAGAACCAGCCGTGGCAGATCGACGCCATCGCCGGCGCGACCGTCACATCACGTGCGGTAGGCAAGGGCATCAACGACGCCGCCCGCGCCCTGCTGCCGGCGCTTGTCCCCAACCTCGAGAAGATCGCGAGGAAATCATGATCAACGTTCCATCCACGTGGCAGGAATTCACCGAAGGACTCTGGGAACGCAACCCGGTATTCGTGATGGTGCTCGGCATGTGCCCGACGCTAGCGGTCACCGTGTCGGCGATCAACTCGATCTCGATGGGCCTGGCGACGACTTTCGTGCTTGCAGCCTCGTGCTGGCTGGTGTCGATGCTGCGCCATCTGATTCCCAAGGAAGTGCGTATCGCCAGCTACATCGGCATCATCGCCACGTTCGTTACCGTGGTCGATTACGCCATCCAGGCGATTAGCCTCGAACTGTACGAGGCGCTCGGCGCCTACATCCAGCTGATCGTCGCCAACTGCCTCGTGCTGGGCCGTGCGGAGGCGCACGCGGCAAAGACCTCGCCGATGCCGGCGACGCTCAACGCACTCGGCATGGGCCTCGGGTTCACGCTCGGCCTGACCATGATCGGCGGCGTGCGCGAGATCCTCGGCAGCGGCACGTTCCTGGGCCTGTCGCTGTTCGGCCCGAACTTCCAGCCGTGGGTGGTCATGGTGCTGCCGCCCGGCGGCTTCTTCGTCATGGGCGGCTGGCTGCTGCTGTTCGCCATCGTGCGTGCGCGTCGGGCGCGCGCGACTGCCCGGGAGGTGAGCCATGGGGCGTGAATCCCTCGGCCAGATACTGGTCACCTCCATCCTGTCGGGCAACTTCGTGCTGGCGATGTTCCTCGGCATGTGCCCCTTCCTCGGCGTGACGCACAGTGTCAGCCTGGCTTTCCCGCTCGGCCTGGCGACCACGTTCGTCATCGTCATCTCGTCTTTGTGCGCCTATGCGCTAAACATCGTCCTGTCGCAGTTGCACCTCGAATTCCTGCGCCTGATCTGCTACATCGTCGTGATCGCCTCGGCAGTGCAACTGGTCGAGATGATCGTGAAGAAGTACAGCCCGGCGCTGTTCCGGGCGCTCGGCATCTATCTGCCGCTGATCACGACCAACTGCGCGGTGCTCGGCGTGGCGCTGTTCCAGACTGCGCGCGACTACGATTTCGCGCAGTCGCTGACCTTCGCCACCGGAGGCGGTGTCGGCTTCACGATTGCCCTGGTGCTGCTCGCCAGTGTGCGCGAGCGCGTCAATCTCTCCAACGTGCCCGGCGTGCTCTCGGGCACCGCCATGACGCTGATGCTGGCCGGCATCCTGTCGCTGGCGTTCATGGGGTTTGCGGGCATCGGAGGTTGATCGCATGTTGACGAGCCTGCTTCTCACCATCGGCCTCATCTTTGCTGTCCTGATCGGCGGCATTCTCGTCGAGCGCCTGTATCGCCGCTTCGCGCGCGAGAATCCGCAACTGGGGCCGTTCCGCAAGGAAGGCCATCAGGACTGCTGTTCGTGCACGGCCGGCGACGGCTGCGATCCGGGCTCGTCGTCCTGTACGCCGAAGTAAGGTGCCGGCCGCCTCAGGTCCAGACTGACCGGATCGCGGCGATGCCGTGTGCGCCGACCTCGCGCGCCGCAGTCAGATCGCTCGGGCTCAGACCGCCGATCGCATAGACCGGCAGCGGACAATTCTCCAGCAGCTTCGCCACGGCCGGCCAGCCCATGCCCGCTTGTCCGGGATGGCTCAAGGTCGGCTTGACCGCGCCGAGCACCGCGAAGTCGAGTTGGAGTTCCGCGGCACGGTGCAGTTCCGCGCCGTCGTGGCACGACGCCGCGACGAGCGGAAAGTTCGGTCGCGCGCGCGAGGCCATCAATTGCGTCGCCGTCAGGTGCAGGCCATCGGCGCCGACGGCTTGCGCCAGTTGCGCGTCGCCGTTGATGAAGGCACGCGCGCCACTGGCGCGCGCGAGCGCGACCGTTGCGGCGGCGAACGATTCGCGCTCGAGTTCGGGCAGCGCGGCTTCGCGCACCTGGACCAAGCGCAGCCCGCGCGAGAGCGCCTGTTCCAGCAAAGTCAGCTGCCGTGGTACGCCAAGCTCATGGGCATGTGTGATGCCGTAGATCGCGGGCAGCGCCAGCGCAGCCAGAACGGGCGCGTTGGCGGGCAGCATCGGCGCCACCGTCGTCTCGCCGGGGCGCTGCCAGGCCAGCGCGGCATGCACGTGATCGCGCAGTTCGCCGCGCCACTCGGTGACGCGGAAGAAATGCAGGCGCACGTGCGCATGCTCGTACACATGCTCTCGTACGACCCACGGCGTCGCGCGCAGCACTTCAATCTCCAGTTCCTCGTGCAGTTCGCGCACCAGCGCCTCACGCGGCGTTTCGCCGGCTTCGACCTTGCCGCCCGGGAATTCCCAGTAGCCGGGATAGAAGGTGTCGGGCGCTCGCTGGCCGAGCAGGAAGCTGCCGTCGGGCTTCTCGATGACGGCGGCGGCGACTTCGGTGATCTTCACTTCGCCGGGTGCTTTCCCGCGTAATCCCGGGCGAACTGCCAGGCGATGCGGCCGCTGCGCGAGCCGCGCATCAGCGCCCATTGCAGCGCCTCACGGCGCACCACGGGGACTGACTTTTGCGCGACACCGAATACGCCGAGCCAGTGTTCGCAGATCGCGAGGTAGGCGTCCTGGTCGAACGGATAGAAGGAAAGCCAGAGGCCGAAGCGCTCGGACAGTGACACTTTCTCCTCGGTTGTTTCGCCGGGGTGGATTTCACCATTGGCCGAATGCTGCACCTGCAGGTTCTCGGCCATCGTCTCGGGCATCAGGTGGCGGCGGTTCGATGTCGCGTAGATCAGCAGGTTTTCGGGCATGCCGGCGATCGAGCCGTCCAGCACGGACTTGAGCGCCTTGTAGCCGGGCTCGGCCGCTTCGAACGACAGGTCGTCGCAGAAGATGATGAAGCGCTCGGGACGCGTCGCAATGAGATCGACGATTTCCGGCAGGTCGTTGAGGTCGTGCTTGTCAACCTCGATCAGGCGCAGGCCCCTGGCGGCGAACCTGTGCAGCACGGCCTTGATCAGCGATGATTTGCCGGTGCCGCGCGCGCCGGTGAGCAGAACGTTGTTCGCGGTACGCCCGGCGACAAACTGGCGTGTGTTCTGCTCGAGCCGCCGCTTCTGCTCATCGACGCATTGAAGGTCGTCGAGCCTGATCCTGTGCGGATGGCGCACCGGGTCGAGCCGGCCGCGGCGCCAGCGGAATGCGGCGGCGCTCCAGTCGGGCGCCGCTGCGGGCTGCGGCAGCAGCGCCTCGACGCGCTCGAGCAGGCGCTCGGCGCGTTCGAAGAACGCTTCCATGCCCGTGGATATCTTGGTGCTCATGCAGCAGGACTGTAGCAGAAGCGGTGCAACTGGCGCAGCGGGCGGTTGCCGCGCTCGACCGCATCGTCGAGGGCCTGCTTCGGTGTCTTGGTCTGATTCCAGACTGCGCCGAGTTCCTCGTCGGTCGCCTCACGGATCTGGACGAAGTTGCGCAGGCGGATGCCTTTCGAATGCGGCGTTTGCGGACGCGCCATCATCGCCCGCATCGGCGCATCGAAGTGACTGTCGCCGATCGCCGAAGCCGGTGCAATCTCCGGTTTCGGTTAAGCTGCCGCTTTCGTTCAACAGCTCCGTCAATCCGCGATGTCCTTGCGCCACACGCCCGTCCTCTTGCTGCTGGCGCTGGCCGGCTGCGCCAGCCCGCCCGCCAAGCCACCCGACGCTCATGCGGCAGCGGCGTGCCCGCAGTGCCCCACCTGCCCGCCGATTGAAGTGAAACAGCCGGAAAAGCCGTTGCAGGGGGCGGAATGGTCCGACCTAACCGGTTGGCCCGACGAAGATCCGATGCCGGCGTTTGAAACCTTCCGCGCCTCGTGTGCCGTGTTGAACGGGGGCAACGGCGGCCAGAGTCAGTCCCTGTGGCACGCCGTGTGCGAGTCCGCGCGCAGCGCGAATATTGCATCGGCAGGAGAGGCGCGCGCCTGGTTCGAGGCGCAGTTCCGGCCGTGGGCGCTGGTCAATCCCGACGGCAACAGAACCGGGCTCGTGACCGGCTACTACGAGCCTCTGCTCAACGGCAGCCGCACGCGCAAGCCGCCCTACCTGTCGCCGCTGTTTCCTCCGCCCGACGACCTGGTCACGGTGGACCTGGCCGACGTGTACCCGGAGTTGAAGAACATGCGTTTGCGCGGCCGGCTGCTCGGCCGCAAGCTGGTGCCCTACTACAGCCGCAGCGAATGGACTGGGCAGGAGGACAGCCGCAGCGGCAGCGCGCTCTTGTGGACGGATGACCCGCTCGACCTTTTCTTCATGCAGATCCAGGGATCGGGGCAGGTCGCCCTCGACGATGGCACGCGCATCCGCGTGAGCTACGCCGACCAGAACGGCCACCCGTTCCGCTCCATCGGCCGCTGGCTGGTGGAGCAGGGCGAGATGAAGCTCGAACAGGCGTCGATGCAAAACATCAAGGCCTGGGCGCGCGCGCATCCCCAGCGCGTGCAGGAACTGCTCAACGCCAATCCAAGCATGGTGTTCTTCCGTGAAGTCCCCGCCGATGGCTCCGGTCCGCCGGGCGCATTGGGCGTGCCATTGACGCCCGAACGCAGCATCGCCGTCGACCCGCGCGTCATCACCCTCGGTGCGCCCGTGTTCGTGGCCACGACCTGGCCGAACGACACCAGGCCGCTCAACCGCCTGATGCTCGCGCAGGACACCGGCGGTGCCATCCGCGGTCCGGTTCGTGCGGACTTCTTCTGGGGCAGCGGCGCCGATGCCGGCAGTCTTGCGGGCCGCATGCGGCAACGTGGATCGATGTGGGTGCTCATGCCCGGGAGCTATTCACCAAAGTGAGGCGCGCCGTTCACCTTTGATGAAGAGGTAGCACCACCAAGGTGCTAGAACTTGCCAGCCAGCACTTCGTTGGTGCGGCCGTGTTTCCTGCTATCAGCTAAGTGCTTGTTGTCTTGGGGTTCCGCCTGGCGGCACGCTTGTTGCATTCGCGCACGCGATTCGTGCTTGATTATCCAAGGGGCCCCAAGATGGAGAATTTGAAGACTTCCACTGACACGCTGTTCATATTGCTCGGCGCGGTCATGATCCTCGCGATGCACGCCGGCTTCGCGTTCCTCGAACTCGGCACCGTGCGGCGCAAGAACCAGGTCAACGCTTTGGTGAAGATCCTGGTCGACTTCTGCGTGTCGACGCTCGCGTACTTCTTCATCGGCTATACGGTCGCCTATGGCTTCGATTTCTTTTCCAGTGCCGAGAAGTTGTCAGAAATGAGCGGTTACGGCCTTACCAAGTTCTTCTTCCTGCTCACATTTGCGGCAGCCGTACCTGCGATCGTGTCCGGAGGCATTGCCGAGCGCGCCAAGTTCAATCCCCAGATGGCCGCGACGTTCATCCTGGTCGGTTTCGTCTATCCGTTTTTTGAAGGCATCGCCTGGAACCATGCTTATGGCATTCAAGCCTGGCTGAAGGACGGCTTCGGCGAAGAGTTCCACGACTTTGCCGGCTCGGTGGTGGTGCATGCCGTCGGCGGCTGGATCGGCCTCGCGGCCGTGCTCATGCTCGGCGCACGGCGCGGCCGCTACCACAAGGACGGCGCCATCGCCGGCGGCCATCCGCCATCGTCCATTCCGTTCCTCGCGTTGGGTGCCTGGATTCTTACCGTCGGCTGGTTCGGATTCAACGTTATGAGCGCGCAGACGCTCGACAAGATTTCCGGCCTCGTGGCAATGAACTCGCTGATGGCCATGGCTGGCGGCACGCTGGTCGCACTCGCGCTGGGCAAGAACGATCCGGGCTTCGTCCATAATGGCCCCCTTGCCGGCCTCGTCGCCATCTGCGCGGGCTCCGACCTCATGCATCCGATCGGCGCCCTGGTCACTGGCGGCGTTGCCGGCGGCCTGTTCGTCTTCATGTTCACCGTAACGCAGAACCGCTGGCGCATCGACGACGTCCTCGGCGTGTGGCCGCTGCACGGCCTGTGCGGTGCCTGGGGCGGCATCGCCGCCGGCATCTTCGGTCTCAAGAGCCTGGGCGGCATCGGCGGCGTCACTTTCATGAGCCAGTTGATCGGCACCGCAATGGGCGTCGCCATCGCGGTGACCGGGGGACTGGTCGTCTATGGCCTGCTCAAGAAGACAGTCGGCATCCGCCTCGATGCCGAGGAAGAATTCAATGGCGCCGACCTCTCCATTCACAAGATCACCGCCAGTCCCGAGCGCGAGACGCTCTGGTAATGATCCCGAAAAGAAAGTCCGTAACACCAAAAGAAAGTTCGTAACACTCAGCCCGGCACTTGCCGGGCTCAGATCTTCTGGCCGGCTCGTGTTCGGCCCAAGCTGCCATTGGCCTGCGCCGAACTTACTACAGCTTTTGGCCAGTTAGCCGACCAAGTCCTCGTGCCGAATCAAATAGGCGCTGCGTCAAGTGATGCCAAGTCGCTGACATTCTTGCTGCCTGCAAGACGGCTTCCGAGCTATTAGGCAAGTCGTTGTTGCGGCAGAAGATTGCAAGGGGAAATGTCACAGAACATTGGATTCAATCGCTAAAGGGACGATGGGTTGATCGGCAATGCGCTTCTGTGAACCGTTAGCTGATTCGCACGTTGTTGCACTGCTGTTCGGTGCCGAGCAGCAGGAGCAGACCTCACCGGAGACCCACTGCGGGAACTTGATCAACAAGACGATCAACTACTGGAACTCGGGCGGCGTAACGCTGCGCTGATTGCCGCCGAACCGACCACCTCGTTCTCAGAATTCACAGAATGCCCGCGGATCGACATGTCGAATCCGCTTTCCAGAAACTGTTAGGGCGAAGACAATTCCCCCCCCAGACATCGCTTAGTGCCTAAAGGCTCAGTGGCGAGGTAAAGATGTCCGCCACAAACCCAGGGTTGATGCTTCAAAATTCGCCGCCAGCGATTCCCGCTTCAACGATGCTTATCATGGTCCTCTTGGCTTGACGAAGAATACTCTCGTTGAACCGCTGCACCGCATCCGGGAAATTGCCGGGTTCGGCGGCTAATAGTTTCAGCAGATTGCCAAACGGTGTCTCGTACATTACGCACCGCCAAGTTCGAAGAAAGCGATGGAGCCGCTTCGTAGATGACTGATCATTTTCCTCAGTCAGTGCGGTCGCACTGAACACGGCCGGCGCCAGACCCGTACTGATGACCTCTTTGAACAGGTCTTCCTCGTTCTTGAAGTACAAGTAGATCGTTCCTTTGGAGACACCCGCCTTCTCGGCTACATCGTCCAGTCGCGCGGCTGCAAACCCTTCTCAACGAAGACGTCGAGCGCCGCATCGACAAGTTCGCCGGGGCGATCTTCTTTGCGTCTCCGGAAAAGGTATTTAGGTTTCTGTGTGTTCATGAGTACTCACATTGTTGTTGAGGTGCGCTCCCTACGCTTACCCATGGGATCAGCTGAGATCAATTTCGGCGAGTCTGTGACGCAACTTCCGCGCATGCCGGTGGCGCGCCAGGAGACGCGCATCCATCACAACGACGCCGATCGTCTCGCCAACAACACGCACGACACCGAGGACGGGTAGCACCAGCATCATCCCGGCAATGCCGGCGACGGCACCGCCGGCGAAGATCATCACAACCGTTATCAGCGGATGCACGTGCAACTCGCGGCCTATGGTGATCGGCATATATACAAAATCGTCGAGCAACCGGACGAGGATGAATAGTCCTGCCGCCCAGTAGGCCATGGCCGGCACCTCCGGGAAATCGGTGGCCGCCACCATGATCACCAGCACGCCGCCGAGCAGCGAACCAAAATATGGCACCCAGGCCAGAATCGCACAGATAAGACCCAACACCACGGCACCGGAAAAACCAAGAATCCATAGGCCGACCGCGAGCGTCAAGGTGTCCAGGGCGGTAAGCTTCAGCAAGCCGAGGAAATAGGCACCGGCGATCTTGTCGACTCTGTGGAACAGTGCCAGACCTTTCTCGAAGTAGGCATTGGGTACTGCACGGCAGAGGAGACTCTTGAAGCGCTGTCCGTCACGCAGGAAGAAATACGCCAGGAACGGCGCCAGCAGCAGCGAAGGCAGATAGGTCGCCAGACCGACGGTCAAAGGCTCCAGGTGCTCGACGAGACCTCCCGACTGGTCGATGCGTCGCGCGACGACATCCGCCAGATGAGCTCTGGCGAATGGATCAAATCGGCCCTCCAGGGCGCGCAGACCACTTTGCAGCAGTTTGATGCCACCGTTGAGATAGCGCTCTGCTGAGGCTTGCCATTCAATCGCCTGACTGGCAGCGTGTGGCGCGGTAACGAAGAACACGGCAGCCATAGTCGCCAGAAATACCAGCATGACCAGCGAAGCTGCGTATTCTCGGGAGAGGCCACGAAAGATCAATGCTCGTACCAGCGGACGCAACGCGTGATACAGCAAAAGTGCAAGGAGTGCAGGCACTACCAGCCATAGGGTACCCCTGAAGACAAGCAGGAGCGCCAGCGTCGCTGCAATGATCGCTGCCCAGACTACTGGGCCTGCCCTCGAATGAGATGTCCCGTTCATAGGTGTCGATGGTTGCCGACAGCAATTCCGAGTTCACGCAGCCGTTCGCCCAGATGACGCAAGAGCTGTCGGCCAATCTTATGCGCAATGCGGAGATGACTTTCCATGAGACCGTTGAAATCCTCACGGAACAGGACAGCAACCCGGCAGTGGCTGGCAGCTCGGGCCTGTGCGGTTCGAATGGCGTCATCGAGCAGCCCGAGTTCGCCGAAGAACTCGCCCGGGAGAAGCCCGGTCAGGAACCCGTCCTCCGGTCGGCCTTGCCGACAAATCGTCACTTCGCCTTCGAGGATGACATACATCGCCTGTCCCGTTTCCCCTTCGTCGAAAATGATCTCCCCCGCCACGTACTCGCGGACGTGCAGCAGGGCGGCGAGAATGGCCAGCTCCTGTATGGACAACTCGGCAAATAGAGGTAGCTTGCGAAGCTTTTCCAGGTAAGGCGTCGTCTTCCGAACACCCATCAGCCTAGACAACATGGCGCCGTCCTCCCTTCCTTGATACGTCGAACGGCATGTTCATGCTGCGGCCCATCGCTGGAGCACCCGATGTTGCCCCGGCTTTCCAGCCGGCGATAACGCCGGCAATCTTTCTGGCCAGACTTTTCAAGGCACGACTTTGGGCTGCGACGGCTGTCCGGTATTCATTCTCGGATTCTTTGGCGGTCAATGGCTCCGATACCATGCATCGGCCCGTGAGCACGTCGCCCTCGCGGGACACCACGCGCCAGATGACGTCCAGGTTAACGCCCTCCCCGGCAATCGCTTCCAGGCGCTGAATATCCAGTGTTACGTAGAAATCCATGTCGTAATCCTGAGCGTCCATGGGCAAGGAAACGACATTGAATGAATCAAGTTCCTCGCCCATGCTTTTTGCCAGCAGGCGTGGTATCTGCTGGCGCAACGGCTCAGCCCAGGCGTACATGTCGTTGATCTCTACCTGGTGTCCCGGCGCACGAACCACTAGCTGAGGCCGATCGATGAGCTCGGGCAGGTTCACCTGCGCAATCGCAATACTGGGGCCAGCCTGTGATTGCATTGCGGCCGGTCGCCCGTCGTCGAGCGTAAAGTACTGGACGGCGGGCGAATTGGCGCAAGCACCCAGAGCGCAAGTTAGCGCCGCGCAGAATAATGTGCGAATGTTGGTCATGGATTTTCCTTCCTTCCGGTCAATAGCGCTTCCGGGTGACGATCGAGCTGGTCGGCAAGACTGCGTACGGCAGTCGCTGCACGTCCAACCTCTCGCAGAGTGTCGCGCAATTGGATTTGGGTCGGCGATTCGCTGGCGAGCAAGCGATCAGCTCGATTCAGAGTGCCGCGCGCTTCGGTTAAGGTTGCGGACAGTTCCGGCACCAGCTTTTGGTCGACATCTATCATGAGCTTGTCGACGTGTTCGAGAGTCGCCTGCATTGTTTCAATAACCCCTTGCAGTTGATCCTGCAAGGAGTCCAGGGAGCCCGGCTGGATTGGTAGCTCGGGGATGGCCTGTCCCCATTTCACCCTTGCGGACTTGGCTTTTGGGAAGTAGTCGAGGGCCACATAGCGCTGTCCGGTCACCAGATTGCCGGTGCGCAACTGAGCTCGCAGTCCCTTGCCGACCATGGCGTCGATGATCCGGCGCACTTCCGCCTGCGACCGACCGGCAGCCCCTTTCACGCGCTCCCGGCGGGCAAATCTTTCGGGATAGAGGTTGATCTCGACCGCCATCGCCGCGTCGCCAGCAGCCGGCCGCATGTCGAGATCGATGCGCGACACTTCGCCGGCGGCAAGACCGCGGAAGTCGACCGGCGACCCGACGCTCAACCCGCGGACTGACTCGTCGAAGACCAGCACGTATTTTTGTACCTGGCTGTCCGGCAGGCGCAGTGCCGCTGCCCTGTCCGCATAGAGCACATACCTGGCTTCGCCGGGCGCTGGCGCCGCCTCGGCTTCCTCGCTGCCGCCGAGGTTGGTAAAGGCTATGCCGCCTACGACCAGGCTGGCCAGCGACTGCATGTCTAGCCTCACGCCATCCGCGTCCATCGACAGGTCGATACCGCTTGCGTGCCAGAAGCGACTGGACGCCGTTACCAGGCGATCATAGGGGGCATCGATGAAGATGCGAACATCCACCGCCTTGCCGTCGGGACGCATGGCGTAGCCAACCACGCGACCGACAGGAATTCGCCTGTGAAACACCGGTGTGCCAACATCAAGGGATCCGAGGTCATCAGCTGCGAGTAGGAACTGACGGCCAGGCATGCCACCGACGACCTGAGGTGGCGTGTCCAGTCCGACAAAACTCCGACGGGACTCCTGTGCGTTTCCTGGATCGATGGCGATGTATGCTCCCGAAAGTACTGTATTCAGTCCGGAGATGCCGCCGGCACCAATACGCGGCCGGACGACCCAAAATCGGCTGTCCTCGACCAGCAGGGCGGCAGCCTGCTTGGCCATAGCCACGGTGACCTTGACGGATTGCCGGTCATCGCTGAGGGCGATAGCAGTCACCTTGCCGATCTCCACGTCCTTGTACTTGAGCTTTGTCTTGTTCGCTTCAAGCCCTTCAGCCGATGCAAGCTGAATCGTAATCTCCGGTCCTCTGGTCATGAGCGCATTGATGCCCAGCCCGATGGCAACGAGAATCGCGACGGCCGGCACTATCCAGATCAGCGCCAGCGGCGAGCGGGAATGCGTGGCTACCGCTGCGCCGGGCGTCAACGAGGAAGAACTGGGGTCGGTTTCCTTAGTCACGGTGCAAGCTCCTTCGGTAAGGC
>DATJQH010000145.1:0-50284 GCA_035505955.1 Rhodocyclaceae bacterium
GCCCGCTACCGCGAAAACGTCGTCGAGCCTATCTGCGAATTGATTCGCTTCATGGGCCGCGAGATCGACCGCCACGATCCGCACGCGTGGTTCGCGCACCTGCCCGTGCCGGTGAGGAAGCGCCTCGTCGACAACGAAGTCTACGAGTACGTGGAGATCATGCCGTGAGGCAATAGGCCGTGCGACATCATGTCGCAGGGGCGCTTGGCCTGCGCTCCCTAGAATCGACGCGGTCATTTTTTCTGTCCCCGCCATGAAAACCTCACGCCTTCCCTTTGCTCTAGCGATCGCAGCCATGCCCTTCGCGCTGCATGCCGAAGAGACTCTTCCCGCCGTCGTCATCACCGGTTCGACCGTCAAAGAAGCGCCGGCAGCGTCGACGGTCGATTCGGCGCAGCTCGCCCGCATGCGCGCCGCAACAAGCGACACGGCCGGCCTGCTGGCGGATGTGCCAGGCGTCAGCCTCTACGGCGCCGGCGGCGTATCCAGCCTGCCGACCGTGCATGGCCTTGCGGACGACCGGCTACGCATCAAGGTCGATGGCATGGACCTCGCGGCGGCCTGCCCGAACCACATGAATCCGCCGCTCTCCTATCTCGACCCGACGAACGTGGGCGTACTCAAGGTCTATGCCGGCATCGCGCCGGTGAGCGCCGGCGGCGACAGCATCGGCGGCAGCATTGTCGCCGAGACGCCGACGCCCGAGTTCGCAGCGGCCGGCGAACCGAACATCGCCAGCGGCCAGCTCGGTGCCTTCTACCGCAGCAACAACAATGGGAAGGGCGCCAATGCGTCGGCGACCTGGGCCAGCGACATGCTCAACGTCACGTACAGCGGCGCCACCACGCAGGCGGACAACTACAAGGCCGGCGACGACTTCAAGAACCTGACGGCGACCGGCCGACCGGGCCACACGGTGGCGCGCGACGAAGTCGGATCCAGCGCCTACGAGGCACGCAACCAGACGCTCGGCGTCGCCCTGAAGAGCGCAAACCATCTTGTCGAGGCGAAGTTCGGCTATCAGGACATCCCGTACGAGTTCTATCCGAACCAGCGTATGGACATGCTCGGCAACACCGAGAAGCGTTTCAACCTGCGCTACCTCGGCGCCTTCGACTGGGGTGGCCTGGAAGCGCGCGCCTACCACGAGACCGTGCGCCACCACATGGATTTCGGCGACGACAGGAAGCTCAACTACGGCGCTCTCACGCCGCCGAACACGACAGGTGCCACGTACAGCGTCGACGGCATGCCGATGGACACCGAGAGCAAGACGACCGGCGCGTCGGCGAAGGCGACCATCAACCTGTCGCAGCAGGACGTGCTGCGCATTGGCGGCGAATATCTGCGCTACCGCCTCGACGACTGGTGGCCGCCAGCGCCGGATTGCGGCGTCGGCAATTGCGTGGGCGGCATGGCGCCGCTCGCATTCCAGAACATCAACAGTGGCAGGCGCGATCGCCTGGGCGCCTTCGGCGAATGGGAAGCCGTCTGGACAGCGCAATGGCTCTCGCTCGTGGGCCTGCGCATCGAGCAGGTAACGTCGGACACAGGCACGGTGCACGGCTACAACACCAGCACGACGCCGCTCAACACCGGCATGATGATGAACATGTACGAAACCAGTTCGGTGGGCTCGCGTGCGGCGTTCAACGCCATGGACCGCAAGCGCACGGACAACAACGTCGACTTCGCGGCGCTGGCCCGCTACACGCGCGAGGTCGGCAGCACCTACGAATTCGGCTTCGCCCACAAGACCCGTTCGCCGAACCTGTACGAGCGCTACTCGTGGTCGCCCAACGGCATGGCGCTGGAGATGAACAACTTCGTCGGCGACGGCAACGGCTACCTCGGCAACCCCGACCTGAAGCCGGAAACCGCCAACACGCTGAGCGCGACCGGCGACTGGCACAGCGCCGACGGCGCCACGCAATTCAAGGTCACACCGTACTACACGCGCGTCAGCAACTACATCGATGTCGTACGGGCAGCGGGGACGATTTCGATGTACGTGAATGGCGTATTGACGGCCGTCCCCAACGCGACGCTCTCAAATGGTTTCGTCAAGCTGCAATACGCCAATCAGGCTGCCCGCTTGTACGGCGTGGACATCTCCGGTCGTGTGCCCGTCGCCAAGACGGAATTTGGCGACCTTGCCCTGAAGGGGCTGCTCAACTACACGAACGGCAAGAATCTCGACACAGGCGATGGCCTCTACAACATCATGCCGCTGAATGGGAAGTTGACCCTGACCCACGCGCTGGGCGGCTGGGACGATGGCGTTGAAGTCGTCGGCGTCAAGGCGAAGACGACGGTCTCCGCGGTGCGCAATGAAGTCAGGACGCCGGGCTACGCACTCGTTAACCTGCGGGCAAGCTACGCCTGGAGCCAGGCGCGCATCGACTTTGGCATCGAAAACCTGTTCGACCGGCTCTACTACCTGCCCACCGGGGGCGCCTACGTCGGCCAGGGCGCCTCGATGTCGTTCGATCGCGAGGGCGGTACGATCGGGACCAACGGCGGCACGGCGAGCCTGTGGGGCACTGCGGTCCCGGGCATGGGGCGCACTCTCTACGCTGGTCTGACCGTGAAGTTCTAAAGTTTCGCTGCATGCCGCCGTTATAGAACCCAGCGCCACGGCGCTTGCGATAAGGCATCTCTGCTTGGGCTCCGTAACTACGGGGCCCATTTTTTTGGTCGCGCGAAAGTGCCGCCTGCGGCGTCCAACCAGTCAGGCTGCGCAGAGCTGTTGGTGCCGACTGGCGTCGGCCCGTTGTCAGCTCTCGTGGTACGCCGTGCGAGAGTGGCGGCTCACTCGTCGGTCAGGTGCTGGCGCAGAGAGAGACCGGCGCCGATCCAGCCGAGGCCCGCGGCGGACAGCAGAACCACCGCGGAATCGAACAGCGACAGCGGCCGCAGGCTGAAGTCGATGCTGTAGAGGCGCACCAGTTCGCTGACCGGCTGGCGGAACCACCAGCCCGTTCCGGCGACGATCAGCAGGGCGACAATGCCGCCAGCGAGACCGAGGAAGATGCCGAAGTACTCGAACGGCCGCCGGACGAAGGTGTCAGTGGCGCCAAGCAGGCGCGACACCTCGATCTCGGCGCGGCTGGTCATGATCTGCAGGCGGATGGTGTTGAACGTGATCGCGACGAGCCCGACGCTGAGCAGCAGCCCCAGCAGCACGACGCCCGATCGGCCGATACGCAGCAATGCGTTGAGTCGCCGTACCCAGTCCGAGTCGAGTTCGACCTGATCCACTCTAGGCACATGGCGCAATTCCTCGGCCAGTTGTTCCATTTCCGATGGACGAGGATCGGTGGGCACGATGGCGAAGGCGTCCGGGAACGGATTCTTCGGCAGGGCGTCGATGACGTCGGCCAGGCCTTCGCTGGCGCGCATGCGCGCCAGCGTGTCCTCGCGCGGGATGAAGCGGAAGGCCTTGACGCCCGGATGATCTTTCAGATGCACTTCGACATCGTGGGCGGCGCGCTTGTCGGCGTCGAGTTGCATGAAGACGGAGATCTGCGGCGTTGGCGCCGAATTCCGCGCCAGCTGGATCGCATTCCCCAGCAGCAGCTGGCCGCCGGCGGGCAACGCCAGCGCGACGCCGATGGCGAGCACGGAAAGCAGCGTGTTGACGGGCGCCACCACGAGGCGGCGCAGGGCCAGGAGCGCCGCGTCACGACTCTGGTGGATCCATACGGGCGTCACTGCAGTCTCCCGTGGTCGAGCACGAGCCGGCGCGCCTGCGGGAACAGGCCGGCGTCGTAGGTTGCGATCAGCACTGTGACGCCGACGGCATTGAAGTCGCCGAAGATGCGTGCGACGTCGGACGCCGTCTCGTGGTCGAGGTGCGCGGTCGGTTCGTCGGCGAGCAGCAGGTTTGGCCGTCCCACCACCGCGCGCGCGATGGCGAGGCGCTGCTGTTCGCCGCCCGACAGCATGATCGGCATCGCCTTCTGCCGATCGAGCAGCCCGACCTTGTCGAGCGCGGCCTGCACGCGCCGGCGTGCTTCGGTGGGCGGGAAGCCGGAGATGGTCAGCGGCAGCATGACGTTGTCGAAGGCGTTGCGATCGAAGAGGAGCTTCTGGTCCTGGAACACGACACCGAGGTTGCGGCGCAGATAAGGAATCGCTGTGCGCTTAAGGCTGCCGACGTTCTGGCCGTGCACCAGCACCGCGCCGCTGGTCGGACGTTCGATGGCGGCGATCAGCTTGAGCAGCGTCGACTTGCCGGCGCCGGAGTGACCGGCCAGCGTGACCAGTTCGCCGGCGGCAACCTCGAAACTGAGGTCGGAAAGCGCGTCGAACCCGGGCGGATAGCGCTTGCAGGCGTGGTCGAAGCGGATCATGGCGCGAACAGGGCCTCGACGAATTCCGAGGCACGGAAAGGTTGCAGGTCGTCGATGCCCTCGCCGACGCCAATGTAGCGGATCGGCTTCGGGCACTGGCGCGCGATGGCGGCGAGCACGCCGCCCTTGGCCGTGCCGTCGAGCTTGGTGACGACAAGACCCGTAACGCCGGTCGCCTTGTCGAATGCCTTCACCTGCGCGATGGCGTTCTGGCCGATGTTGGCGTCGAGCACCAGCAGCACTTCGTGCGGCCCGCTCGGTTCCGCTTTCTGGATAACGCGCCGGACCTTGGCGATCTCGTCCATGAGGTTGAGCTGCGTTGGCAGACGCCCGGCGGTGTCGGCGAGCACGACGTCAAGCCCTCGCGCCTTGGCGGCGGCGATGGCGTCGAAGATGACGGCGGCCGGATCACCCGATTCCTGCGCGATGACCGTGACATCGTTGCGGCGTCCCCATTCGGCGAGCTGTTCCCGCGCCGCGGCGCGGAAGGTATCGCCGGCGGCAAGCAGCACCGACTTGCCCTGCCCCTGGAAGTGCTTGGCCAGTTTGCCGATGGACGTTGTCTTGCCAGCGCCATTGACGCCGGCGATCATGATTACGAACGGCTTGTGCGTCGAGATGTCGAGCGGCTGTTCGAGCGGTGCCAGTAGCGCGCCCAGCAATTCGATCAGGGCCTCGCGCAATTGTGCGGGCGATTCGAGCTTGTGCGCCTTGACGCGGGCCTTCAGTTCGCCCAGCAGCCAGTGCGTGGCCTCGACGCCGCAATCGGCCATCAGGAGCGTCGATTCGAGTTCCTCGAGCAGTTCGTCGTCGATGCGGCCACGGCCGAAGAGGCCCGCGAGGTGGCTGCCCAACTGCTCACGCGTGCGCGCCAGTCCCGACCGCAGGCGCTTGGCCCACGACATGTTCTGGGCGGGCGCGGCGCTTGTCTGCTCGCTCTTCGGGAAACCAAACATCTGGATAAGTGTCGTAAGCTGGGCGGGGTATCATCCCCGAAAACGAACAACCATTTTACCAGACGCCCTTGACATGAAGATGCGGAAAGCCCTGTTCGCGCTTGCGCTGCTGGCTGCCGGCAGCGCGCTGGCCAACCCCTACGAGAAGCAGCTTGCCAATGGCCTGCGGGTGATTGTCAAGGAGGACCACCGCGCACCGACCGCCGTGCACATGGTCTGGTACCGCGCCGGCTCGATGGACGAGGTCGACGGTTACTCGGGCGTCGCCCACATGCTCGAGCACATGATGTTCAAGGGCACGAAGACCGTGCCGGCCGGCGAATTCAACAAGATCGTCGCCGATGCGGGCGGCCGCGACAACGCGTTCACCAGCCGCGACTTCACCGCCTACTTCCAGATCGTGCCGGCCGCGGCGCTGCCGAAGATGATGGCGCTCGAGGCCGATCGCATGGCCAACCTGCTGCTGACGCCGGCCGACTTCGCCTCGGAAATGAAGGTCGTGCAGGAAGAGCGCCGCATGCGCACCGACGACAATCCGCAGGCCCTGGTGCAGGAAGCGCTCAACGCGACCGCGTTCGAGGCCAACCCGTACCGGCGTCCCGTGATCGGCTGGATGGACGACCTTGAGCACATGACCTGGCAGGATGCGCGCGCCTGGTACCGCAACTGGTATGCGCCGAACAACGCCTATTTGCTGGTCGTGGGCGACGTCGATCACGAGCAGGTCTTTCGCGAGGCCGAGCGGACCTACGGGCGCATCAAGGCGCGCCCGCTGCCAGTGCGCAAGCCGCAGAACGACCCCGCGCAAGCGGGCGTCAAGGCGGTCACGGTGAAGGCGCCGGCCCGGCTGCCGTACGTCGCAATGGCCTGGAAGGTGCCGCGCTTGCAGAACGTCGATACGGATCGCGAGCCCTACGCGCTCGAAGTGCTGGCCGGCGTGCTGGATGGCAACGACGCAGCGCGCCTGGCGAAGGACCTCGTGCGCGCCCAGAAGATCGCG
This sequence comes from Rhodocyclaceae bacterium, assembly GCA_035505955.1. Classification (GTDB taxonomy): domain Bacteria; phylum Pseudomonadota; class Gammaproteobacteria; order Burkholderiales; family Rhodocyclaceae; genus Fen-999. Next base: position 6,312 of record DATJQH010000145.1, read on the forward strand.
CAGTCGGCCGGTGCCGGCTACGACGGCACCGTGCGCGGCGAGTCGCTCTTCACGCTCGACGGCCAGCCGGCCGAGGGCCACACGGTGGCCGAACTTGAAACCGCGTTGCGCGGCGAAATTCGGCGCATCGCCGACGAGGGCGTGACTGCCGAAGAACTGGCGCGCATCAAGACGCAGATCGTCGCCGGCCAGGTGTACAAGCGGGATTCGATGATGGCGCAGGCCATGGAGATCGGCCAGTTCGAGGCCGCGGGCTTCAACTGGCACGACTACGACAAGCTGCTCGAGAAGCTGCGCTCGGTTACGCCTGAAGAGGTACAGGCAGTCGCGAAGAAGTACTTCGGCGACGACACGCTGACGGTGGCGACCTTGAACCCGCTGCCGCTCGATCAGGCCAGGCCGCGAAAGTCAGCCGTCGTGGTACGCCATTGAAGGGGAGCTCGACATGAGAATGCTGGTTGCCGCGCTCGCCATGGCGCTGTCGTTCGCCGCCGAGGCCGGCGTGAAGATCGAACAGTGGCATGCACCCTCGGGCGCCAAAGTGGTGTTCGTGGAGACGCATGTCCTGCCCATCCTCGACGTCGAAGTCGACTTCTCCGCCGGCAGCGCCTACGATCCGCCGGGCAAGGCCGGGCTAGCAGGCCTGACCCAGGGGCTGCTCGACGGCGGTGCCGGCGGTCTGGACGAAGAAGCCATCTCCACCCGCCTGGTCGACCTTGGCGCCATCATGGGCGGCTCGACCGAGGCGGATCGCGCTGGCGTGACCTTGCGCACGCTGAGTTATCCCGAGCAGCGGACGGCGGCCCTGGATCTGCTCCGGCGGGTGCTCGCCAAACCGACCTTCCCGGAAGCCGTGGTCACGCGTGAACTCGCGCGCAGCATCGCCGCCGTCCAGGAGGCCGATACGCGCCCCGATGCGATCGCCGCCAAGCGTTTCGCTGCCGCGATCTACCCTGATCACCCCTACGGCGTGAGCGCCACCGTGGAATCGATGCGTCGCATCGACCGCGACGACCTGGTTGCCTTCCATCGCGACCACTACTCGGCCCGCCGCGCCGTGGTCTCCATCATCGGCGACGTCACGCGCGCCGAGGCGGAGGCCATCGCCCAGTCGCTCACCGACGACCTGCCGGCGGGCACGCCGGAGGGACCGCTGCCGCCGGTGACGCTGCCCGCGACGCAGGTCGTCAAGGTCCCGCATCCAGCGAGCCAGAGTCATATCCTGATCGGCCTGCCCGGCGTGCGGCGCGGCGACCCCGACTACTTCCCGCTCCTGGTGGGGAATTACACGCTGGGTGGCGGCGGCTTCGTCTCGCGTCTCGTGAAGGAAGTGCGCGAGAAGCGCGGCTACGCCTACAGCGTTTATTCATACTTCGCGCCGAGAAAGCTCGAAGGCCCCTTCGAGATCGGCCTGCAGACCAAGCGCGACCAGGCTGCCGCGGCACTCAAGGTGGCCGACGACACACTCGCGGGCTTCGTCAAGAGCGGCCCGACGCCGGCTGAACTGGCGGCGGCGAAGAAGAACCTCGTCGACGGCTTCGGCCTGCGCATCGACAGCAACGCCAAGCTGCTGGGCTACCTGTCGACGATTGGTTTCTTCAACCTGCCGCTCACTTACCTCGACGACTTTCCCGCCAAGGTCAACGCGGTGACGGCGACCCAGGTGCGCGAGGCCTTCGCGCGCCGTGTCAAGCCCGAGAACCTGGTCACGGTCGAGGTTGCCGCGGATTGAGCCGTGTGCGCGTCACCGGCGGCGAGTGGCGCAGCCGGCTGATCAAGGTGATCGACGCCCAGGGTCTGCGGCCGACGCCGGATCGCGTGCGCGAAACGCTTTTCAACTGGCTCGGCCAGGACCTCACGGGGCTCGCGTGTCTAGACCTCTTCGCCGGCAGCGGCATCCTCGGTTTCGAGGCAGCATCGCGCGGCGCGGCGAGTGTCGTGCTGGTCGAACATGACCCCAAAGTGGCCGCTGCGCTGCGGCAGAACGTCGATGCCTTCGCCGATCAACGTCTGGAGTTGGTGCGGGCGGATGCGCTAGAATTCGCCGCCTCGGCTGCCCGTCAGGGCCGGCGTTTCGACCTCGCGTTTCTCGACCCGCCCTACCGACGGCAATGGCTGGAGCGGGCGTGGCCGCTGCTGCCGGCGCTGATGGCGCCCGACGCGCGGCTCTATGTCGAGGCCGAGGCCGGGATCGCGCCGCCGGCGCCATGGCGGGTGGCGCGTGAAGGACACGCAGGGCAGGTCTTCTATCACTTGTTGGAGCGCGCATGAACAGCAGAGTCGCCGTCTATCCGGGCACCTTCGATCCGCTCACGCGCGGCCACGAAGATCTGGTCCGCCGTGCCGGCAAACTGTTCAGCCGCGTCGTGGTCGGCATTGCCGAGAGCCGCTCGAAACAGCCCTGCTTCGGACTGGCCGAGCGCGTGGCGATGGCGCGCGAGATCCTGGCCCCGATCGCCAATGCCGACGTGATCGGCTTCGATGGTTTGCTGATGGATTTTCTGCGGGCCCAGGGGGCGACTGTTATCATTCGCGGCTTGCGCGCGGTCTCCGATTTCGAGTACGAATTCCAGATGGCGGGCATGAACCGCAGCCTGTATCCCGACGTCGAAACAGTGTTCCTGACGCCGGGCGAGCAATACATGTTCATTTCCGCGACGATGGTGCGGGAAATTGCGTCTTTGGGGGGCGATGTGTCAAAGTTCGTACAGCCGCTGGTGGGGGCCCGGTTGGCGAAAAGGTTCAATCTACATTCTTGAGAAAGGTAACAAGTCATGGCCCTGATCATCACTGACGAATGCATCAACTGCGACGTCTGCGAGCCCGAATGCCCCAATAACGCCATATCGCCGGGCGACGAAATCTACGTCATCGACCCGAGCAAGTGCACCGAATGCGTCGGTCACTTCGACACACCGCAGTGCCGCGAGGTCTGCCCGGTCGACTGCATCCCCGCGGACCCGAACCACGTCGAGACCCACGATCAGCTGATGGCGAAGTTCCTGAAGCTGACCGGGAAGTAGTCTCACGGTCCTGGCGGCATTCCGCCGCCGCGCCCCGCCTGGAAATCCGAAGGTTCAGGCTGCGGCTTGAGCCGCGGCCTGCGCTGGCGTGCGCAGCCGCGCGGCTTCGAGCGCGGCCGTCAGGCGCGACAGTTCGACCAGGCGCACGTTGATCTCGTCCCGCTGCTGTGTGAGTTCCTCGATCCTGCTTTCCAGGTTGTCAGCGGCGTCATGCACGCGGCGCACGTTGTCCAGACGGTGTTTCAACTGCCGCTGGACTTCACGCACCTGATTCTCCAAGGGTGCCATGAGCGCGCGCAGCCAGTGCTCGGCGTCGCGGTTGGCGTGGTCGAAGGTGCGCCGGATCTGCGACACGACTGTTTCGAAGAACTGCTGCGTCAGTGTTCGCTTGTCGTTCGTCAGCAGCTTGAAGAGGTTGCCGTACTGGCGGCGCGAGGCCACTTCCAGCTGGTTCAGCTGGCGGCGCCGCGATGCCAGCGAAAACGTAGACGGCGGTTCGATTGCAACGTCGTAGGCGCGGCCGAAACGCTCCTGCATGGTGCGCATCATGGCCGTAATCTCACCGATGTCCGTTTCGGCCGCATCCAGGCATTCGCCCGCCGCGGCAAACAGCTCGCCCATTGCAGTCACCAGTTGCGGCGTGAAGCGCGCGTGGCGCATGGACTGGCGCGTGCGACGGGCGTGGCCGCGCAGCGTTTCCAGCCCGAGATGCGAATAGAGCGTTTCCGACAGCTGCGAGAAGACGCTGCGCACCGCGTGATACTCGCGCAGCCCGCGTTCGTAGTGGTCCTTTTCGCCCTTGGCGCGGGCGAGCATGCCGCTCACCATGTCGCGGTTCTTGCCGCGCAGGGCGGTGAGTTCGTCGATCTGGCTCGCAAGTGCCGCGCGGCGCGTGGCCAGCAACTGTTGGGCTTCGCCTGCGAGTTGCATGGCCTCGACGACGGTGCCGCGCGCGACGATCTCCTGCTTTGCCGGCAGCAGCCCTTCCGCCAGTGCTTCCTCGAGTTGCGGCAGTCGGCTTTTCACCAGCAACGCGGCATCCGCGTTGACCTTGGCCACGAGGCCCTTCTGGGCCGACACCGGATAGACCTGCCCCGACGGCAAGCCGAGGATGTGCGCGCACGAGTCGACCTGCTTGTCGATTTCGGCTTCGATGTCCTTGTCCGCGCGCAGGCCGTCCCACAGGCCGTCGATCTTGTTCAGTACAACGAGTCGGCCCGAACCGCCACCGACGTGGTCGCGCCAAACGGCAAGGTCCGTCTGCGTGACGCCGGTGTCGGCGGCAAGCACGAACAGCACCGCGTGGGCGCTGGGCAGCAACGACAGTGTCAGTTCCGGCTCGGCGCCGATCGCGTTGAGGCCCGGGGTGTCGAGCACCACCAGCCCCTGTTCCAGCAGCGGGTGCGGAAAGTTGATCAGGGCGTGGCGCCAGCGCGGGATCTCCACCTCGCCTTTGCGATCCGCCACAAGACTCCCGTCGGCACCGCTGCCGATGGCGAAACCCAGCGTCTGGGCTGCGGCCGCCGGCACGCGCTTGACCTCACCCACACGCCGCAGGGCCCCGCTGACCAGATCGGCGGAGGCCGGATCGAAGGGAAAGCTCTGCCACGCCTCGGGCACGCCGCGCAGGTCGGCGATGCTGGCGCTCTCGGAGCGGGTCTCGATCGGCAGCAGCGCGATGCGCGGCTCGAGCGCCTTGTCCCAGGATATTTCCGTCGGGCACATCGTCGTGCGGCCGGCGGAGGAAGGCAGCACGCGCCCGCCGCGATCGGCGAAGAAGAGTGCGTTGATGAGTTCGGACTTGCCGCGCGAAAACTCGGCGACGAAGGCGACGACCAGCTTGTCCTCGTCAAGGCGCGCGCGGACGCGGCGCAACCTGTGCTCGGCCTGGCTGTCCGAAAGATCGCTCTCGTTGAGCCAGTTCTGCAATCGCCCGGCGAGATGGCGCACGTCGTCGCGCCAGATCCGGTATGCGTCGAATTGTTGGGCAAGGCTCATGATGGTGGCAGCGGTGCGGGTTCAGCGTTGGCAGCGGGGGCAATAATACGTCGTCCGGTTGCCCTGGCGCAGCATTTTGATCGTTGTGCCGCAGGTGCGGCAAGGTTCGCCGGCGCGCCCGTACACCCGGTGCCGCGTCTGGAAGTCGCCCAAGGCGCCGTCGCAGGCGACGAAGTCGCGCAGGCTGCTGCCGCCGGCGCGGATCGCGTTGCGCAGCGTGCTCTTGATCGCGCGCACCAGCTTGGCCAGGCGTGCCGGCGTGACTCGGCCGGCGGGCAGGCGCGGATCGATGCCGGCGCGATGCAGGCTTTCGGAGGCGTAGATGTTGCCGACGCCGACGACGATGCTGGCATCCATGAGTGCCGGCTTGATGGCGGTGCGGCGATCGCGCAAGGCGCGAGCGAGCGCGGCCGCATCGAAGCGCCGCTCCAGCGGTTCCGCGCCGAGATGGGCCAGCAAGGAGTGGCTCATCGGGTCGCCCTCGATCCACAGCGCGGCGCCGAACCGGCGGGGGTCGCGCAGGCGCAGAACCTCATTATCGAAGCCGATGTCCAAGTGATCGTGTTTCGTGGCGGGTTGCCCCTTCTCCACCAGCCGCAGGCTGCCCGACATGCCCAGATGTACGAGCAGATGACCCGTGCCGAAATCGAAGAGCAGGTACTTGCCGCGTCGCCGGATGGCCAGCAGCCGCTGCCCGCCGAGCTTGCGCGCGAGCGCCGATGGCAGCGGGTAGCGCAGGGCATGCACGCGGGCGGTGACGCGGTCGACGTTGCGTCCGACCAGGCGCGGCGTCAGGCCGAGCCGCGTGACTTCGATTTCGGGCAGTTCGGGCATGGCAGGGCGTCGCTGTTCTGGGCTCGGTGCCGTTTGGCGGGCGAAACTGCTAACATCGTTTGAACATTCTATGTGCTTCAACGCCTTTCCGACTCTGCCACCCAGATGAAAATCCACTTGCTCCCCGCCGTCCTCGCGACACTCGCCCTTTCCGCGCAGGCGAACGAAGCGGCTGTACCCGCATCGGACGCTGCCGCGGATGGAGGTGACAGTGCGGATACGCCGAAGAAGCTGCCGAAGCAGGAACTGACGCCGCAGATCGTCTACGAGCTATTGCTGGCGGAGATTGCCGGCTCACGCGGCCAGACGACGCTGTCGTCGGAGGCCTATCTCGACCTGGCGCGCAGCACGCGCGATCCACGCGTGGCACGCCGTGCGGCCGAGGTGGCAGTTTATGCACACCGGTACGATCTGGCGCTCGATGCCGCAAAGCTGTGGGCGGAAACAGAGCCCGATTCGCCTCAGCCGGGCCAGATGGTCATCGCGCTGCTCGCGGCCTCCGGCCAGGGCGATGCGCTGGCGGCCGAATTGTCGAAGCAGCTCGCGGCGGGCGGACGCGACGGCATTGCGCCCCAGCTCTTGCAACTCAACCGCGTGATGGCGCGCTTCCAGGACAAGAACGCCGCGCTGGGCGTGGTCGACAAGGTGACCGCGCCCTACCTGGACATGCCGGAGGCGCATTTCGCACGCGCCCAGGCATCGCACAGCGCGGGCGACATCACCCGGGCCGTGGCCGAACTTGACCGCGCGATGGCCTTGCGGCCGGGCTGGGAGCCTGGTGCCCTGGCGCGGGCGCAGCTGATGACGGACAGCGCCGCGGCTTCGCACTATCTCGGCGACTTCGTCGCTGCCAATCCGAAGGCCCGCGATGCGCGCCTGGCGTACGCGCGCAGTCTCGTCGGCCTCAAGCGCTATGCCGAGGCGCGGCGGGAGTTCGAGACCCTGCTGACGGATCACCAAGGCAATGGCGACGTGGTCTATGCGGTCGCGATGCTCTCGCTGCAGTTGAACGATGTTGACGAAGCCGAGAAGGAGCTCAAGCGCCTGGTCGAAATGAACCATGCCGAAGCCGACGCGGCAAGGCTCTATCTCGGCCAGATCGAGGACGGCCGCAAGCGGCCCGACGAGGCGTTGAAGTGGTATGGACAAGTGGCGTCCGGCAGCAGCCAGTACCTGCCGGCGCGCATGCGCATGGCCCAGACGTACGCGCACGAGCAGAAGATCGCCGAGGCGCGGGCAGTGCTCCAGGAGTCGGTTGCATCGGACGTGGGGGAGCGCAGCCAGTTGCTGATCGCTGAATCGCAGGTGCTGCGGGAAGCCGGACGTACCGACGAAGCCTACGCGGTGCTGGCCGACGGCCTCGCCGGCCATCCCGACCAGCCCGACCTGCTCTACGAAGCGGCCTTGCTTGCCGAACGCGTCGGCAAGCTGGATGTCGTCGAGGCGGACCTGCGCCGGCTGATCGAGTTGAAGCCCGATTATGCCCACGCCTACAACGCGCTCGGCTACTCCTTTGCCGACCACAACGTGCATCTAGACGAGGCGCAGCGCCTGATCGACAAGGCGCTGCAACTCTCGCCCGACGACCCGTTCATCCTGGACAGCAAGGGCTGGGTGCTGTTCCGTCGCGGCGATAACGGCGGCGCGCTCGATGCGCTGAACAAGGCCTTCGCCCTGCGCGCCGATCCGGAAATCGCCGCGCACCTGGGCGAGGTCCTGTGGGCAATGGGGCGCAAGGACGAGGCGCGCAAGACCTGGGGTGACGCCTTGAAGGCCAATCCGGGCAACGACGTGTTGGTCGGGACGGTCAAGAAATTCGCGCCCTGACGCGCATCGCTGCGCTCGGCGCCGCTGCGGCCCTGGTCGCCTGCGCCCAACTGCCGCCAAGCGCGGCGGTTTCGCATACACCGCGGCACCTGACGCAGTTCGAAATGGAAGGGCGCATCGTCGTGCGCCAAAGTCAGTCCTCGCACTACGCCAACATCTCGTGGCGCCACGAACCCGCGCAAGACCAAATCCTGCTCACGACGCCGCTCGGCCAGGGAGTCGCCGAGCTTGTCCGCGATGCGTACGGCGCGCGCCTGCGTACGGCGGACCGGCGCGAAGTGGTGGCCCCGGATTGGGACAGTCTGGCGGAGCAGGTGTTCGGCGCCAAGCTGCCGCTCTCCGATCTGCCGTCATGGGTAGCGGGAGAGGCGCCGCCGCCGACGTCGGGCTGGCGCGTTGCGTACCTGGATTACCAGGACGATGCGCCCGATGCATTGCCGACGCTGATCGAGGTCAAGCGCGACGACATCGAAGTGCGCCTCAAGATCACCGAATGGATCGTCGCCCGATGAGCGATTGGGACCGCTCCTGGCCGGCCCCGGCCAAGGTCAATCTCTTCCTGCACGTCGTCGGCCGGCGCACGGATGGCTATCACCTGCTGCAGACCGTATTCCGCTTCCTCGATTTCGGCGACGAGCTGCGCTTTGCGCCGCGCGAGGATGGCGTCGTCGCGCCGGCAGCGCCGCTGCCCGGCGTGCCCGTCGAGTCCGACCTGACCGTACGCGCCGCGCGACTGCTGCGCGAGCGGGCGGGCATTGCGGGGGGCGTGACGATCGCCCTCACGAAACGCCTGCCCATGGGCGGCGGGCTGGGCGGCGGCAGTTCCGACGCCGCAACGACGCTGATCGCCCTCAATCGGTTGTGGCGTTGCGGCCTCTCGTCGCCCGAACTGCAGGAACTCGGGCTGGCGCTTGGTGCCGACGTGCCTGTGTTCATCCATGGCCGGGCGTGTTTTGCCGAGGGCGTCGGCGAGCGCTTCGACGACGTGGCTTTGCCGCCTGCCTGGTATCTCGTCACGGTGCCGAGCGTGTCGGTGCCGACCGCCGAGATCTTCCGCGCGCCCGAACTGCGCCGCGATGCGCCGGCAATCCGGCCCGCCGATTGGCGGCCGGGCATGGGCGGCAACGACCTCGAACCCGTCGCCTGCCGGCTATACCCGGAAGTTGCAGGCCACCTCGCTTGGTTGCGCGCGCGCGGTCCGGCCCGCATGAGCGGTTCCGGCGCCTGCTGCTTCGCCGAATTCGCCGACGAAGATGCGGCCCGCAGTGCCCTGGCAACCCTGCCTGCCGGCATGACCGGATTCGTGGCCCGCGGCATGGATGTGCACCCGCTCCTGAATTGACATTGCGCCGCAAAAACAGGACAATGCGCGTCCTTTCGGCGCCCCCCTGATCCGGGGATGTCGGGATTGGGGCTTCGCCAAGCTGGTCTAAGGCACCGGATTTTGATTCCGGCATTCCCAGGTTCGAATCCTGGAGCCCCAGCCAGAATTCCCCGGGCAGACGACGGTCTGCCCGAATCTTTTCTACGGATGCGGCCATGGCTTACGACAGCATGATGGTTTTCACCGGCAACGCCAACCCGAAGTTGGCGTCCGATGTCGTCAAGCGCCTCAACATCTCGCTCGGGCGGGCCACCGTCGGGCGCTTCTCCGACGGCGAAACCAGCGTCGAGTTGCTAGAGAACGTGCGCGGCAAGGATGTTTTTATCCTGCAGCCGACCTGCGCGCCGACCAACGACAACCTGATGGAAGTGATCATCCTTGCCGACGCCCTGAAGCGCGCCTCGGCGGGACGCGTCACCGCCGCCATCCCCTATTTCGGCTATGCCCGGCAGGATCGGCGGCCGCGTTCGGCGCGCGTACCCATCGCCGCCAAGGTGGTCGCCAACATGCTGCAGGCCGTCGGTGTCCAGCGGGTGCTGACGGTCGATCTCCACGCCGACCAGATCCAGGGCTTCTTCGACATCCCGGTCGACAACATCTACTCGACGCCGATCCTGCTTGGCGACATCTGGCGCCAGCGCCATGACGATCTGATGGTGGTCTCGCCCGACGTCGGCGGCGTGCTGCGCGCGCGGGCCGCGGCCAAGCTGCTTGAGGCCGATCTGGCGATCATCGACAAACGCCGGCCGAAGGCCAACGTCTCAGAGGTCATGCACATCATCGGCGATGTCGAGGGACGTAGTTGCGTGATCATGGACGACATTGTCGATACGGCCGGGACGCTGGTGAAGGCCGCGCATGCGCTCAAGGAACATGGCGCCAAGCGCGTGGTCGCCTACTCCACGCACCCGGTATTGTCGGGCAGCGCCATCGCCCGCATCGAGGATTCGGAACTGGATGAAGTGGTCGTCACCGATACCATCCCGCTGCGCGAGGATGCCAAGGCCAGCAATCGCATTCGCGTCGTGTCGATTTCCGCGCTATTGGCCGAAACCATGCTGCGCATCAGCAACGAAGAATCTGTTTCATCCCTATTCGTCGAATAGGGGTTCAACCCACTGCCTGGTCGCGGGCAGTTCATTTGGAGCAATACCATGTCAATCGAAGTCAAAGCCACCAAGCGCGAAGTACAGGGCACGGGTGCGAGCCGCCGCCTGCGTCGCGCCGGCCGCGTCCCCGGCATCATCTACGGCGGTACCGTGCAGCCGAAAAACATCGAACTGGATCACAACGATCTCTGGCAGCATCTGCGCAAGGAGGCGTTCTATTCCTCCGTGCTCGACCTCGACGTCGACGGCGCCAAGGAGATGTGCCTCCTGCGCGACGTTCAGCGCCACCCGTTCCGCCAGCTGATCCTGCACGTCGATTTCCAGCGCATCGACGCCACGCACGCGATTCACCAGAAGGTGCCGCTGCACTTCATCAATGGCGACATCGCCCCGGGCGTCAAGATCGACGGCGGCATGGTGCAGCACGTCATGAACGAGCTCGACGTCAAGTGCCTGCCGAAGGACCTGCCGTCCTTCATCGAGGTGGACCTGAAGGATCTCGCCGGCGGCTCCTCGTTGCACGCGAGCCAACTCAAGCTGCCGGCTGGCGTCGAAGCCGTGCTGCACAAGGGCGAGGATCCGGTGGTCGCGACCATCGTGATTCGCGGTGCCGGTGCCGCCAGCGACGAAGTCGTGGAGGCCGCGCCGGTCGAGACCCAGATCACGACCGAGAAGAAGCCCGCCGAGAAGGCGCCCGAGAAGTCCGAGAAGAAGTAGTCCTTGGCCCTTAAGCTCGTCGTCGGCCTCGGCAACCCCGGGGCCGAATACACCGAAACCCGGCACAACGCCGGGTTTTGGTTTTGTGAGCGCCTTGCCGACGAACTGAAAGTCTCGTTCGGCAAGGAATCGCGCTATCACGGCTGGGTTGCCAACGCCCGCGAGGCGGGCATCTGGCTGCTGATGCCGGCCACGTTCATGAATGATTCCGGCCGCGCCGTGCTGGCCCTCGCCCATTACTATCGCATCCTGCCCGACGAGATGTTGGTGGTGCACGACGAACTCGATCTGCCGCCCGGCCGGGCGCAATTGCGCCTCGGCGGCGGCCTTGGCGGCCATAACGGCCTGAAGAGCCTGGCGTCCCATCTCGGCACGCAGGACTTCTGGCGCTTGCGCCTCGGCATCGGTCATCCGGGCGACCGCGACGAAGTCGTGAATTACGTCCTCAAGCCACCGCGCAGGGAAGAGCGCGAGGAGATTGACGCCACCCTCGATCGTGCGCTATTGGCGTGGCCCCTGCTGGCCAAGGCCGATTTCAAGGCGGCCACCCAGAAGATCAACACCAAGCCGGCCCCGGCCAAGAGAGAGGAACCATGAGTTTGAAATGCGGCATCGTCGGCCTGCCCAACGTCGGCAAGTCCACCCTGTTCAACGCCCTGACCAAGTCGGGTATCGCGGCGGAAAACTATCCCTTCTGCACCATCGAGCCGAACGTCGGCATCGTCGAGGTGCCGGACCCGCGCCTGGAGGCGCTGGCTGCGATCGTCAAGCCGCAGCGCATACAGCACGCCATTGTCGAATTTGTCGACATCGCGGGTCTCGTGGCGGGCGCGTCGAAAGGCGAGGGCCTGGGCAACCAGTTCCTCGCCAACATCCGCGAGACCGACGCCATCGTCCATGTCGTGCGCTGCTTCGCCGACGACAACGTCGTGCATGTCTCGGGCAGCGTCGACCCGATGCGCGACATCGAGATCATCGACACGGAACTGGCGCTGGCCGACCTCGCCACGGTCGAGAAGGCGCTCGTGCGCTACTCCAAGCAGGCGAAGGCGGGCGGCGACAAGGAAGCGAAGCTGCTGGCCGGCGTACTGGAGAAATGCCAGAAGCAGCTCGACCAGGCCAAGCCCGTGCGGGCGCTCGATCTTTCGAAGGAAGAGTGGGCCAACCTGCGCCAGTTCTTCCTGCTGACCGCCAAGCCGGTGCTCTATCTCGCCAACGTCAAGGAACACGGCTTCGAGAACAACCCGTACTTCGATGCCGTGCGGAAGCGCGCAGAGGAGGAAGGCGCCGAGGTGGTGGCGCTGTGCGCGGCCATCGAGGCCGAGATCGCCGATCTGCCGGACGAAGACAAGGAAATCTTCCTTGCCGATATGGGTATGACCGAGCCTGGCCTCAACCGCCTGATCCGCGCCGCCTACCACCTGCTCGGCCTGCAGACCTACTTCACCGCGGGCGTCAAGGAAGTGCGCGCGTGGACCATCCACCAGGGCGACACCGCCCCGCAGGCAGCCGGTGTGATCCATACCGATTTCGAGCGCGGCTTCATCCGCGCGCAGACCATTGCCTATGATGACTTCATATCGTGCAAGGGCGAGGCAGGGGCGAAGGAAGCTGGCAAGATGCGTGCCGAGGGCAAGGAATACGTCGTCAAGGATGGCGACGTCCTGAACTTCCTGTTCAACGTCTAGCCCGGCGCCGAAGCGCATTCCACGAAAGTCAGCCCGCGTGGTACGCCGTGCAGGCACAAACATTCACGGCGCATGCCATGCGACATATCGTTATCGGCCGACCCGACTCAAGACTTTAGAAACTTCGCGAGAAATATATCCTCCGCCACCTTGAAATCGTGGCCGTTTCATTGGAGGATTGCATTGGATGCCGGTTTGGCAAGGTGCGAGTCTTCGAGTTTGAAAAGGGGCAGCAGCGCAGGTTCGATGGATGCGATCGGCTTCGATTCCCTGACGAGTTTTCTCGACCGCCGTGGCTGCCTGCGCGCCGCAGTGCGCTTGGTCGAGTCCTGTCGCCGCGAACAGCGTGCCCTGACAGCACTGTGGCTCGATCTCGATCGATTCAAACAGGTCAATGAATCCTTTGGCCACTTGGGCGGCGATGCCGTCATCGCCAAGATCGCTGCGCGCGTCGGCAGCGTGCTGTCCGGCCGCGCCGAGATCGCGCGCATGGGCGGCGACGAATTCGCGGTCCTGATCCCGGGCTGCGGCCGCAAGCAGGCCGAGGAACTTGCGGCCACGTTGCTGCGCGCCGTGATGGAGCCGATCGAGATCGGCTCCATCCGCATCCGTCCCTCGGGCAGCATCGGCGTTGCCATCCTCGATGACCAGGAGGATGCACTTTCATTCGTGGAGCGCGCCGACCACGCGATGATCGAGGCCAAGCGCCTGGGCGGCGGCCGCCACGTCGTCTCGGGCGACGAGCAGGTACCGGGCCGGCTCGGGGTACTGCTGGCGCGCGAGGAACTGGTGATAGAAAGCCAGATCCATGCGGCGCTGGAGCGTGGCGGGCTGACGCTGCATTACCAGCCCATCATCCGCTTCGACGGCAGCATCGAAGGCGCCGAGGCGCTGATGCGCTGCAATGTGGATGGAGAATCGCTGCCGCCGGCGAAGCTCATCCCGGTCGCGGAGAAGACCGGCCTCGTCGAGCGGCTCGGCGAATGGAGCATGCTGCACGCAGCGCAATACGCGCGCCGGCTGCGCGAGCAGGGGCTCGCGACCAAGCTTGCCGTCAACGTCTCGCGTGCCCAACTCACCGCGCCGCGCTTCGTCGAGGCGCTGTACGCGGCGATCTATTACGCCGACGTGACGCCCGACCGGCTCGAACTCGAACTCACCGAGTCGTTGTTCATGGACATCTCCGATGTCGTGCAGTCGAACCTCTCGGCCGCGCGCAAGGCCGGAGTGTCGCTTGCCATCGACGATTTCGGCACCGGCTATTCGTGCCTCGCCAACCTCAAGGACATTCCCGCCGACAAGCTCAAGCTGGATCGTGCATTCGTCAAGGTCTTGCCGGAGGACAAGCGGGCCCTGTCGGTAGTGCGCGCGATCACGCAACTCGGCCGCGAACTCGGCATGACGGTCGTTGCGGAAGGCGTCGAGACGCGGGAACAGCATGAAGCCCTGCTGGACGCGGGCGTCGATGCCGTCCAGGGATTTTTCCATGCACGACCAATGGATGCGGAGGCACTGGTAGACTGGCTGCGTAAACGGACATGACCATGGACAAGCCGAACGCAGACAATGGCGAAGCCCCGCCAATCGAGCAGGCGCTTGAGCTTTCGCTACGCGACATCGGCATTCCGCCGCGGCCGATCATCCTCGAGCACATTGCCAAGGAAATGAACCGGCAGGAGCCGGACTTCCGGCACCTGGTCGAAATCATCAGCGCCGATGTGGCACTGGCCGCAGGTCTGCTGCGCACCGCCAATTCGCCGTATTTCGGTTTCGAGACGCGCGCCAAGACAGTGATGCAGGCGCTCCTGATGCTGGGCCTCGAAGCCGCCAGCCGCGCCATTGCGGGCCTGGTGCTGCGGCGCGTGTTCCCGCCTCTGCCGGCCATCGAACGTTTCTGGGACGGCTCGGCGCGCGTGGCGCGCACGTCGGGCTGGCTGGTGCGCAAGCTGGGCGTGCGCGACAACGTGCGTGCGGACGATGCCTACACCTTTGGACTGTTCCGCGACTGCGGCATCCCGATCCTGATGAAGAAGTTTCCCGGCTACACCGACGTGCTGAAGAGTGCCAACACGGATCCCGAGCGCCCGTTCACGGTCGTGGAGCAGACGCGCTGCCCGACCAACCATGCGCTGGTTGGCAGCCTGATGACGCACAGTTGGCTGCTGCCGAACGAGATCAGCGACGCCGTGCGCAACCACCACGACAAGGTGGCCATGGCCTCCACGCCGCAGGGACTGGCCCCAGCCGCAGCGCGCATGGTGGCGCTGTCGCAACTGGCCGAGCACCTGGTGCAGCGCGCCACCGGCATGAGCCTGACCCGCGAGTGGGACAAGCTCGGTGGCATGTGCTCCGAGATCCTCAAGGTCGACGCCGCAACGGTGGACACGCTCCTTGCGGAAGCGCCGGCCGTCGTCGCCGACATCCTCGGCTAGCCGGGCTCCTGCTGCTCGGCGGCGATCTCTGCGCGGACCTTGTCCATGTCCAGGCCGCGCACACCGTCGATGAGCTGCTGCAGGCCCGCAGGCGGCAATGCGCCCGCGTCGGCATAAACGATGATCTGGTCGCGGAACACCATCAGCGTGGGAATGGACCGGATGTTGAACGCGCCGGCCAGCTGTTGCTGTTCCTCCGTGTTCACCTTGCCGAAGACGATGTCCGTATGCTTCTCGGCGGCGGCTTCGAAAGTGGGCGCGAACGAGCGGCAGGGCCCGCACCACGAGGCCCAGAAATCGACGATCAGCATGCTGTTCCTGGCGACGACTTCGTTGAAATTCTCTGTCGTGAGTTCGACGGTGGCCATGACAAAAATCCGGTGGAATGATCGGGAAACGCGGATGCTACCTGCTTCGATAGCGAATCGCCATCAAAGTTGCCGATGAGTCGTTCCGGATATCTTGGGCGCTTCGCCCCCAGTCCCACGGGCCCGCTGCACTTCGGCTCGCTGGTCGCCGCGCTGGGAAGCTTCCTCGACGCGCGGGCCCGGGGAGGCCGCTGGCTCGTGCGCTTGGAGGACGTCGACGAGCCGCGCTGCTCGCGCGCTCATGCCGACGATATCCTGCACACGCTGGAGGCCTGCGGCTTCGAATGGGATGGCCCGGTCCTGCTGCAAAGCGCGCGCAAGGCGCGCTACCGCGAGATGCTCGACCGGCTCCGCGTGGAGGGCCGCGCCTATCCCTGCGCCTGCACGCGCCGCGAACTGGCCGACTCGGCGATCGCACCCGACGGCGCCGCAATCTATCCGGGTACGTGTCGCAACGGCCTGCCGCCGGGGAAAACCGCGCGGGCCTGGCGCTTGAGCGTGGATGCTGGAGAAATCGGCTTCGACGATGCCGTCCAGGGGCACGTGCGCCAGGACCTCGCACGCGAGGTCGGCGACTTCGTGCTGCTGCGCGCGGATGGCTACTTCGCGTATCAACTCGCGGTGGTCGTGGACGATGCCGACCAGGGCATCACGCACGTCGTGCGCGGCGCGGATCTCATCGACTCGACACCACGCCAGATCTTTCTGCAGCGCTGCCTCGGCCTGCCGACACCGGGCTACTCGCATCTGCCGGTGGCCGTGAATTCAGACGGCGAGAAGCTTTCCAAGCAGACGCGGGCGGCGCAGGTCGACGCGCGCGACCCGGTGCCGGCGCTGCTTGCGGCGTGGCGGTTCCTCGGCCAGCCCTTGCCGCCCGATGCACGGCGTACCACGAGGGCTGACTTTTGGGCTTGGGCCATCGGCCACTGGGACCTGGCGCAGGTGCCGAGCGAGCGCGCCTCAGCCGCGATACTCGGGCCCGTGGTAGCCGGCGATGCCGACGGCAAGCCGCACCGTGGCGTAGGCGAGCCAGCTCGCGGTACGCGCGAGCCATGAACGCTTCCTGAGATCGTCGGCGCGGATCTCGACCGCGCCTTCGCGCATTGCCCGGCCCAGGCTCTCGCGCAGGCCGGCGGCGAAGCCGCGGTTGCGCACGATGACATTGGCCTCGCGCGCCAGCAGCAGGCTGAACGGATCGATGTTCGACGAGCCGACGGTGGCCCACTGGCCGTCGATCACCGCGACTTTCGCGTGCAGGAAACTGGCGCGATACTCGAAGATGCTGATGCCGCCGGCGATCAGGCTGCCGTAGAGCGCCTGCGTGGCGAAGTACTGCAGGACGTACTCGATGCGCCCCTGCAGCAGCACGCTTACGCGCACCCCGCGCGCCGCCGCATCCATCAGCGCGTGGCGGAAACGGCGGCCCGGCAGGAAGTAGGCGTTGGCGATCACGACTTCCTCGCGGGCGCCCTCGATGGCGTCGAGGTAGGCTTCCTCGATGTCGCGGCGATGGCGCAGATTGTCGCGTACGACGAAGGCGGCCTCGAGTTCGCCGATCGGCTCCGATGCGCCGTCGACGAGCGGCGGGTAAGGCAAGCGGCGCCGGAAATTGGCCCAGCGCACGAGGCGCCAGAGATGGTGGCTGGCGCGGTGGATCGGCTCCAGCAGCGGCCCTTCGATGGCGACGGCATAGTCGAAACGCGGCTTGGTCACGCCCGGCGTGTCGATGTCGTCGACGATGTTGATGCCGCCGACGAAAGCGAGGCGCGCGTCGACGACCGCCAGCTTGCGGTGTAGGCGGCGCAGGCGATGCCTGCGCAGGCGCAGCCGCGCGACCTCGGGTCGGTAGATCATCACCTGCACGCCGCCCGCGATCAGCGTGTAGCCGAAGCTGGCGAGGAAGTCGGGCGCACCGAAGCCGTCGACCATCACGTGGACGTCAACGCCGCGCCGGGCGGCCTGCACCAGTGCCGTGGTGACGGCCTGACCCGTGCCATCGCCGGCGTAGATGTAGCTTTCGAGGTGGATTTCCGTCTGCGCGGCGCCAATGGCGGCGATCAGCGCCGGGAAGTAATCCGCGCCCGTTTCGAGCAGTGTGATGCGGTTGCCGGCGAGGAAGTTCGGCTTCATCTCCTGGCGGCGCCCCGTGGCGCAAGATGCGCGGAAAGCGCCGCGTGGTCGGAGATCATCGACCACGGCCGGCCGAAATGGACCGAGGCATGCCGCACGTCGAAGCCGCGCGAGTAGATGCGATCGAGGCGCAAGAGCGGCAGCGTGCTGGGGAAGCTTCTGGGCGGACGGCCCGCCATGCCGGCGAATACCTCCGTCAGGTCTAGCCGATCGGCCAGTAGGTCGTGTGCCCGGTTGCGCGGATCGTTGAAGTCGCCGGCGATGATCAGCGGTGCGCGGGCCGGCACGATGCTTTCGAGTCTGCTCGCCAGGGCCTCGAGCTGGCGCCGACGCGAGCGGCCGAACAACGACAGATGCACGCATACGCAGTGCAGCGGCGCGTCGAGGCCGGGCACTTCGATCGCGCAGTGAAGCATGCCGCGCCGCTCGAAGCGCAGGTGGGTGACGTCCTGGTTGTGGCTGGCGATGATCGGAAAGCGCGAGAGGATCGCGTTGCCGTGATGGCCGTGCTCGTAGACCATGTTGCGGCCGTAGGCGGTGTTGCCCCAGACGTCGGCGGCGAGGAACTCGTGCTGCGGCTCATCGGGCCAGGCATGGATCTCCTCCGCATGGCCGGCGTGCCGCCCCTGCACCTCCTGCAGAAAGACGATATCGGCGTCGAGCGCGCGCAGCCGGTCACGCAACTCGTGCACGACCATACGACGGTTGAACTGGGAGAAACCCTTGTGGATGTTGTGCGTGGCGATGTGCAGGTTCGGGGCCATCGCCGTCTCAGGACGCCGCCAGCATCCTTTCCAGCGCCACTTTGGCGGGAGCCGCTTCGTGGGCCGGCACAGCAATGCGGTTGACCACCTTGCCTTCGGCCAGGTTCTCCAGGGTCCAGGCGAGGTGCTGCGGATCGATGCGCTGCATGGTCGAGCACATGCAGACGACGCCGCCCATGAACTGGACGACCTTGCCCTCGTGTTGCACTTCGGAAGCCAGGCGCTCGACGAGGTTCAGCTCGGTGCCGACGAGCCAGCGCGTGCCGGGCGGCGATTCCTTCACGGTGCGGATGATCGTCTCGGTCGAGCCGACGGCATCCGAGGCCTTACACACTTCGAAAGCGCACTCGGGATGGGAGATCACGCGCCCTTCCGGATGCTGTGCGCGGAAGCGCGCGATGTTCTCGGGCCGGAACATCTGGTGCACCGAACAGAAGCCGTGCCAGAGAATGATCTTCGCGCGCCGGATCTGCTCGGGTGTCAGTCCGCCCAGTTCGAGGTCCGGATTCCAGATCACCATCTCTTCGAGCGGGATGCCCATCTTGTGGCCGCTCCAGCGGCCCAGGTGCTGGTCGGGGAAGAACAGGATCTTTGGGCGCCGCTGGAAAGACCACTCGAGAATCTTCGGCGCGTTGGACGATGTGCAGACAATGCCGCCGTGCTCGCCGCAGAACGCCTTCAGGTCGGCAGCCGAGTTGATGTAGGTGACCGGCGTGATTTCGCCGTCCGGATCGAGCACCGCCGCGAGCTCGCGCCAGCAGCGTTCCACCTTGGCGAGGTTCGCCATGTCGGCCATCGAACAGCCGGCCGCGAGGTCGGGCAGGATGGCGATCTGCTCGGGACGCGACAGGATGTCCGCCACCTCGGCCATGAAGTGCACACCGCAGAAAACGATGTACTCCGCGTCCGATTGCGATGCCAGGCGCGAGAGCTTGAGCGAGTCGCCGGAGAGGTCGGCATGCCGGTAGACGTCGGCGCGCTGGTAGTGGTGGCCGAGAATCACGGCGCGCGCGCCGAGCCTCGCCCGCGCGGCGAGGATGCGTTCCTGCGCCTCCTCGTCGGCAAGGGCGTTAAAGCGGTCGAAATTGATGACAGCGGTTTGCATGGTGCGTTGAGTTCGTGCCTGGAATTGAAAGTTTAGCAGGCCGCCGCCGGTACAATCGGTGCATGGCGAACGAAGAATTGCCCATCTCGGCGCGCGAGCCGCAGGACGATCGGCGTTACCGGGAGAGTCGCACCGTCACCTGGGTCAGTGTGGCGGTGAACGTCTGCCTCACCGTGACGCAGATCAGCGTTGGCCTGTTGGCGCATGCACAGAGCCTGGTGGCGGACGGCTTCCATTCGCTCTCGGATCTCATTGCCGACTTCCTCGTGCTGGTCGCGAATTTCCAAAGTCGCCACCCCGCCGACGCGGCCCATCCGTACGGTCACCACCGCGTGGAGACTGCCGCTTCGCTGGGCCTCGGCCTCATCCTGATAGCCACCGGCGCCGGCATCCTCTGGGCTGCGGCCGGCCGCATGCAGCATCTCGACGTTCTGCCTCGGGTCGCTCCCATCGCGCTCTGGACGGCCGCAGCGACGCTTGCCGCCAAGGAGGGACTGTTCCGCTACATGCTGCGCGTGGGCGAGCGGCTGCGCTCCCCCATGCTCGTGGCGAACGCCTGGCACGCGCGTTCCGATGCGGCGTCGTCCCTCGTCGTGACAGCCGGTATCGCCGGCAGCCTGCTCGGCTACCGCTTCCTCGACCCGGTTGCAGCAGTGATCGTCGGCTTCATGATCCTGCGCATGGGGGCCGTGTTCTCCTGGGACGCCCTGCGCGAACTGATGGACGAAGGGCTCGCCGATCACGAAGTCGCCGCCATCCGCGACACGATCCGTGCCACGCCCGGCGTCGTCGGTCTGCACGACCTGCGTACACGGCGCATGGCGCAGAAGATCCTGATCGACGCGCACGTGCAGGTGGATGGCCACGTCAGTGTTTCCGAAGGTCATCGGGTCGGCGAGGAAGTGCGCAGGCGCGTGCTGCGCGCACATGAAGATGTCCTCGACATGCTGGTCCATGTCGATCCCGAGGACGACTTCAGCGCCACCGCGGCTGCGGACCTGCCGGACCGCGAACAGTTGCTGCCGCATTTGCGCATGCTGCTGGGACAAGAAACAGCCCCCGAATTCGAAAGGGTTCAACTGCATTACCTTGGACAACAAGTCGAGGCGGAGGTGTTCCTGCCGGTGGAGTTGGCGCTCGATAGGAAGCGGGTGCGCCAGCTTCAGGAACTCATTGAACAACGGCTGCCAAACGACCCGTATTTCAGGAAGGTGACGCTGCATTGGACCGCACCAAAATAGTGCGCAATATCCTTGCAGGCACCAGATTCGTGCATACAGTGACCCCCTCTTCGACCGAGGTTGTTGTGGCACAATCACCTATTGCCTGCCAGCGACTGGCACATTAACTGCTACATTTCCCCGGCTGAGTTTTGTCCCGCTGATTTTCACTGAATCCTGTTAGGAGAGCCCGTATGACGCCGCAAGATGTAATGAAGATTGTCAAGGAGCAAGAAGTCAAATTCGTCGACTTCCGCTTCACCGACACCCGTGGCAAGGAACAGCACGTTGGCGTGCCCATCAAGGCATTTGGCATGGAGAAGTTCGAGGACGGCCACGCCTTCGACGGCTCCTCGATCGCCGGCTGGAAGGGTATCCAGGCCTCCGACATGCTGCTGATGCCGGATGCGGGCTCTGCGTATGTCGACCCGTTCATGGACGAGACCACGCTGGTGCTGACCTGCGACGTCATCGAACCCTCCGACGGCAAGGGTTACGACCGCGACCCGCGCTCGATCGCCAAGCGCGCAGAGGCTTACCTGAAGTCCTCCGGCGTGGGCGATACCGCCTACTTCGGTCCGGAACCCGAGTTCTTCATCTTCGACTCCGTCGAGTGGAAGGTGGACATGTCGGGCTCCTACTGCAAGGTGTTCTCGGAAGAGGCCGCCTGGGCGTCGGCCGAGAAGGTCGACGGCGGCAACGTTGGTCACCGTCCCGGTGTCAAGGGCGGCTACTTCCCGGTTCCGCCGGTTGATTCGCTGAACGACATCCGCGCCGCCATGTGTCTGGCCCTCGAAGCCTGCGGCGTCGAGGTCGAAGTTCATCACCATGAAGTGGCGACCGCCGGCCAGTGCGAACTCGGTACCAAGTTCGGCCCGCTCGTCAAGCGCGCCGACCACACCCAGGTCCTCAAGTACATCATCCACAACATCGCCCACAGCTACGGCAAGACCGCGACGTTCATGCCCAAGCCCATCGTCGGCGACAACGGCTCCGGCATGCATGTGCACCAGTCGATCTGGAAGGATGGCAAGAACCTCTTCGCGGGCAACGGCTACGCCGGCCTCAGCGATCTGGCGCTGTACTACATCGGCGGCATCATCAAGCACGCCCGTTCGCTGAACGCCATCACCAACCCGCTGACCAACTCGTACAAGCGTCTGGTGCCCGGTTTCGAAGCCCCGGTCAAGCTGGCCTACTCGGCGCGCAACCGTTCCGCCTCGATCCGCGTGCCCTACGTCCAATCCGACAAGGCGCGTCGCATCGAAGTGCGCTTCCCGGATCCGGGCGCGAATCCGTACCTCGCCTTCTCCGCCATGATGATGGCCGGCCTCGACGGCATCCAGAACAAGATCCACCCGGGCGATCCGGCCGACAAGAACCTGTACGACCTGCCGCCGGAAGAGGATGCCAAGATCCCGACCGTCTGCTCCAGCCTGGAGCAGTCGCTCGATTACCTGGCCAACGACCACGAGTTCCTGACCCGTGGCGGCGTGTTCAGCAAGGACATGATCGAAGCCTACATCGAGCTCAAGATGGAAGAGGTCACGAAGTTCCGCATGACCACGCATCCGCTCGAGTACGAGATGTACTACTCGATCTAAACCAAAACGCGTCTCGCGCGTTAAGGAAGGACGGGCTATGCCCGTCCTTTTTTTTGGCATAAACTCAGCCAGTTGCCCATTCTTGACCGTTGCCATGGATCCTCGCCGAATTCCCCTTTTGCTGCTCATGATCGTCGGAACCGCCCACGCGGACACGCTCTTCAAGTGCTCCGACTCGGCCGGCCATACGACATACACGAACCAGAAAGCCGGCAACAAGAATTGCACGGTCCTGTCCCAGGACAAGCCGATCTCCACGTTCGCACCGCCGAAAGCGCGCCCGAATACTCCCACGCCGGAAGGCTTCCCGCGCGTCAGTTCCGAAGCCCAGAAGAGCCGGGACGGCGACCGCCGCCGCATCCTCGAGGAGGAACTGGGCAACGAACAGCGCCAGCTAGACGACGCCAGGCGCGCGCTTGCGGAGCAGGAATCCATCCGCGAAGGCGGCGAGAAGAACTACGAGCGCGTTCTTGAGCGGCTGAAGCCCTTCCAGGACAACGTGCAACTGCACGAGCGCAACATCGACGCGTTGCAGCGAGAGATCGGCAACTTACGCTGACTCCGCGCCGGATGGCTTGCTTCTTGCTCATACAGTGGGTATGAATGCTGCCGATTCCGGAACCACTCCCGCCGGTTTTTCCGGGCTGGACTTGTTGTCGTCCGCGGTCATCCTGCTCGATGGCCGCCTGCTGATCCGCTACCTGAATCCGGCGGCCGAGAACCTGTTCGCCGTCAGCCAGCGTGCGTGGCTCGGCAGGCCGCTGGCCCAGCTCGCAGGCACGCCGCAGGCCCTCGACAACGCGCTCGAGAATGCGCTCCGCAATAACTGGAGCTACACCGGCCACAATATCGCGGTCACGCGCGAAGCGCGCGAAGGCGAGAACAGCGAGCCGCTGCACCTCGATTGCACGGTGACGCCGATCGACGCCGGCGGCACGCGCCTGCTGCTCGAATTCCGGCCCATCGACCAGCAACTGAAGGCGATCCGCGAAGAGCGCGAGGCGGTGCAGCAGCAGGCGAATCGCGAGCTGATCCGTAATCTCGCGCACGAGATCAAGAACCCGCTGGGCGGCATCCGGGGTTCGGCGCAGTTGCTCGAGCGCGAGCTCGCGAGTCTGGAGAATGCGCCGGCGCTGAAGGAATACACGCAGGTGGTCATCAAGGAAGCGGACCGCTTGCAGGACCTGATGCAGCGTCTGTTGTCCTCGCACCGCGCGATGCAGCCGGCGCAGGTGAATTTGCACGAACTGCTCGAACGCGTGCGCCGTCTGATCCACGCCGAGTATGCCGACGTGCGCGTGCGCCGAGACTACGACACGTCGTTGCCGGAGATCACCGGCGACCGCGAGCAGCTGATTCAGGCGATCCTCAACATCGCGCGCAATGCGGCGCAGGCCATGAACGGCAGCGGCGAGATCATTTTCCGCACGCGCGCCCTGCGGCAGGTGACATTGGCCAAGAAGCGCTATCGTCTAGGACTTGAACTGCAGGTGATCGACAACGGTCCGGGCATACCCGAGGATATCCGGGACAAGATCTTCTATCCGCTCGTCTCCGGCCGCGAAGGTGGCAGCGGCTTGGGCCTGACGCTGGCGCAGAGCTTCGTCCAGCAACATTCGGGCGGCATCGAGGTCGAATCGAAGCCGGGCCGCACGAGTTTCATCATCCGCCTGCCACTCGGCGCAGGCAAAGACAACGAGCAAGAACCATGAATCCCGTCTGGATCATCGACGACGACCGCTCGATACGCTGGGTGCTGGAGAAGGCGCTGGCGCGAGAGAACATTCCCTGCCGGACCTTCGGCTCCGGCGACGAGGCGCTGGCTGCGCTCGATGCCGGCGAGGCTCCGCGCGCGCTGGTCTCCGACATCCGCATGCCCGGCACATCGGGGCTCGACCTGCTGAAGCTCGTCAAGACCAACTTCCCCGAGCTGCCGGTCATCATCATGACGGCGTATTCGGATCTCGATTCTGCCGTGGCCGCCTTCCAGGGCGGCGCCTTCGAGTACCTGCCGAAGCCCTTCGACGTCGACCAGGCCGTGGCGCTCGTACGTCGCGCCGTCGAACAGGCGGGCGCCAAGGTCAGCGATGAAGGTGCGGCGCCGCTGGCGCCGGAAATCCTTGGCCACGCGGCGTCGATGCAGGAAGTGTTTCGCGCCATCGGCCGGCTCTCACAGTCGCACGCCACGGTGCTCATCAACGGCGAATCGGGCACCGGCAAGGAACTGGTGGCACGGGCGCTGCATCGGCACAGCCCGCGCAAGGAGGCGCCCTTCATCGCCATTAACACGGCGGCGATTCCGCGCGACCTGCTTGAGTCGGAACTCTTCGGCCACGAGAAGGGCGCGTTTACCGGTGCAGCGGGCCAGCGCCGCGGCCGTTTCGAGCAGGCCGAAGGCGGCACACTATTCCTCGACGAGATCGGCGACATGCCGGCGGAATTGCAGACGCGGCTGCTGCGCGTACTCTCTGATGGCCATTTCTATCGTGTCGGCGGCCACCAGCCCGTCAAGGCCAACGTGCGCGTGATCGCGGCAACGCACCAGAACCTCGACGAGCGCGTCAAGGAAGGCCTGTTCCGAGAAGACCTGTTCCACCGCCTCAACGTCATCCGCCTGCGCCTGCCACCGCTGCGCGAGCGGCGAGAAGACATTCCGCTTCTGGCCCGCCACTTCCTGGCCAAGAGCGCGGTGGAACTTGGTGTCGATGCCAAGCGACTGTCGGAGTCGACGTTGAAATTCCTGCAGGGCGTGAGTTTCCCCGGCAACGTACGGCAGCTCGAAAACCTCTGCCACTGGCTGACAGTGATGGCGCCGGGGCAGAGCGTTGAGGTTGCCGACCTGCCGCCGGAGATGCGCGAGCAAGGCGGCACCGTGGTGTCGGCCGACTGGCTCTCGGCGCTGGCGCTGGAGGCCGACCGCCTGATTGCCGTGCAGCCGGGTCACGTGTTCGACCACTTGACCCGCGCCTTCGAAGGCGCGCTGATCCTGCGCGCGCTCGCTGCCACGGGCGGCCGGCGCATCGAAGCGGCGCAACTGCTCGGCATCGGCCGCAATACCATCACGCGGAAGATCCAGGAACTCGGTCTGGAAGATGGGAAAGGAACCGACGATCAGGGATAATCGGCTCCCATGCCCGATATCCCGCTTTCTGTCGGATCCATCGCCGCCGCGCTCGGCCCGCTGGCAACTCGTTTCGACGTCGACGTGGTCGCGCAATGCACGTCGACGAACGCCGCCCTGCTGGCGCGCGCCGACGCCTCGCCTTCCGGCAGCGTGCTGGTGGCCGAGCGGCAGATTGCCGGCCGCGGCCGCATGGGCCGCGTCTGGATCGCCGAGCCCGGCGCCAGCCTGACGTTCTCGCTGCTCTGGCGCTTGCCGCGCGGCGTGGTGCCGCACGGGCTGTCGCTGGCGGTCGGCGTCGCCGTGGCCGAGGCGCTGCGAGCAGACAACGCTGCTGGCGTGGCGTTGAAATGGCCGAACGACATTCTGCTGGACGGCAGGAAGCTCGGCGGCATCCTGATTGAGCTTGCGTCGTCCGTCGCGGTGATCGGCATCGGGCTCAACATTCGCCTGCCGGCCGAGTTGCCCGCGGAGGTGCGCGCCGCCGCGGCCGCACTGGAGCGCGATGTCGACCGCAACCAACTTCTTGCGTGCCTGCTGGCTTCGCTCCTCGCCGTGCTCGACGAGTTCGGCAGCGGCGGCTTCGCGGCCGTGCGCGAGCGCTGGTCGGCGCTCAACGCTTACGACGGCGCGGCGGTGCGCGTGCTGTCGGAACACGCGCCGCCGCTGGAAGGCCGCTGCGCCGGCGTCGACGCCGATGGCGCGCTCCTGCTGCAAATGCCCGGCGGAGCCGTGCGGCGCGTGATCGCGGGCGACGTTTCGCTGCGGCCGGCATGAGTATCCTCTGTGTCGACTGCGGCAATACGCGCCTCAAATGGGGCTTGCGCGAGGGCGATGCGTGGCTCGCGCAGGGCGCGGCGACGCTGGCCGAGGTGGACGCGCTGCAAATCGATGCGCAGCGCATCGTCGCCTGCAACGTTGGCGGCGTACCACCGCGGCTGACTTTGGAAGCGCTGTCCGCGCGCCTTGGCGCGCCGCTCGAATGGGTGCGGTCCCGTGCCGAGCAATGCGGTGTCATCAATGGCTACGAGCATCCCGACCAGTTGGGCGCGGACCGCTGGGCGGCGCTGATTGGTGCCCGTGCGCTGCATCGTGGCGATTGTCTGGTCGTGATGTGCGGCACCGCAACCACCGTCGACACGCTGACGGCGGACGGCCGCTTCCAGGGCGGCGTGATCCTGCCTGGACTTACGATGATGCGCGAGGCGCTCGCAGCGGGAACGGCCGACCTGCCGGCTGCGGCGGGCGATTACCGCGATCTCCCGCGCAACACTTTCGACGCCATCGCGACTGGTTGCCTCGAAGCCACCGTCGGCGCCATCGAGCGGATGGCGCGGCGGCTGCCCGCCGGTGCGCTGTGCCTGCTCTCCGGCGGCGCTGCGCACGCCGTACCACCGAGGCTGACTTTGCCGCATCGCCTCGTCGACCACCTCGTGCTCGAAGGCCTGGCCGTGATCGCCGGCGTGGCCTGACACGCTAGGGCTTGCGTTCGGTCCAGGCCTTGATGGCGGCCAGCGTGTTCTCGACGTGGCGGTCGGGATCCATGTTGGAATAGCGATAGGCAATCTTGCCGTCGGGCGTCACGACATATGACGTGCGGTTGGCGTAGCTGGTCTTCCAGAGCAGGACGGCGTCATAGGCCTTCATGATCGCCTGGCTGGCGTCGCTGGCGACCGGAAACTTGCTCTGGCATTCGCTGACGGAGAACTTGTTCAGGGTGTCGATCGAGTCGGCGGAGACGCCGATCACGCTGGCGCCAAGCGCCTGGTACCTCGGCATCGCCTGCGCGAAATCGTGGGCCTCGATCGTGCAGCCCTTCGTGAACGCGGCGGGGTAGAAGTAGACGACCACGGGGCCTTTCTTCAGCGCATCGGCGAGGTGGAAGATGAACTCCTTGCCGCCCAGCGTGGCCTGGGTCGTGAAATCGGGCGCCACGTCGCCGACATTGAGCGCTGCGAACGCCGCAGGGGCGCTCAATGCGGACATCATCAACGTTATCAGCTTCTTCATGCGAACCTCCAATCCGGGCCGCGTCAATAGTTGACATTTCCACTCAAGCATACTATAGGTCAACTGCGCTACCTTCGCCATGCCGGGTGGCGTCTTCCCCAACCAAGACGAGAGGCCAACATGAAAATCCAATCAATGAGCCGCCAGGCGGTGCTGTTCGTCATACTGGCAGTTGCTGCGGCCGCCGCCGCGGCCGACGAGGTGAAGCTGAAGCTCACGGGCGCGCAGGAGGTGCCGCCTGTCGCCACCAAGGCCGAGGGCATGGCCGACTTCATGGTCAATCCGGACATGACGGTGACGGGCAAAGTGACGACAACCGGTGTTGCCGGCACCATGGCGCACATCCATACCGGGAAGGCGGGCACCAACGGCCCCGTTAGCATCGGCCTGATCCGGGGCGCGGAGGGAGAATGGTTGGTGCCGCCCGGCGCCAAGCTCGACGCGGCGCAGTACAGCGCCTACAAGGCGGGCGACCTGTACGTGAACGTGCATAGCGCCGAGCACAAGGGCGGCGAGATCCGCGCCCAGTTGCCGGCCCCGATGGCCGGTACGGCGCACACGCCCGGCTACTGAACGGAGGCCCGCCATGCGATTCCTCCTGACGCTGCCGCTGCTCGCGGTACTGGTGCCGGCGCTGGCCGCCGTCGATATTGCGCGCGGCGAGCGCATCCATGCCGAGAAATGCGTGGCCTGCCACGCCGAGCGATTTAACGGCGATGGCGCGCAGATATATCTGCGCAAGGACCGCATCATCCACAACCGGTCCGAACTGCGCCAGCGCGTGGCGATGTGCAACGCCATGACGAACGCCGCCATGTTGCCCGACGAAGAGGACGACGTAGCCGCCTTCCTGGCGCAGCGCTACTACAAGTTCAAGTAGCGGCCC
Source organism: Rhodocyclaceae bacterium (assembly GCA_035505955.1). GTDB lineage: Bacteria > Pseudomonadota > Gammaproteobacteria > Burkholderiales > Rhodocyclaceae > Fen-999. Next base: position 34,532 of record DATJQH010000145.1, read on the forward strand.
ACTGCGGGGTGGCGATGCCTTCGCCGAGGTCGGCCTCGGCGAGGCGGCAGCGCACTTCGAACAGCTGCGCCAGCAGCGTCGGCTCGGCCCGGGCGTAGGCGTCCGCGTCGGGCTCGCGCCTGACGACGACGCCAAGCAGTTCGGTGATCGCATTGCCGATCGAGTTCTGGCTGATGGTGACGATGAGGTCGCCCTGGTCGTCGCGATACACGATCTGCTTGAACGCCGGCTGCCAGCGAATGGCGTTGGCATAACGGGCATCGTGGATGCAGCGCTCGCGTACCATCTTCGCCGTCCTCAGGAAGTCGTTGTCGAACAGCAGGCGCGCCTCGACCAACTGCGGGAAATGGAGGTCAGGCAGCATCGGCGCGTTGCGCGTGCTCACCTGGCTGAAGAAGCTGCGATAGAAGTCGAGGAAGCCCTTGAGGATGACGTCGTACTCTTGCCAGAAGCGCACTTCCTTCAGCATTGCCGCGCCGCCGACAACCTCCCAACTCGGCAGGCCTTGCGGATAACCGGTCAGCGCCAGGCGCCGCGAATCGTCCTCGCACGGCCTCAGGATGCGCAGGTCCAGGCCGTCGAAGAACGCGCGGTAGACGTCATGCATGTGTTCCTGGAACAGCGAATGCTGGCCGCCGTCCGTGAGGTTCGGATTGTCGGCCGCCGCCAGCGGCGCCGCAGCCAGTTGCGCCTTGTCGAAGACGATGAAGTGATTGTGCAGCATGCGGATGCTGGGCACGCCCGGCGAAGTCAGCGGCCAGGTCGCGTCGAGGCTGGCCTCGCCGGCCAGCACCAGATGCGCGGCAGGATCGGGATATCGTTCCAGCATATACTCGATGATGATCTGGTTCATCCGGTTCCAGACGTTCTTGGCCGGCGCCGGTACCTGGGTGCGACGCACCGGCCGGCCGAGCGGATCGAGGATGCGCTGCGAGGTGTTGTAGATGATCGAGGCGTCGAAGACATTGCTGTGCCCGAGCGCCTTGCGGTAGAGCAGCAGGCCCTCGGGGTTTTGCAGGATGCCGTTGTTATGCACGAGGTCGGCCAGGTTCTCGGCGCTGTTGAAGAACTCGTTCGGCTTCATGCCCTCGGGCACGGTCAGCGGAATGGGGCGGTAAGGCGTTACGATCTCTCTGGGTCCGGTCGACATGGACACATCACTCATCTTCAGGAAAGGCGGACAAGCATTATGCGTGCATTGACGTGGGCGTTGCTCCTTGGCGTATCGTCGGGGCTGACTTCGGGGGCGCAGGCGGCCGAGAGGGTGAATCGCGCAGAAGACCGCGAGGACGTCGCGGTGGCGATCTACAATGACTCGCTGGCGCTGATCAAGGAAACCCGCCGGATCGATTTCGATCACGGCGTCAACGACATTGCGCTGCGCGACGTTTCGGCTCGCATGCGGCCTGAAACGGCCGCCCTGCGCGCGATTTCCGGTCCGCCGCTGCGCCTGATCGAGCAGAACTTCGACTTCGACCTGCTGACGCCACAGACGCTGCTCGACAAGTACGTCGGCCAGACCGTCGGCGTGATCCGCACCAACCCAGCCACCGGCGTCGAGACGCGCGAGAGCGCGCAGGTGCTGGCGACCAACAGCGGCACGGTGCTGAAGTTCGCCGATCGCATCGAGACCGGCGTACCGGGGCGGCTGACTTTTCCCGGCGTGCCGGGCAACCTGCGTGACCGGCCGACGCTGGTCGTGAAGCTGGAGAGCGCAACCTTCGGCCCGCAAGTGGTTGAACTCTCCTACCTGTCGGGCGGGCTGTCATGGAAGGCCGACTACGTGGCGGAACTTGCCGCCGACGAAACGAAGATGGATCTCGCCGGCTGGGTGACACTGACCAACCAGAGCGGCACGGCGTACGAAAACGCCAAACTGCAACTCGTCGCCGGCGACGTCAATCGCGTGCAGGAGGACTTTGCGCGACAGCCGATGGTGAAGGCCATGGCGGCACCGGCGCCGATGCGCGAGATGGCGCGCGAAGAGGTGTTCGATTATCACCTCTACACGCTTGGCCAGCCGACGACCATCCGCGACAACCAGACAAAGCAGGTGGCGCTGCTCTCGGCCGCGCTCGTGCCGGTGCGCAAAGAGTATCTGCTCGCCGGACAGGCCTGGTACTACCAGAGCCAGGCGAGCGACCTCGGTCAGAAGCAGAAGATCGCCGTCTTCCTGGAATTCGAGAATGCCGGCGGCGACCTCGGCAAGCCGCTGCCCAAGGGCGTCGTGCGCGTGTACAAGAAGGACTCGAAGGGCAACGCCATCTTCATCGGCGAAGACGGCATCGACCACACGGCGAAAAACGACAAAGTGCGCCTCAAAATGGGCAACGCCTTCGACGTCAATGCCAACCGCAAGCAGACCAACTACAAGCTGATCGCCGGCCGGCCCAACCCGATCGTCGAAACGGCCTGGCGCATCGAGTTCAACAACGCCAAGGACCAGCCGGTGACCGTGAAGGTCGTCGAGCCGATGCCGGGCGACTGGGAAATCGCCAGTGAAAGCCAGGAGCACGTGAAAGGCGATGCCCACTCGGCGGTCTGGCAGGTTGCCGTCCCCGCGGGTGGCAAGGCGGCACTCGAATATGCCGTCCGCGTGCGCTAGGCTGCGCAGTTGACCAACGGGCAAAAAGCAGTAACGTAGCCGGTTTTGCCGACCAGACAAACGAGGGAGATCGACATGGCAGAACCGACGAAGATCCTGCTTGATGAGAACGACATACCGACACACTGGTACAACGTGGTCGCTGATATGCCAAATCCGCCCGCGCCACCGCTGGGCCCGGACGGCCAGCCTGTGCCGCCGGAAGCGCTGGGCGCAATCTTCCCCGGCGCGCTCCTCGAGCAGGAGATGTCGGCCGAACGCTGGATTCCCATTCCGGAGGAAGTGCGCGACGCGTACCGGATCTGGCGGCCGTCGCCGCTCTACCGCGCCCATCGCCTGGAACGCCTGCTCGGTACGCCGGCCAAGATCTTCTACAAGAACGAAGCTGTATCCCCGGCCGGTTCGCACAAGCCGAACACGGCGGTGCCGCAGGCCTTCTACAACAAGCAGGCCGGCATCTTGCGGTTATCCACCGAAACCGGCGCGGGCCAGTGGGGCTGCGCGCTTTCGTTTGCCGGCCAGATGTTCGGCGTGGCGGTTCGGGTCTACATGGTCAAGGTCAGCTACAACCAGAAGCCTTTCCGCCGCTCGATGATTCAGACCTGGGGCGCCGAAGTGTTCGCGAGCCCCAGCGACATGACCCAGGCAGGTCGCAACGCGTTGGCTGCTGACCCCAACAACCAGGGCTCGTTGGGCCTCGCCATTTCCGAGGCAGTGGAAGAAGCCGCCAGCCGTGCCGACACCAACTACGCGCTCGGCTCGGTGCTCAACCACGTGCTGCTGCACCAGACGGTGATCGGGCTGGAAGCGAAGAAGCAACTCGCCAAGATCGGCGAATATCCCGACATGATCTTCGCGCCCTGCGGAGGCGGCTCCAACTTCGGCGGCATCGCCTTTCCGTTCCTCGCCGACAAGGCTGCGGGCGATCCGAAGGCGAAGGACTTGCGCCTCGTCGCTGTCGAACCCACGTCCTGCCCGACGCTGACGCGCGGCGTGTATGCCTACGACTACGGCGATGCTTCCGGCTACACGCCGATCATGAAGATGTACACGCTGGGCCACGACTTCATGCCGCCGGGCATCCACGCCGGGGGGTTGCGCTACCATGGCGATTCGCCGCTGGTCTCGCAGCTCTTCCACGAGAAGCTGATCGAGGCTGTGGCCGTGCCGCAGCTCGCGACCTTCGAAGCCGGCGCCCAGTTCGCGCGCGCCGAAGGCATCATTCCGGCGCCCGAATCCTGCCACGGCATCCGCGCCTGCATCGACGAGGCCATCCGCTGCAAGCAGACCGGCGAGGCGAAGACGCTGCTTTTCAATCTCTCCGGCCACGGCCACTTCGACATGGCGTCCTACGACCGCTACTTCGCCGGCGAACTCGAGGACTTCGATTACCCGATCGAAGCCGTCACGGCGTCGCTGCAGCATCTGCCCAAGTTCGCGTGACCCATCGCATGGCTCGCGTCGTCTTCGTCGCGCTGTTGCTTGCCAACGTCGGCTACTACGTCTGGGCCGCCGGGCTTCTGGGCGGTGGCGACGAGGGCCGCGAGCCGGAGCGCCTGAAACAGCAGATGGAGCCGGCGCGCCTCAAGGTGACGCTCGGGGACGAGCAGGCACCGCAACCTTCGGCGCCCGCCGCAGTTGCCGCGCCCGCCGACTTTTGCCGCCGTGTCGGACCGATGACTGCCACCGAAGCGGAAACGCTCAAGCAGTCGATTGCAGCCCAGGGAGGCTCCGCAACGACCACGTCGGTCGATGAGCAGAGCTACTGGGTGGTGATCCCTGCCGTGCATGGCAAGATCGCGGACAAGGAAGTCGCGCGCCTGAAGGAAGCGGGCATCAAGGACTTTTTCATCGTCAATGACGAGGGCGAGAACCACAACGCCATTTCCCTCGGCCTGTTTCACAAGGAGGATGCCGCCAAGGAACTGGTCCAGCAGTTGAAGAAGAAAGGCATCAAGTCGGCGAAGGTCGGCGCCAAGTCACGCGCCAGCGGCACGGTCCTCATGGACGTGCGCGGCGACACCACGAAGTTGTCGCCGCTGCTTGCCGCGCAGGCGTTCGCGGTAGGCGAATGCCCGAAGGAATGACGGGACTCACCATCGGTCTGACCGGCGGCATCGGCAGCGGCAAGAGCGCCGCCGCCGAATGCTTCTCCAGACTGGGCGCCGCGATCGTGGATAGCGATGCCATCGCGCATGAACTGACCGCCCCGGGCGGCGCAGCGATGCCCGTGCTCAAGTCGGCTTTCGGCAAGGCGGTCATGGCCGCGGATGGGCGCCTCGACCGCGTTCGCATGCGCCGGCAGGCGTTCGCCGACCCGGAAGTTCGCAAGCGCCTCGAAGCGATCCTGCACCCGATGATCCGGGCGCGGGCGGATGAACGTTGCCAGGAGGCGTTGGATGCGGGGGCTCCGTACGTCGTGCTCGTCGTGCCGCTGCTGGTGGAGTCCGGCGCCTATGAGGGGCGCGTGGATCGGGTGGCCGTCGTCGATTGCGACGACGAGACGCGCATTGCCCGCGTGATGGCACGCAGCGGCCTGTCGCGACTCGAAGTCGAGCGCATCATGGCCGCGCAGGCCACCCGGGAGCAACGGCTTGCGGCTGCCGACGACGTGATTGACAACAACGGCACCCATGCGGACCTGGAAGCCCAGGTGCGCGACTTGCACAGCAGATATCTGACGAAAACCCGGGCGCCAAGTTGAGATTTGCGCCCAATTAGGTAAGAATTGCACGAATTCTCTGGCGGGCGGTGCGGTGATCACATACGAATATCCTCTGAGCGAGCGCATTCGCACGCTGTTGCGCCTCGAGGATCTGTTCGACAAGGTAGCCTATTTCTCTGCGGCGGACGGCGCTCCGGAGCACCACGTCGCGCTGGTGACCCTGTTCGAAATCCTCGATGTTGCGGGCCGCGCCGACCTCAAGTTCGATCTGGTGCAGGAACTCGAAAGGCAGCGCCAGATCCTGCTGTCCTTTCGCAACAATCCCGAAGTCTCCGAGGAAGCCCTGTCGGGCGCCTTGGCCGAGATCGAGCAGGCGTCGGCGGCACTCTTGGGCATGCAGGGAAAGATCGGCCAGTACTTGCGCGAGAACGAATGGCTGATGGGCATCAAGAACCGGGCAGCCATCCCCGGCGGCGTTTGCGAATTCGACCTGCCGGGCTACCATTTCTGGCTGAATCGCGACGCTGCGTTCCGGCAGCGGGATCTCAACAGCTGGTTGACGCCGATGCTGCCCATCCGCGAGGGCATCGCGATCGTCCTGCGGCTGTTGCGGGCCTCGGGGCGACCCGAGCCGCGCGTTGCGGAGAAGGGCTCGTACCAGCTCATGCTCGCCGGGCGCACGGCGCAGCTGGTCAGGCTGCGCGTGAATCGGGACGACGCAGTGATTCCCGAGATCAGCGCGAACAAGTATGCGCTCAACATCCGCTTCACCATGCCGGGCACCGATCTTCGCGCCAAGCAGTCGGATCTGGATGTGGCGTTCGAGCTTACTTTCTGCAATCTGTAGGGACGAATGCGGGTACGGGCACTTAGCGGCGCACTGGCGATGGTTGTCGCGGCCTCGAGCGCGCCCGCGCTTGCCGCGCTTGGCGGCACGGCTGCGTCGGTCGAGTCGGACCGGATCAGCATGAAGGCAGCGCGCAGATCGACTTCGGCGCCGAATTACACCGTCCAGGACCTGCAGACTTCCGACGGTACACTCATTCGCGAGTACGTTTCCCCGGCGGGGAAAGTGTTTGGCGTTGTCTGGCGTGGCCCCCAGATGCCCGATCTGCGCCAGCTCTTCGGCGATTACTTCATTCCATTCCGGGATGCGGTTACGGCGCGGCGGTCGGAACGAGGGCCCGTCAGGATCGTGCAGCCCGGACTGGTCGTGCACTCCGCGGGCCACATGCGGGCGTTTTACGGGCGCGCCTACGTGCCCGACCTTCTGCCGCAAGGCGTAAATCCGGACGAGATCAAGTAGCGCATGGCCGCAAACCGAATCTTCCTTGCCGGCGCCGTGCTGGCCCTGGCTGTCCTGGCGGCGTCGTGCGGTGGTGGCGGTGGTGGAGGCGGCGGAGGCGGTAGTGGCGGCAGCAGTTCTACGAGTTCGAGCAGCGGCGCATCGGGCGGTGGCAGCGCCAACAACCTCATGACCGTGACAGTGGAGCGCGGCCCGGGCAATAACATCAACATTCCGTACGTCAGCGTCACGATATGCGCGCCGGGCAGCACCACCAATTGCCAGACGATCGACCACATCCTTCTCGATACGGGTTCGACCGGATTGCGAGTCGTCGCCTCGCTGCTAAGTGCCAACGTGGTCCTGCCGCAGCAAGCCGATGGCAGTGGCAACGCAATTGCCGAATGCGTGGCGTTCGTCGACGGCTACGTCTGGGGCTCCGTAAGACAGGCGGACGTGACGCTTGGCGGCCTCACTGCCAGTGCGATTCCCATCCAGCTAATTGGCGATCCGGCGCTGTCGGCGGTGCCGACCGGGTGCTCCAGCCGGGGAGCGCAAGCCGAGAACACGCCGACAACCCTGTTCGCCAATGGCGTGCTTGGTGTTTCGACCTGGCTGCAAGACTGCGGCGACTACTGCGCGCAACTCCCAACACCTGATGGCCACTATTACATCTGCCCCTCCGCCACGACATGTACCCCGACGACAGTGGCCACCGCAGACCAGATTCCGAATCCGGTTGCCAAGCTGGTTGCGGAGAACAACGGCGTCATCATCGAGTTCCCGGCGGTCGCCGCGGCGGGCGCCAGCAGCGCGACCGGAACCATGACGCTGGGTATTGATACGCAGAGCAACAATGCGCTGGGAACGCTCGTTGCGTTCGACCTCGACCCCTACAACGGCGCTGCAGGCGCCAATTACGGTGGCCAGTCTCTTGAGGCGTACTTCGATACCGGTTCCAACGGGATCTTCTTTCCCGATGGCACCATAGCAGTCTGCAGCTCGACTTCGAACGCGGCAGGTTTCTTCTGCCCGACCTCGACATTGAACCTGAACGCGATCGTGCAGGGATATGGCAGCGTGGCAAGTTCGACCGTCGACTTCAGCGTCGCCAACGCCGACCAACTGGTTTCAGCGGGCGCACGTGCCTTTTCGAACCTTGCCGCGCCTGCCGATGCCACGTTTCAGGTGTTCGATTGGGGGATGCCTTTCTTCTACGGGCGCCGTGTGGCCTTCGCGATCGAACAGACCCGGGCGGGAACGCGCACGGGGCCGTTCATCGCCTTCTGAAGACCCGGTTCAACTTTCTGGCGTCACGGACGTTATAACAATCATGGAAACGGGTGGCGCAGCCCATCCCCGGACAGCGTAACCGGGCCCCTTCCCGAAGATGACCACGGCGTTGCCCAACGAGTCGGGCAACGCCGGATACAGGCGCTTACAATATCGCCGCCCTATGACGGCCATCGACAAGGTCTAATACGGCATTGTCCCTGAACCCGCATGCAGTGCCGGAGCCATGCCGGCTATTGCGTGCTTCGTCCGACCGTCATGACCATGCCAATGGACTCTTTCAAGACGTTCTTCCGTCGGTTGACCGGCGGCCGCACGGTTCTCGTCGTTTTTCTCGTTGTGGCGCTTGCGGTCGGTGGCGTCATCTACTGGCGCTCGCAGGCGTCGGGGACCGACGCCGCTGGCGGGCGTGGCCAGCGCGGCATGGGTGACCGGCCGCAGCCCGTGTCGGTGGCGCAGGTTCGAATCGCCGACGTGCCGATCTGGATCACGGCGCTTGGCACTGCCGTGCCGCGCAATCAGGTGACCGTGCATGCGCGCGTCGACGGCCAGTTGATGCAAGTCCATTTCCGCGAAGGGCAGGTCGTCAAGCAGGGCGATCTTCTCGCGGAGATCGATCCCCGTCCTTTCGCGGTCCAACTGACACAGGCGAACGGACAACTCGTCCGGGATGCGGCCTTGTTGCAGAACGCGCGCGTCGATCTCGATCGCTACAAGGATCTCTGGGCGAAAGACTCGATCGCCAAGCAGCAACTGGACACGCAGGAGGCGCTGGTGCACCAGTACGAGGGCACCGTCGAAATCGATCGAGGCACTGTGGACAATGCGCGGCTGCAGCTGACCTACGCCAAGGTCACGGCCCCCGCGAGTGGCCTGGTCGGTTTGCGGCAGGTCGACCCGGGCAATATCGTGCACGCGGCAGACGCCAACGGCCTGGTCGTCATCGCCCAGTTGCAGCCGATGACAGCGGTCTACTCGGTGCCGGAGTCCTATCTGCCGGCTATCAGCCGCCGGATGGCAACGAGGGATCCAATTACCGTCGAAGCGTGGGACAGGGAGCAGAAGAATCGACTCGCGGTTGGCCACCTGTTGACCATCGACAACCTCGTCGACCCGACGACCGGCACGATCAAGCTGAAGGCGGAGTTTGCCAACGCGGACGGCGCGCTGTTTCCGAACCAGTTCGCCAACGTGCGCATGCTCATCGGCGTGCGCGAGAAGGCGCTCACCGTACCTGGCGCCGCGATCCAGCGCGGATCGAAGGGCGCATTCGTGTACTCGGTCGACGCGGACGGCGTCGTGAAGTCGGTGCCGGTGACGCCCGGTCCGCAGGATGCCGGCATCGTGGCGGTGGATGCCGCCCTCAAGCCGGGAGAGCAGGTCGTGACCGACGGCACGGACAAGCTGCGTGATGGCGCCAAGGTCGAGGTCATCAGTCCGGAAACGCGCGCAAAGCCGCCGGCAGGCGATCAGAAGGGCGGCCCGGGTGGCCGGCGTCGCCCGCAAGGAGCTCCCGGTCCCGGCAGCAACTGACGAGCGCGAAATTCCCACGCAATGAATCCGTCGCGCCCGTTCATCGTCCGCCCGATCGCCACGTCGCTGCTGATGGTGGCCATACTGCTCGCGGGCATCCTCGCCTATCGGCTGCTGCCGCTGTCCGCGCTGCCGGAGGTCGATTATCCGACCATCCAGGTAATGGCGCTCTATCCGGGGGCGAGCCCGGAGGTGGTGACCGCGTCGATCACGGCACCGCTGGAGCGCCAGTTCGGCCAGATGCCCGGATTGGCGCAGATGTCGTCGAGCAGCTCCGGCGGCGCCTCGGTGATCACGCTGCGCTTCAGTCTAGACCTGACGTTGGACGTCGCCGAACAGGAAGTGCAGGCAGCCATCAACGCGGCATCGAACCTGCTTCCGACCGACCTGCCCCTGCCCCCGGTCTACAGCAAGGTCAACCCCGCCGACGCCCCGATCCTCACCCTCGCCGTGACCTCGCCGGCGCTGCCGGTGCCGCGCATGCACGACCTCGTGGAAAGCCGGGTGGCCATGAAGATTTCCCAGATTCCCGGCGTCGGTCTCGTCAGCATCGCGGGCGGGCGCAGGCCGGCTGTGCGCATCCAGGTCAATCCGAAGGCGCTGGCCGGCGTTGGTATGTCCCTCGAGGATTTGCGTACCTCTATCGGCAATGCCAACGTCAATATCGCCAAGGGCAGCTTCGACGGTGCCATGCGGGCGTCGACCATCGACGCCAACGACCAGTTGAAGTCGGCGGGCGACTACGGCGCGCTGGTGGTTGCCTACAAGAACGGTGCGCCGATACGCCTCGCCGATGTCGCCGATGTCGTCGAGGATGCGGAAAACGCGCGGCTCGCCGCCTGGGCCGACAACCGGGAAGCGGTGATTCTCAACATCCAGCGCCAGCCCGGCGCCAACGTCATCCAGGTCGCCGACCGCGTCAAGAAGGCGCTGCCGGCATTGCGCGCCAGCCTGCCCGCGTCGATCGACCTGTCGGTGCTCAGCGATCGCACGGTGACGATCCGTGCTTCCGTGGCCGACGTGCAGTTCGAACTGCTGCTGGCGGTTGCACTCGTCGTGATGGTCATCTTCCTGTTCCTGCGCAACCTGCCGGCCACGATCATCCCGAGCCTCGCCGTGCCGCTGTCGCTGGTCGGCACATTCGGCATCATGTATCTCGCGGGTTTCTCGATCAACAACCTGACGCTGATGGCGCTGACCATCGCCACCGGTTTCGTCGTCGACGACGCAATCGTGATGATCGAAAACGTCGCGCGCTACGTCGAGGCCGGCGACAGCCCGCTGGACGCTGCGCTCAAGGGCTCGAAGCAGATCGGCTTCACGATCATTTCGCTGACCTTCTCGCTGATTGCCGTGCTGATCCCGCTTCTGTTCATGGGTGACGTGGTCGGCCGCCTGTTCCATGAGTTCGCCATCACGCTGGCCGTGTCGATCCTGATCTCGGCCATCGTCTCGCTGACCCTGACGCCCATGCTTTGCGCCCGGCTGCTGCGACATGTCCCGGAAACGGAGCAGGGAAAGCTCTTTCGCGAGACGGGGCGGCTGTTCGACGCTGCCATTGCCGCCTATGGTCGTGCGCTCGAATGGGTGCTCGATCGGCAGCGCGCGACACTCATTGTCGCGATCGCGACGCTGCTGCTGACGGTCGTCCTGTACATCTGGATTCCGAAGGGCTTCTTCCCGATCCAGGACACAGGGCTGATCCAGGCAATCACCGAGGCGCCGCAATCGGTTTCGTTCTCGGCGATGGCAGAGCGCCAGCAGGCGCTGGCGGCGGCCATCCTTGAAGATCCGGCCGTGGCGAGCCTTTCTTCGTACATCGGCGTCGACGGGACCAACACGACCCTGAACAGCGGCCGCATGCTGATCGCGCTGAAGCCGCTCGAGGAACGGGACGGCTCGGCATCCGAAGTGATTCGCCGGTTGGCGGAGGAGACACGGCGCGTGCCGGGCATCACGCCGTACATGCAGCCCGTCCAGGACCTGACGGTGGAGGACCGCGTCTCGCGCACGCAATATCAGTTCATGCTCGAGTCCCCCGATACGGATGCGCTGGGGCTCTGGGTGCCGAAACTGGTCGATCGCCTGCGTGAACTGCCGCAGCTGGCCGACGTTACGTCCGATCTGCAGGATCGCGGGTTGCAAGCCTACGTGCAGATCGACCGCGATGCGGCCGGACGCCTGGGCGTCACCACCGGCGCGATCGACAATGCGCTCTACGACGCGTTCGGCCAGCGGCTGATCTCGACGATCTTCACGCAGTCGAACCAGTATCGCGTGGTGCTGGAAGTCAAACCCGAATACCAGGTCGGCCCGAGTGCGCTCGACGGCATCTACGTGCCGACCACGGGCGGCCAGCAGGTGCCCCTGGCGTCCGTGGCGCGCGTCGCGGAGCGGGCCACTGCGCTGGCGATCAACCATGTCGGCCAGTTTCCGGCCGCCACGGTCTCGTTCAACCTGGCGCCGGGCGCCTCGCTCGGCGCGGCGGTCGAGGCGATCAAGGCCGCCGAGCGGCAGCTCGAGATTCCGGCCAGCGTCGAGACCAGTTTCCAGGGCGCGGCGCTGGCGTTCCAGGCGTCCCTCACCAACACGCTGCTGCTCATCATCGCCGCCGTCGTTACCATGTACATCGTGCTCGGCGTCCTGTACGAGAGCTACATCCATCCGGTGACGATCCTGTCGACGCTGCCGTCGGCAGGCGTCGGCGCGCTGCTGTCGCTGTGGCTCGTCGGGGCCGGCCTCGACGTCATCGGCATCATCGGCGTTATCCTGCTGATCGGCATCGTCAAGAAGAACGCGATCATGATGATCGACTTCGCCCTTGATGCCGAGCGCAACGAGGGACTGCCGCCACGCCAGGCGATCTACAAGGCCTGTTTGCTGCGCTTCCGGCCGATCCTGATGACGACCATGTCGGCGTTGCTGGCGGCGCTGCCGCTCATGCTCGGTAGCGGCATCGGCGCCGAACTGCGGCGTCCGCTCGGCGTCGCGATGGTCGGCGGATTGCTGGTGAGCCAGGTCCTGACCCTGTTCACGACGCCCGTGATCTACCTCGCGTTCGATCGACTGGCGGCGCGCCTGAAGCAGCGATGAACATTTCACGTCCGTTCATCGACAGGCCGGTCGCCACCACGCTGGTGACGATCGGCGTGCTGCTGGCGGGGGCGATCGCCTTCTTCCTCCTGCCCGTGTCGCCGCTGCCGCAGGTCGACTTTCCGACCATTGCCGTGCAGGCCTCGTTACCGGGCGCAAGTCCAGAGACCATGGCTGCGACGGTCGCGACGCCGCTGGAGCGGGCGCTGGGCCGCATCGCCGGCATTACGGAAATCACGTCGTCGAGCTCGCTTGGCAACACGCGCGTCATTCTCCAGTTCGATCTCGACCGCGACATCGACGGCGCGGCGCGGGACGTCCAGGCCGCCATCAATGCCGCGCGCACGCTGCTGCCGACCGGATTGCCCAGCAACCCTTCGTATCGCAAGGTGAATCCGGCCGATGCGCCGATCATGATCCTCTCGCTGACGTCGGATACCTTGAACCGGGGCCAGATGTACGACGCGGCATCGACCGTGCTCGCGCAGCGGCTGTCGCAGGTGCAGGGCATCGGCCAGGTCAACATCGGCGGCGGCGCGCTGCCGGCCGTGCGCGTCGAACTTGATCCGAACCGGCTGGCCAAGAGCGGGATCGCGCTTGAAAATGTGCGCATGGCGATCGTTACCACCAACGCGAATCGGCCGCTGGGCGCGGTCGAGCAGGACGATCGCCACTGGCAACTCGGCGCCAACGACCAGGCCAAGACCGCTGCGGAATACCAGCCTGTCATCGTCCGCTACCAGAACGGTGCCGCCGTGCGGATCGGCGACGTCGCCGACGTGCAGGACAGCGTGCAGGACGTGCGCAACTACGGCGCCTCCAACGGCCGGCCGGCGGTGCTGCTGATCCTGTACCGGCAGCCCGGCGCCAACATCATCGAGACCGTTGACCGCGTGCGCGACCTGCTGCCGCACCTGCGGGCGATGATTCCGGCCGCCATCGACCTCAATGTCGTGCTGGACCGCACGCCGACGATCCGTGGTTCCCTGCGGGAAGTCGAGCGTACGCTGACGATCTCGGTGTGCCTGGTCGTCTTGGTGGTTTTCCTCTTCCTGCGCCGGGTACGCGCCGCCCTCATTCCGAGCGTGGCCGTTCCGGTGTCGCTGGTCGGCACTTTCGGCGTCATGTACCTGTGCGGCTACAGCCTCGACAATCTCTCGCTGATGGCGTTGACCGTGGCGACCGGTTTCGTCGTCGACGACGCGATCGTCGTGCTCGAGAACATTGTCCGCCATATCGAGCGCGGCGAAACGCCGATGCAGGCGGCACTCGCAGGCGCGCGCGAGATCGGCTTCACCGTCATCTCGATCAGCCTGTCGCTGATCGCCGTGTTCATTCCGATCCTGCTGATGGGCGGCATCGTCGGCCGCTTGTTTCGCGAGTTCGCCGTCACGCTGTCCGCCGCCATCCTGGTCTCGATGGTGGTCTCGCTGACCACCACCCCTGCCATGGCGGCGCACCTGCTGCAGCCGATAGCGCGGCGCCAGCCGGCGGGCCGCCTCGGGCGCTGGTTCGCGCGCCGCCTGCGCGGACTCATGGTCGGCTACCGCCACAGCCTCGCCTGGTCCCTGCGGCACGGACCTGTGATCCTGCTGATCCTGGTGCTGACCATCGGCCTCAACGTCTATCTGTACGGCGCGGTGCGCAAGGGCTTCTTCCCGCAGCAGGACACCGGCCGCATCATGGGCAATATCCAGGCCGACCAGAGCATCTCCTTCGTCGCCATGCAGCAGAAGCTCAAGGACTTCATGGCCATCGTACAGGCGGACCCGGCGGTCGCGTCCGTCACCGGTTTCACGGGCGGCGGCCAGCGCAACACCGGGTTCATGTTCATCGTCCTCAAGTCGCTTTCCGAGCGCCAGGGGTCGATCGACCAGGTGATCGGACGGCTGCGCGGCAAGCTTTCGCATGAGCCGGGCGCGAACCTCTTCCTGGTGCCGGTGCAGGACGTGCGCATTGGCGGCCGGCCGAGCAACGCGCAGTACCAGTTCACGCTGCAGGGCGACGAGCTGGACGACCTGCGCACCTGGGAACCGCGCATACGGCAGACGCTTTCGCAACTGCCGGACCTCGTCGACGTAAACACGGACCAGCAGGACAAGGGGCTGCAGACGACGCTCTCGGTTGACCGCGACGCCGCCGCGCGGCTCGGGCTCGACATGCGCACCGTGGATACGACACTGAACGACGCCTTCGGCCAGCGCCAGGTATCGACGATCTACAACCCGCTCAACCAGTATCGCGTCGTCATGGAACTGGCGCCGGAGCATCTGCAGGATCCCGAGACCTTGCGCTCGATCTACTTCACGTCCTCCAGCGGCGGCCAGGTGCCGCTGGCGAGCATCGCGCGCTTCGCGCCCACCAATACGCCGTTGGCGGTGAACCACCAGGGCGGCTTTCCGGCGTCGACGATCAGTTTCAACCTGCCTGTCGGTACTTCGCTCGGGCAGGCGTCGGTGGCCATCGACCGCAGCATGGCCGAGCAGGGCGTGCCCACGTCGATCCATGGCAGCTTCCAGGGCACCGCCAAGGCGTTCCAGGATTCGTTGTCGAGCCAGCCCTTCCTGATCCTGGCCGCGCTCGTTACCATCTACATCGTGCTCGGCGTGCTCTACGAGAGCCTGCTGCATCCGCTCACGATCATCTCGACGCTGCCGTCGGCCGGCGTCGGCGCGCTGCTGGCGCTGATGGCCTTCAACACCGAGTTCTCGGTCATTGCCCTGATCGGCGTGATTCTCCTGATCGGCATCGTCAAGAAGAACGCGATCATGATGATCGACTTCGCCATCGACCGCCAGCGCCGACTCAACGTCTCTGCCGCCGAAGCGATCTACCGCGCCGGTCTTTTGCGCTTCCGGCCGATCATGATGACGACTGCGTCAGCCATCTTCGGCGCCATTCCGCTGGCACTGGGCAGCGGCGACGGCGCCGAACTCCGGAACCCGCTCGGCATCGCCATCGTCGGCGGACTGCTGGTGAGCCAGGTGCTCACGCTCTACACGACCCCGGTCGTCTATCTGTATCTGGATCGTCTGCGCCTGTGGAAGGTAGGGGGCCACGGGTACTCGCACGTCCATGAAGGAGAGCCCGCCCCCGCGGGGTGACATGTAACACACGACACATTAAATCAACTCATGTCTGCCTACGTACAAGACACAAATTTTTTCACGCGCAGAACGGCTGTTCTGTTCGCGATCATCGCGCTCCACGTGTTCATCGCCTGGGCGTTGGCGACGGGTCTCGCGAAGCGCGCGATCGAGCTGGTCGCTCCGCCGCTAC
>DATJQH010000146.1:0-9372 GCA_035505955.1 Rhodocyclaceae bacterium
CGAGACGTCGGCGAGCGAGAATTGGGCCGGTGGTGCAACCGTCTGGTCCCGCAGCCCGGCACGCAATCCGGAAACATCGACACGATCGACGCGGTAATGCCAGGGCGGCGCGGATGCCTGCGGGGGAGTCGGCGACTCGGCCGCTTCGGTTGCGGGTAGGAGATCGATCACGTTCAACCGCCCGTCTGGGCCGCGCCGCAGGTCGGCCTCGCCGCCGGCGACCACGATGGCTCCGATGCCGATACTGCGCTGGCGGAGATCGAACCGGCCATCCTTGGCCTCGATGCTTTCCAGCGCGAGTACCGGCTCTGGCGCGCCATTGCCGCGCACTTTGAGCCCGGCGAGCTTTGCCGTCAGCTGATCCATCACGAGGTCGATCTGGCCGCCGCTCGGCGCCAGGCGGTAGTGAGTCGACAACGCTGCGATGCCTTCCGGCGGCGCCATCTTCGGCGGCAGCTTGATAAGCGGTGCGAGCTTGGCAAGGTCGACGTCTTCGATCGCGAGGGTGCCCGAGATCGCCAGCGGATTGAGCTCCTGCTCGCCCTGCCAGCGGATGCGGGCGCCAAAGCCCGTGTGCGCGGTGATTTCGTATTTGCCCGATTCGTTGGGCAGCGTGGACAAGTCGTCGAGTTCCACGTCCAGCGGTTCGACGCGCGTCGCGAATTCGGGCGAGCGGCGGCGGTCCGCTACATCGATGCGGCCATTCGTCACCGCCAGATGGTCGATGTCGATGCGCGGCATCGGCGTCGGCTCGGCGGGAGCCGGCGCGGCAGGCTGCTCCTTGCCCTTCAGCGAGTCGATCAGCGCGGACCAGTTGAGCCGGTCGCCGGGAAGTTCGGCGATCGTAGCCTGCAGGCCGTCAAGCCGGATCGCATCGAACGCATATGCACGCTTGAACAGGCTCGTCGCCGAGACGTCGACCAGGAGTTCCTTGAAGACCAGCAGCGGCTTGCCGTCGGGTTCTTCGAGACGCAGGTTGGAAAGCCTTAGCGCGAGGGTGAAGGGGTTGAACGCGGGCTTGTCCATCGTCAGGCGGTGGCCTGTCCTTTCGGCGACGAACTTCTCGGCCTGCGATTGCAGCAGCGGCGGCAGGGCCAGCGAGGCAAGCAGGAGATAGACGAGGTAGAGCGCGGCCAGCGCTATGACCACGGTCTTGCGGGAGGGCAGGGGAACGGACATGGTCGCTATCCAATCGGGATAGCGGCTATTCTAGTCCCCGCGTGGCCAGTGGAATCAAGCGCCGGCCGCAGCCGGCGTTCCGCCCTAAGGCAGGATGGATTCGAGTGCGAAGAGGTCGGTGACTTCCTCGCGGCGGCGGATCAGATGCACGTCTTCACTGTCGACCATGACTTCCGCCGCGCGCGGACGCGAGTTGTAGTTCGAACTCATGGCCATGCCGTAGGCGCCGGCCGACATCACGGCGAGCAGGTCGCCTTCCGCGAGCGCCAGATCGCGCGCTAGCCCGAGGAAATCGCCCGATTCGCAGACGGGACCGACGATGTCGTAGGTTTTCGACTGCGTGCGCGGCGTACCATCGGGACTGACTCTTGCAATGCCGTGCCAGGCGTCGTACAGCGATGGACGCAGCAGGTCGTTCATGGCCGCATCGACGATGGCAAAATTCTTCGCAGTGCCGTGCTTGAGGAATTCAACCCGGGTCAGCAGCAGGCCGGCATTGCCGACCAGCGAGCGTCCGGGCTCGAGAATGATCTCTTCGCTCCGTGCGGACAGCGCCTTGAGCATCGGGCCAAGATAGTCCGATGCCGAAAGAACGGGTTCGTCGCGATAGCTGATACCCTTGCCGCCGCCGAGATCGAGGTGTTCGAGGGCGATGCCGTCCGCGGCCAGTTTGTCGGCGAGTTCGATGACACGGGTTGCCGCTTCGCGTGCCGGCGCCGGGTCGACAAGCTGGGAACCGATGTGGCAGTCGACGCCCACAACGCGGATGCCAGCCATGCCCGCCGCGCGGCGATACAGTTCGGGCGCTTCGTCGATTGGCACGCCGAACTTCGAGGTCTTGAGGCCGGTAGCGATGTAAGGATGGGTCTTCGGGTCGACGTTCGGATTGACGCGCAGCGAGATCGGCGCCCGCACACCGTGGGCGCGCGCGACTTCGTCGAGACGCACCAGTTCCGCAGTGGATTCGACGTTGAAGCAGCGGATGCCCACCTGCAGGCCGTCTTCCATCTCCATGCGGCTCTTGCCGACGCCCGAGAACATGATCTTGCCCGGATCGGCGTTGATGACCATCAGGCGCGCCAGTTCGCCGCCGGAGACGATGTCGAATCCCGCGCCGAGCTGGGAGAAGAGTTCGAGGATCGCGAGGTTCGAATTTGCCTTCACGGCGTAGCAGACCAGCGAGCGGTCGCCGAATCCATGCCCCGCGAGGGCGGTCAGATAGTCCTGGAAGGCGGTCGCCAGTGCGGTGCGCGAATAGACATAGCAGGGCGTGCCATGCTCTTCCGCGATGCGTTCGAGCGGTACGCCCTCGGCATGAAGGCGGCCGTCGTGAACGGCGAACGGGTTCAAGGCGCGGCCTCGACGGCCTTGCTGCTATGATCGACCAGGCTTGGCGGTGGCGGCAACACCAGCGCACCGCGCGTGCCGCAGGCGGCGAGCAGGTAGACGGCGCAGGCGAGAAGCATCAGTGCACGCATGTTTCATGGGTCCGGAATGACCGGCAATGTTAACACGGGGTAGAAGATGGAAGAGCGCGAATTCAACACCTTGGCGGATGCGGAGCTGCGTCGCCTCGAAGACGCCATCGAAGCATGCGGCGCCGAGGTCGATCTGGAAGTGAAGGCGGGCGGCGTGCTCGAAGTCGAGTTCGAGGACGGCAGCAAGATCATCATCAACCGCCACACGGCGGCACGTGAGATCTGGGTGGCAGCGCGCTCCGGCGGCTACCATTTCCGCTGCGAGGACGGACGCTGGCTCGGTACGCGCGACGGCGAGGAACTCATGACGGCGGTCGGGCGCTGCATGTCGGAGCAGACCGGCAGCAAAGTGACGCTGACCTAGGGCGTTCCCGAACCGCCGAGGAACGGCGCGGGCGCCGGCGTGGCCTTGTCTTCCGTGACTGGCGGCAGTGCTTCCTGGTAGATGTATTCCTGTACCTCGTGGGTCGTCGAGGGATCGGTTGCGGTGATCTGGGTCAGGCCATCCGGCCGAGCCATCGACTTCTCGGGCGCGCCCTTGAGGCCCTTCTCCATAAAGGCGATCCAGATGGGCAGGGCTGCCACCGCGCCGGTCTCGTTGTTGCCCAGGCGCTTGGGCTGATCGAAGCCAATCCACGAGATCGCCACGACCGACGGTTGGTAACCGCAGAACCAGGCGTCGACGTAATCGTTCGTCGTTCCCGTCTTGCCTGCCAGGTCGTTGCGTTTGAGCACCGCGCCGGCTCGCGCGGCCGTGCCGCGCCGGACCACGTCGCGCAGCATGCTGTCCATGATGTAGGCGTTGCGTGCATCGATGACGCGCAGGCTCTCGTCGCCCGCCATGACGGGCTTGGCGGCAGCCAGGATGTTGCCCTTGCCGTCGACGATCTGCTTGACGATGTAGGGTTCGATCTTGTAGCCGCCGTTCGCGAACACGGAGTAAGCGGCCACCTGCTGCCAGGGCGTCGCCGAGCCCGCACCGAGGGCAAGCGTGAGGTAAGGCGGATTCTTGTCGGCGTCGAAACCGAAACGCGTCACATAGTCCTGGGCGTAGCGCGTGCCTATCGACTGCAGCAGCCGGATCGACACCATGTTCTTTGATTTGGTTAGCGCGGTGCGCAACGTCATCGGCCCCTCATACTTGCCGTCGTAGTTCTTCGGCTCCCACTCCTGGGAGCCGGTTTCCTCGGCGCTGACGGTGACCGGTTCGTCGGGAATGACGGAAGCTGGCGAATACCCCTTCTCGAGGGCGGCCGAGTAGATGAATGGCTTGAAACTCGAGCCGGGCTGGCGCCACGCCTGCGTGACATGATTGAACTTGTTGCGGTTGAAATCGACGCCGCCGACGAGCGCCTGGATTGCCCCGTCGGTGGGGCTGGCCACGACCAGCGCCGCCTCGACGTCCGGCAGTTGGGCAATCTGCCAGGCGCTCTTGCCGTCCTTCATGACGCGGATCACGGCGCCGCGGCGAATACGCCGGTTCGGCGGCGACTTTTCGTCGATCATCCGGGAGGCGAACTTCAGCGCCTCGCCGGTCAGTTCGACGATCTCGCCTCCGTGGACATACGCCCGCACGCGCCGGGGATCGGCAGACAAGACAAGGGCGGGAACCAGGCCGCTGGAGTCGTCGAAATCCTGGATGAGGTCGTCGAGAGCTTCTTCTTCGTGGCCATCGAGGCCGTTGACGTCCACATAGGCCTCGGCGCCCCGATAGCCGTGGCGCCGGTCGTATTCGAGCACGCCGCGCCGAACCGCCGCGTACGCGTTGTCCTGATCCGCCTTGACGATCGTCGTGACGATGCTCAGACCCATCGTATAGGCGTCGTCCTGGTATCGTTCATAGGCGATCTGCCGCGCCATCTCCGCGACGTATTCGGCGTGAATGCCGAAATCATTCACGTCGCGCTTGATCTGCAGCGTTTCGGCCTGGGCCGCCTGAAACTGTTCGGAAGTGATGAAGCCCAGATCCTGCATCCGGCGCAGCACATAGAGTTGGCGGATGCGCGCCCGGCGCGGATTTGCCACCGGGTTGTAGCTCGACGGCGCTTTCGGCAGGCCCGCCAGCATCGCGGCTTCGGCCACGCTGACGTCCGCCAGAGGTTTCCCGAAGTAGATCTGCGACGCGGCCGCGAACCCGTAGGCACGCTGCCCAAGGTAGATCTGGTTTACATACAGTTCCAGGATTTCGTCCTTGGTCAGGTTGTGCTCGATCTTGAAAGAGAGCAGGGCTTCGTATAGCTTTCGAGTTAGCGTCTTCTCCGAGGAAAGAAAGAAGTTCCGGGCAACCTGCATGGTGATGGTGGACGCGCCCTGCCTCTTGCCCCCACTGACGAAGTTCGAATATGCGGCGCGCAGGATTCCGAGGGTATCAATGCCCGAATGTTGATAGAAACGCTCATCCTCGGCAGCGAGAATGGCCTGCTTCATGGTTGGCGGTACCTCCTGGATCGGAATCAGGCTGCGCCGCTCCTCGCCGAATTCGCCAATCAGAAAGCCATCCGCGGTATAGACGCGAAGAGGAATCTTGGGCCGATAGTCGGTCAGGGCATCCAGCGATGGCAGTTGTGGATAGGCAATGACGACAAGAATGCCGCCCAGTGCAACTGCGATCAGTAGCGCGCCGGCAAACAGCGCCAAGGGAAGCAATACCCAGCGCAAACGGGTGAACAGGGGAGATACCACGAAAGGTCCGATGACCGCGATCGAAGGAAACGGGCAAATTATATCGGCCGCCCGTCGCCGACCAACGGTTAATTGATCTCAACTATTTCCCTTTACACCCGATATTGTTGTTGATAGCATTTGAAGTAAATTATTCGTAATAACCATAAGCCAAGGTTCTGAAAGGGAAAATCCTTGCAGATCGACCTCTCGATCTTTAATCCCAAGGCGCGCCCCTTGCTCGGGTTGGACGTCAGCACGTCCGCGATCAAGATGGTGGAGTTGACCGAAAGCTCCAAGGGAGAGTTCCGTCTCGAGCGCTATGCGATCGAGTATCTGCCCAAGGACGCGGTGGTCGACGGCAATATCACCAACCTCGATGCGGTTGGCGAGTGCGTGCGTCGCTGCTGGAAACGCCTGGGGACTGCGACCAAGTACGTCGCCATGTCACTGCCGACGGCGGCGGTTATTACCAAGAAGATCATCCTTCCGGGCAACCTGCGCGAGACAGAAATGGAAGTGCAGGTGGAGTCCGAAGCGAATCAGTACATTCCGTTTGCCCTGGATGAGGTCAATCTGGATTTTCAGGTCATCGGGCCGGTACCGTCCAGTCCGGACGAAGTTGAAGTGCTGATCGCTGCTTCGCGCAAGGAAAAGGTGGAAGACCGCGTGGCCTGCGCGGAGGCGGCAGAACTCAAGCCGCTGGTCATGGATGTCGAGTCCTTCGCAGTCCAGGCCGCATTCGCACTTGTCATGGCGCAGTTGCCGGGCAAGGCCAAGGATCAGGTGGTCGCCCTGGTCGACGTCGGTGCCGTCGCGACCAAGGTCATGGTCATGCATGGTGACCAGATGGTCTACAGCCGCGAACAGGCCTTTGGCGGTGGTCAGCTGACCCAGGACATCATGCGTGCTTACGGGATGAGTTCCGAAGAAGCAGAGGCGGTCAAGCGCTCGGGCGCCGGACCGGAGAACTACGAACCCGAACTGTTGCGCCCCTTCGTGGAGAACCTCGCCCTCGAAGTTTCGCGCGCCCTGCAGTTCTTCTTCTCGTCGACACAGTTCAACCAGGTCCACCACCTGGTTCTGGCGGGCGGTTGTGCCGCAATTCCGGGTATCGATGAAATCGTTGCCACGCGAACCCAAGTGCCGACGGTCGTCGCCAATCCATTCGCCGGCATGGTGCCCTCGTCGCGGATTCGGCCGAGGCAATTGATGGCGGACGCGCCGCTATTGATGGTGGCTTGCGGACTTGCTCTGAGGAGGTTTGATCAGTGATCAGGATCAACCTGCTGCCGCATCGCGAGGAAAAGCGCAAGGCGCGGCGCGAGCAGTTTTATGCGCTGAGTGGTCTTGTGCTGGTCTTGGGCGGTGTGATCTGGTTCCTCGGCTACACCGTCATCAGCGGCTACATTTCCAGTCAGGAGAGCAAGAACGCGTTCCTCAAGTCTGAAATCGTCACGCTCGACAAGCAGATCGACGAAATCAAGAAGCTCAAGGAACAAACTGACGCATTGCTGGCGCGCAAGCAGATCATCGAGTCGCTGCAGGCGAACCGGGCCGAGACCGTCTACTTGTTCAACGAACTGGCCAAGCAGGTGCCGGCCGGTGTTTACCTGAAGTCGATCAAGCAATCGGGCCAGAAAGTGACGTTGACGGGATACGCCCAGTCCAATGCGCGCGTCTCGACGCTGATGCGCAACCTGGACGATTCGCCGCTCCTCGAACGGCCGAACCTGATCGAGATCAAGGCCACAACCGTCGACAAGCGGCGTCTTGGCGAGTTTGCGCTTGACATCTACTTCACCAGGCAGACTGCCGAAGACAGCAAGAAACCCGGCACCAAACCCGGCGTTCAAGCTGCACCGATGGACAAGAAGCCATGAAGACGCCAACCGTGCCAAAGCTCAACCTGCCAGCATTTGATTTTCAGACGCTGCTCGCAGACTTTCGAACACTCGACCCCAAGGATCCCGGACTGTGGCCGGTGCTGCCCCGGATTGTCATCCTGATCGGAATTTTCCTCCTCGTACTCCTTCTGGGATGGTGGTTCGGCTGGCGCGACCAGTTCGACGAGCTCGACGCCAAGCAAAAGCAGGAAGAGACTCTCAAGGAAGAATGGCGAACCAAGAAGAGTCAGGCAGTGAATCTCGAGGAGTACCAGAAGCAATTGGCCGAGATCAATCGCTCGTTTGGTGCGTTGCTGAAACAGTTGCCGAATGCTTCGGAAATGGAATCGCTCCTGGTCGACATTAACCAGGCGGGATTGGGGCGGGGTTTGCAGTTCGAATTATTCAAGCCGGGTGCCGAAGCCCTCAAGGACTTCTACGCCGAGTTGCCCATTACCGTCAAAGTCATTGGTCCTTACCACGACCTGGGGGCTTTCACCGGGGATATCGCCAAGTTGCCGCGTATCGTGACGCTCAATGACATCGACGTGTCGACAGGCAGAGACGGCGGTTTGACGATGTCAGCCGTGGCGAAGACGTTCCGCTACTTGGACGAAGAGGAAGTGGCCCGCCAAAGACGCGAACGTGCCGACAAGGCCAAGGGAGGAGGCAAGTAGCATGCGTTGCATCTCCCCAGTAATTCTTGCAACCCTGTTCGTCGTGGCGTGTGGTGGCGAGGAACATCAGGACATCAAGCAATGGATGGCGGATGCCTCCAAGGATATGCACGGTCGAGTGCAGCCGATTCCGGAGATCAAGCCATTTCCGATCATTTCTTACGACGCGGGTGACCTGCCTGAGCCGTTCAACCCCGCCAAAGTGGTGCCGGAAAAGCGCACGGGTGGCGGAGGCGTCCAACCGGATTTCGATCGTCCCAAAGAGCCGCTTGAAGCTTATCCGCTCGAGAGCCTGAAAATGGTTGGCGTGGTGAGCAAGAAGGGTGTGCTACATGCACTTGTCCAGGTCGACGGGACCGTGTATCAGGTCCGAAACGGCAATCACATGGGACAGAGCTTCGGTGTCGTCACGTCGATTACCGATACGCAAGTGGCGGTCAAGGAATTGGTTCAGGATCCCAGCGGCCAAACGGCAGACTGGGTGGAGCGGCTCGAAACCCTGCAGCTGCAGGAGCAGGCCGCGCCGCAAAAGGAGGTAAGGAAATGAAACGCCGACATCTTGGGCTGATCACCCGGTTCTTTGCGGCGGTGCTCCTAGTGAGCGCTGCCCATGCTCAGTCGTTGCCAGTCGGCACAGGCGGCACGGAAACTGCCGCCGCCAACAGCATCGAGGCTCTGGTCGTGACGCAGACCGGTGGCAACGTGGTGGTCAAAGTCGACCTCAAGCAACCGATTGCCAAGGCGCCGTCGAGTTTCAGTGTTGCCAGCCCGGCCCGGATGGTATTCGATTTCGGCAGCACGTCGAATGCATTGGGACGGTCCGTGCAGCAAGTCAACGAAGGAGATCTTCGCAGCATCAATGTGGTTCAGGTCGGAGACAGAACCCGGCTCGTGCTGAATTTGACGAAAGCCGGAACCTATCAAACGCAGACGGATGGCAACTCGTTCCTGATAACGTTGGCGCCGGCACCCGTTGCTTCGACTGCTTCCTCGGCCACTCAGCACTTCGCCGCGGATGTCAAATCGCCCGACCTGAAGTCCGTACGAGATCTCAAATTCCGCCGTGGGCGTGCTGGCGAGGGCTTGGTGACTCTCGATCTGTCTGATCCCAATACCGGTATCGACGTCAGACAGCAAGGAAACGGTCTCGTCGTGGAACTGCAGAAGACGCAGATTTCGGAAGAACTGCGGCGCCGGCTGGATGTGACAGATTTCGCGACCCCCGTGACATCCGTTGCAACCACCCGAACGGGTGAGAACGTACGCGTAGTAATCGCCGCCCAGGGCCTGTGGGAACATACTGCGTACCAGAGCGAAAACCAGTTCGTGATCGAAGTGAAGCCACTGAAGGAAGACCCGTCGAAGCTCTTCCAGGGGTCTCAGCGGCAAGGGTATCAGGGCGAGAAGGTCACCCTGAACTTCCAGAACATTCCCTTGCGCGAACTGTTGCATGTCTTTGCGGACATCACAAACTTCAATATCGTTGTCAGC
>DATJQH010000147.1:0-4010 GCA_035505955.1 Rhodocyclaceae bacterium
GCATCCGGCGGCTGGATTTCCTTCGCGCGCTACATGGAACTTGCGCTGCACTGCCCCGGCCTCGGCTACTACGGCGGCGGCGCGCAGAAATTCGGCGCCAGCGACGAAGGCGGCGACTTCGTCACCGCGCCGGAACTGACGCCGCTGTTCGGCCAGACGCTGGCCGCGCAGGTCGCGCAGATCATGAGCTTGTCACGACCGGCCGTGCTCGAAGCGGGCGCCGGCAGCGGCCGCCTGGCAGCCGACCTCCTGAACGCGCTCGATGCGGACGGCATCGTGCCCGAACGCTTCCTGATTCTCGAACTCTCGGGTGAGCTGCGCGCGCGCCAGCGCGCCACCATCGCCGCAGCGGCGCCCGCACTGATCGAGCGTGTGGAATGGCTGGATCGACTGCCCGAGCGATTCGCGGGTTGCGTGGTCGCCAACGAATTGCTCGATTCGATGCCGGTGCATGCGCTGGCCTGGCGCTCCGACGGGGTCGCCGAGCGCGGCGTTGCGCTAGGCGCCGACGGCTTCGTTTGGAGCGAGAAGCCGGCGAGTGGACGCCTCGCCGAGGCCGCGGCCCGACTCGACGTCACCGCCCCCTACGAAAGCGAAGTCGGGCTGGCGGCGGCGAGCTGGATCGCTGAATGGGGACGGCGGCTCGAAGCCGGTGCGCTGCTCCTGATCGACTATGGGCTGCCACGCAGCGAGTACTACCACCCGAGCCGCAATCGCGGCACCATCCGCTGCCACTACCGGCATCGCGCGCACGACAATCCCTTCTGGTGGCCGGGTCTCTCGGACATCACCGCCCATGTCGATTTCACCGCCATCGCCGAAGCGGGGCACGGCGCCGGCCTCGACGTGCAGGGCTACACGAGTCAGGCGGGTTTCCTGATCAATCTCGGGCTCGGCGAGCGCCTGGCTGCACGGCGCGCGGCGAGCGACGCCTCGGCACTACGTGCGTCGGGCGCGGTTCAGATGTTGCTGTCACCGAACGAAATGGGGGAGTTGTTCAAGGTGATCGCGCTGGGGCGCGGCCTTGATGTACCGCTGCGCGGGTTCTCGCGCGGCGACCGGACGCACGCGCTTTAGAGGAAAGCGATCCTCGCGCGGGCTTCACCGCGGCGCAGCCGTTGCGCTGCCGGGGAGAACTACTCCTGGCTGCGATAGACGGCGTTCAGGAACGACTCGATGTCGCCTTCGACGGGCGGACGATCGCGATGATGCACGACGGGTTGCAGTCCCAGTTGCAGCTCGGGACGCAGCCATTCGGCATTCAGCACTTCCTCCTCGAAACACCCGAATTCCGGCTCCAGCCGTTGTTCTAGTTTTCCAGTGCTCATGTCCATTATCACCAACATGTTGGCCCTCCATTGGGAAAGTGAGCCGACGCACTCACTATAACGTCAAGTGCTCGTGGAAGTTAACAGGACAAGGGGGTCCGAATGGACTAATTCATCCGTTCTGTTGCGTCCACGGTGCGACCTTGAACAGCAACAGCATGCCCGGCAGTGCGAGCGCAGCGCAGAGCAGGAAGAAGAGGAACCAGCCCATCGATTCGACCATGGCGCCAGCAGCGGAATTGATGAGCGTGCGCGGCACGGCCGCCAGGCTGGTGAATAACGCATATTGCGTTGCGGTATAGAGCGGATTGGTGGCGCGGGCGATGAAGGCGACGAAGGCCGCGGTGCCCAGTCCCACGCCGAGCGCCTCGAAGCCGATGACAACGGCAAGTTGCGTCAGCTGTTCGGTGCCGATCGTTTCGTTGCGCCCGAGCCACGCGAGCCAGGCGAAACCGAAGATCGACACGACCTGGACGACGCCGAAGAGCCAGAGCGCGCGGTTGATGCCGAGTCGCACCATCCAAAGGCCGCCGAGCAGGCCACCGATCACTGCTGGCCAGAGGCCAGCGTGCTTGGCGACGAGACCGATCTCCGATTTGGCGAAGCCCATGGCGAGGTAAAAAGGCGTGGCCAGCGCGGTGCACAGCGAATCCCCGAGCTTGTAGAGGAAAATGAAGGCCAGCACCAGCAGCGCCTCGCGCCAGCCGGCGCGGTTGACGAATTCATGGAATGGCTCGACCACCGCCTCGCGCAGGCTGCGCGGCGTACCACGCAGGCTGACTTTCTCCGATACCAGCAGGCTCATCGCGAGGCCGGGCAGCATAAACAGCGCGGTGATCGCAAATACTTCGGCCCAAGGCAAATGGTCGGCCAGGATCAGCGACAGCGATCCCGGCACCAGTCCGGCGATGCGGTAGGCGTTCACATGCACGGAGTTGCCCAGACCCAGTTCGTGATCGGGCAGCAGCTCGCGCCGATAGGCGTCGATGGCGATGTCCTGGGTGGCAGAAACGAAGGCCAGCAGCGCGGCGAGGATCACCACGGTCTGCAGTTCGACCTGCGGCGAAAACGTGCCGAGCAGGGCGATGAGTGCCAGCAGCGCGACCTGCGTCGCCGCCATCCAGCCGCGCCGGCGACCGAGCCAGGGCGGCGTGTACCGGTCCACCAGCGGCGCCCAGAGGAACTTCCAGGTGTAGGGAAACTGGATAAGCGTCATCAGGCCGATCGCCTTCAGGCTGATGCCTTCGGTGTAGAGCCAGGCGGGCAGCAGGTTGAGGAGCAGGTAGAGCGGCAGGCCGGAGGTGAAGCCCGTGAAGATGCAGATCAGCATCCGCCGGTTCCACAGTGCCTCCAGCCAGGCCGGCCGGACCATCAGAAGAACAGGCCCTGCAGCATCTTGGCGAGCAGGACGATCAGCAGGCCTGCAAAGATCTTCTTCACCGTCGCCACCGGCAGGCTATGCGCGACCTTGGCGCCGAAGGGTGCGACGAGCATCGAGGCCACCACGGTGGCCGCCAGTGCCGGCAGGTAGATGAAGCCCCAACTGCCCGCGGGCAGATTCGTCGCGCCGTGGCCCGCGATCATGTAGCCGATCGTGCCGGCCAGCGCAATCGGAAAGCCGATCGCTGCCGAGGTGCCGATGGCGTGGTGCACCTTGACGTTGCACCAGGTCATGAATGGCACCGAGAGCGAACCGCCGCCGATCGCCACCAGCGCCGAAATGCCGCCGATGAATGCGCCGACGCCGAACATACCGGCCTTGCCCGGCAGTTGTCGCGAAGGCCTGGGCTTGGCGTTGAGAATCATCTGCACCGCAACGTAGGCGATGAAACAGGCAAAGAAGATCGCCAGCGGGCGCGTCGGGATCAGGCCGGCGATCTGCGCGCCGCCGAGCGTGCCGACCACGATGCCGGGCGCGATGTCGCGCACGATGGGCCAGATCACGGCGCCGTGCTGGTGGTGCGCGCGCAACGACGATATCGAGGTAAACACGATCGTCGCCATTGAGGTGCCGAGCGCGAGGTGCATCAGGTGCTGGTCGGGGAAACCTTGCGCCGCGAACATCAGCGCCAGCACCGGCACCATGATGGCGCCGCCACCGACGCCCAGCAGCCCGGCAAAGAACCCGGCGACCGCGCCGAGAATCGCGTAACCAACGAACCACTCATTCATTTCAGGAGCTTTCTGGTGATGAAATCCCACTCGGCAGGATCGACCGGCGTGATCGACAGGCGATTGCCTCGCTGGAGCGCGCGCATGCGCTCGAGTTCCGGATGCGAGCGCAATTCGGCGAGCCCGATCAGGCGCGTCTTCTTCGTCACGCGCACGTCGACGTTCACCCAGCGCGGGCTCTCGGCCGTCGACTTCGGGTCGAAGTAGGGGCTCTTCGGGTCGAACTGCGTGCGGTCGGGGTAGGCAGGCTTCGCCACTTCCGCGAGGCCGGCGATGCCCGGCTCGGCGCACGACGAGTGGTAGAAGAGCACCTTGTCGCCGACCTTCATCTGGTCGCGCATGAAGTTGCGCGCCTGGTAGTTGCGCACGCCCCACCAGTCGACGGTCCGGTCCGGCAGCGCCAGCACGTCGTCGATGCCGACGACGCCGGGCTCGGTCTTCATCAGCCAGTAACGCATGTCCCCGTCAGCGCAAAAAAAAGAGCGCGGAACATTCCGTGCTCTGTATCAG
>DATJQH010000148.1:0-3028 GCA_035505955.1 Rhodocyclaceae bacterium
CACGTCGTGACCTGCAACAGCCGGCGGCTGCCGATGACGGCGACCGGGCGCGTCGGCGAGGCGGTGGCCGGGGTCCGCTTCAAGGCCTGGCAGCCGGCTTCCGGCCTGCACCCGACCATTCCGGTCCATGCGCCCCTGACCTTCGACCTGATCGACACCTGGAACGGCCGTTCGCTCGGCGGTTGCGTCTATCATGTCGCCCATCCCGGTGGTCGCAATTATGAAACCAAACCGGTCAATTCCTACGAGGCCGAGGCGCGGCGGCTGGCCCGGTTTCAGGATCACGGCCACACTCCCGGCAAAATCGAGGTGCCGCGCGAGGAGCGCACACTGGAATTTCCTTTCACACTCGACTTGAGAACCCAGCTCCTGCATTGAAAATGGTTGAGTTGGGTGCGGAGAGTCGGCATGGCGGAAACCACCGGCGGAGAATTGGGACCAGGGCCGGACGATGCTGCGGCGGGCAAGGCCCGCTTGGGCAACCGGCGGGTCGCGCAATGGTCGCGCGACTATGTGCGGCTGCCCGGCATCCCCGACGAGTTCATCGCGGCCGATGGCGCGCCGCGCCCGGTCTGGACCCGCTTCCTCGAGGCCTTCGCTGCCTTGTCGCCCGTCGACATCGAGCGGCGTTTCGGTGCGGCGGATCGCCACATGCGCGAGGCCGGCGTCAGCTACCGCGCGCCCGGCGAGAGCGCCGATCAGCAATGGCCGCTGAGCCACCTGCCGCTGCTGATCGACGAGGCGGAGTGGCAGCAGCTGTCCGCCGGCATCGCGCAGCGGGCGCAGCTGCTGGAGCTCGTCCTCAGGGACCTCTACGGCGAGGGCCGCCTGGTGGCCGACGGCGCAATTCCCGCCGCCGCGATCGCCGGCTCGAGCGAATATCTGCGGCCCGTGTGCGGCGTGAAGCCGCCGGGCGGCCGCTATCTCAACCTCTACGCCGCCGATGTCGGCCGCGGTCCCGACGGCCGCTGGTGGGTGCTCGGCGACCGCACCCAGGCGCCTTCGGGGGCGGGCTACGCGCTGGAAAACCGCCTGGTGCTGTCGCGCGTCTTCGCCTCGCTCTACAAATCGATGAATGTCGAGCGCGTCGCGCCGTTCTTCGAAGCTTTTCGCGAGGCGCTGCGCGCCTGCGCCGATCGCGACGAGCCGCGCATCGGCGTCTTGACGCCCGGCGCCTTCAGCGAGACCTATTTCGAGCACGCCACGCTCGCGCGTTATCTCGGCTTTCTGCTGGTCGAGGGCGACGATCTCGCGGTCAGCGACGACCGCATCTATATCCGCACCGTCGCCGGGCTGAAGCGGGTCGACGTGCTGCTGCGCCGGGTCGATTCCAACTCGCTCGATCCACTCGAGCTCGACGCCGCCTCGCACCTTGGCGTGCCCGGGCTTGTCGACGTGCTTCGCAAGAACGGCGTCGTGGTCGCCAACATGCCGGGCTCCGGCGTGCTGGAAGCCCGCGCGCTGCTCGGCTTTCTGCCGAGCCTGTCGCGCCGCCTGCTCGGCGAGGACCTCAAGATGCCGCATATCGCGACCTGGTGGTGCGGCCAGAAGGCGGCGCGCGAGGAGGTGCTGTCGCGGCTCGACGAGTTTGCCATCGAAGGCGCGTATGGAAGCGGCG
Organism: Rhodocyclaceae bacterium; assembly: GCA_035505955.1. Lineage (GTDB taxonomy): Bacteria > Pseudomonadota > Gammaproteobacteria > Burkholderiales > Rhodocyclaceae > Fen-999. The sequence continues at coordinate 1,619 of DATJQH010000148.1, forward strand.
TGCCCGGCTTCGATGGCCGCGGTCCGGTTCTCCCCGGCGAATTGCCGGCCGCCGATCGCGAACGGCTGAAGGCCGCCATCGCCGAGCGCGGCATCGATTTCGTCGGCCAGGAGCTGGTGCGGCTGTCGACCACGCCGGTCTGGGACAATGGCGGCATCACGCCGCGGCCCTTCGTGCTCAGGGTGTTTGCGGCGGCGACCGAGACCGGCTGGACCATCATGCCCGGCGGCTTCTGCCGGATCGCCGAACGGCCGGACGCCCGCGCCGTGTCGATGGGTGACGGCGCCCGCGCCGCCGATGTCTGGGTGGTCTCGGACAAGGCGGTGACCGCGCGCACGCTGCTGCCGGGGGATGCGGTCCGAATCCGCCGCATCGCCGGCGTACTGCCGAGCCGCGCCGCCGACAACCTGTTCTGGCTCGGCCGCTATCTCGAACGCGCCGAAGCCACCTTGCGGCTGATCCGCGCGCTCGGCGCGCAGCAGCGCGATCCCGGCAAGGGCGCGCCGAACCTCGTGCAGACAGCCGAACGCATCCAGCGGCTGCTGGTCGCCTGGGGCGCGGTCTCGCAGACCTCGCGGACGCAGCCGTCCAAGGTCGCCGCGGAAGCCCTGCAGACCGAGGCGAAATTCGGCTCCGCCCTGTCGCTGCTGCGCACCGCGCAGCGCACCGCGAGTTCGCTGCGCGAACGCCTGTCGCCCGATGCCTGGCAGGTGATCACCGAGATGACCGCGCGGCTCGCCGCCGAGGTCGAGGACGACGACGGCGTCGTCAGCGCGGCCGAGCTGACCCTGCAGGAGCTTGCGAGTTTTGCCGGCCTCGCGCAGGAGAACATGAACCGCGCCGCCGGCTGGCGCTTCCTCGAGATGGGCCGCCGCGTCGAGCGCGCCATCAACACGATGCGCCTCGCGCGCCAGTTCGCCTATGACGAGGCGACGGCCGAGGATCTCGACATCCTGCTCACTTTGGTGGACTGCCAGATCACCTATCGCTCGCGCTATCTGGTCGGGCCGGTGCTGGCGCCGATCCGCGATCTCGTGGTGCTGGACACCTATAATCCCAGGTCGGTCGCCTTCCAGGTCGAGGCGCTCAACGCCCATATTGCGAGCCTGCCGGCGCTGGTCGAAAGCGGACTGATCGCGCGGCCGCAGCGCCTTGCGGTCGCCGCGCAGGCGTCGCTGACCACGGCGGAAGCCGGCCGCCTCGACACCAAGACGCTGTTCGCGCTCGAACAGGACCTGCTCAATCTGGCTGACGCGATCGGCGCGCATTATTTTCCGCACGGGCCGAATGCGAGCCGGCCGGAAAAGCTGACGGGGCTGGCGTGATCTACGACGTCCGTCACGTCACGACCTACGCCTATGAGAGCGCGGTCAGCTTTGCCCGCTGCACGCTGCGGCTGGAGCCGCACGA
>DATJQH010000149.1:0-8758 GCA_035505955.1 Rhodocyclaceae bacterium
CCAGCCAGCGGCCGTCGTGGATGATGAAGGACAGCGCCTGGGCATCGTTGCGCCAGTCGGTGATGCGCTCGATGGTCATCGTTTCGCCATCCACCCAGACCGACTTGCCGCCGATGCCGTCGCCCGCCTCGGAGAACTTGATACGGTCGGTGCCCTGAATGAACACCGCGCGCGGCGTGGCGCCGATGGCCTTGGCAACCAGGGTTCTTGCCTGATCGATCGAGCCCCGGCGGATCGGCTCATCGAGCGAGACAGCCGGAATTGGATGGCTCGCAGTCCGGTCGCGCTGCAAGAAATTGAACTCGAAGTCCAGCGTCGTCACGGCGACCGCGATGGTGAGCAGTCCCGTGACCTGACCGACACGGACATGCCAACGGGAGCGCCGCGCATAGACCTTCGCCGCCCTGCGATCCTGCCAGGCCATCACGCCACCGGTCGCGAGCAACGCCAACAGCGAGACGGCGCTGATGAATGCGATCGAGGCCCACTCGATGCCGAAGAAGCGGTAGGCGTGGACGCCGTGAGCCTGGCTGAAGAGCGACGTGGTCTTGTCGTCCACGCGGACGATGCGCATGACCTGCGTGTCGATCAGCAACTGGGTCTGCGGATTCGTCATCGCAACCACCGGATCGTGGCTGTGCTGTGCGAAGGCCGATACGGAGACGACGTTGTCGCTCCGGGTCCCGATCACATGCGCATCGGTCCCGACCGCCGCCTTGGCCAATCGCAGCGCCTGATCCCACGATCCTGGCTGCACGGCTTCGTCGAGCGCGACTTGCGGAATCGGCAGCGACGGATAGATCGCTTCCGAAAGCGCCAGCAACAGCTTCGTGTGCGTCAGCGATACGGCGATGGCGATGGAGATCAGCAGGAAGGGCACCGCGATCAAGCCGATGACCTGATGGACAAGAATCGCTGCTTTCATCCAAGGCGCCAATTCACGACTGGTTGGCGAACTCATCGTTACTCTCCTTCCTATGGAATTTCGAATCACTGATTGGGTCAGTCAAGGTTTTCCTTGATGTATCGACGAAGCAGGAGACTGACGACACCCCAGCACACACAGAGCACCAGCGTCGTTGGCAAATCGAATTGCAGATCCGGCATTGCGCTGTAGATAAATGGCATTGCCCCGAGAGGCATACTCAAAGTGCCGACAGCCCAAACGACGAACTGTCTCCCCTCTTTGTTGTGGATATCAACTTTCTTGAACAACATCAGGCACTCCGTTCTGGGGAGATAGCGATCATCGCGAGAACAGCGAGACTGACCTTTGTCGCCGGCGCAGGAGAGCGGCAGAGACACTTTGTTTTTTCGCATGCTGAACTCATCTGAGGGGTAGGCCCTAGCGTGCCAGCCCGTAGTTCTCGTTGAAGTACCGGACGAGGCGCGTCGTTTCCTCTGCGGTCAGGGGTTCGACGTTGCGAATCCGTCGATAGTCATGCATGCGCGTGATGCTCGGCGTCCAGTCGCTGCGCCGCGAAAGCAGCAGGCGGCGCGCGTCGTGGCAGACCTGGCACTTTTGCACGACGAGATTCTCGGTGCCCATGCCGTCGGGCTTGAAGCGGCCGTTGCGTACTTCCTCGGCGCGCTTCCTGTCCATCTCGGCCTTGGCGGCAATGCGGGCGCCGAACTCGATGCGGCAGACTTCCCCTTCCTTCACCTCGCGCGCGCTCTTGCGCTCGTCGACAGCGACCAGATGCTCGACGAACTCGCCGGTCTTTTTCAGGCGATTGACGTTGTAGTTGTAGAACTCGGAAAACACCACGTCGCCATTGCGCGTGGCCAGCACTGCCATGGTGGCGTCGCCGTTGTCGGCGCGGCTGACGATGCGGACCTTGCCGCGGCCATCGATGCGCCCCAGATGCTGGCGGTCGGTGAACCAGAGAGTGCCGTTCCTCGCCAGAGACGTTTGCTGGATGTTGGTCTCCCCCGGCAGCGTCCACTCGACCCACTTGCCGCCGACAGTGCGGTAGCCTGCTGTGTGACGGCAGCCATCCGTGTAGTACAGCCTCCCCGCCGCGTCGGCCAGCAGGTTGCGCGGACAACTGTTCTCCCAGGTCGCGTCGACCTGCCAGTCGCCCTCACGCGACAGGCGGGCCACTATTCCCTTCGGCTTCGCCGTCTCGCCGCGCGAAACCAGAATGCTGACCCAGGCTTCGTCGTTCCGGTCGAAGGTGATGGACGTCGCCCATCCTTCAGGCGCCGGATAGAAATGCGTCACGCCCAGCCGATCGATACGTCCGATTCCGGAGGCATTGACGTGGGCAGCATGGTCGCCTTCGGACTTTGCCTGGTGATCGCCCTGCTGGGTGAACCAGGTCTCGCCGGCGCGATCGACCTTGACCTGGAAAGGATGTCCGCCCGTGACGGGGAACTCGACGATGCGACCGTCCCTACCCAAGCGGCCGATCTTGCGGCCTTCCATTTCCGCGAACCACACGTTGCCCTCGTGATCGAGTGCCAGTGAACTCGGCTCGGCATTCGCCGTCGGCAGTGGATGACTCACCACCGCGCCATCGGGCGCGAGGCGCGACACGGCATTGTTGTCGCCCTCGGTGAACCAGATGCCGCCTTCAGTGTCCTCGACGAATTCGTAGGAACCGAAGGGCCTACAGGCAATCGCCGGAACCGCAGTCACAAGAAGCAATGCGGCCAGTACCCACACGGAAAGTCTGGTGGTCATGTCGTTCAACCCCATCAGAAACGCAAGCTCAGTTCGCCCCGCAAAGTGCGCGGTTGCTGATGCCAGAAGAAACCGGAAACGTAGTCGCGGTTGAGCGCATTGTCGAGCGCAAGCGTCAGTTCCCAGTCCGTCCGGCGCCATGTTGCGGCCAAGTCGAGTACCGCATAGCCGGCTTTCCGCCAACGGTAACCACGGCTGTCGACCACGGTATTGGCGTCGTCGGTGAAGGTGCTGCCCACTGCCCGCAGCTTGATGCGAGCATTGAAGCCATCGCGGGAATCGTAGTCCAGCATCGCGTTGGCCTTGTTGCGTGGCATGTCCGGTAGCGCCTTCCCGACCAGAGCCGGGTCGGCCAGATCCTCGGTGACGCGTGTCCGCGTATACGTGTAATTCGTACTCATCGACCACGATGTCGACATCTTCTTCGCCCACTGCATCTCGACGCCACGCGCAGTTACCCGTCCCGTGTTCTGCGGCTGCTGAATTACGGGCGTACCGTAATCGACGATGCGCATGCCGATCTTGTCCTGCCAGCGAGTGGCGAACAGGGTCGTGCTCCAGTCGCCACTCGGTGCATGATGCGATAAGCCGAGATCGGCGGTGGTCGAACGCTCGGGCTTCAGTGCCGGATTTGCTAATGTGACGGCGCCAGCACCGACGTCGCTGTAGTAAAGCTGGCCGCCTTGCGGCGGCGAAAAGCCCGTGCCGATGCTGCCTCGCACCCGATAACCGCCCACCGGCCAGGACAAGGCCACCTTCGGACTGGATGCCGATTTGGAAACGCCGCTGCCGGTCACGGTCTGGGCGGGCGGTCCCGCCTCGAAGATACGGGCGGAAACGTAGCGCTGGAAATCGCGCCGCAAGCCCCACTCCAGGTGCCCCGCACCCAGTGGGCCTTCGGTCGACACGAACAGCGCCTCCTTGCGGATCAGCGACTCCGTGATCGATTGCACCTGACGCGTCGCGTAGTCGGCGGCGCCGAAATCCTCGCTTAGCTCGTCCAGATTGACGCCCAGGTGCAAACGCCAATCGACGGTCGCCCAGGTTAGCGCTGCCGTCGCCTCGCGCTGCCGGTAGCTCTGGGTTAGCCAACGCTCGGGGGCCAGCCCTTCGGCATCGGTGCCGGTGCCGCGGTCGCGCACGCCGGCAGTGTCATAGTGCTCCTCGCCCACGGCAACCTCAGTGGCGACGCCATCGGCGATGCGCCAAGCCAGTTGCATGCGCGCATCGTCGGTCCGCGAATCGAATGCCCATGCCGGTCGCCCGAAAAACGACCAGAGGTCCACTCGCTTCATGTTCACCGACAGGTCGACGTCTTGGCTGCGCCAGGCGAGCTTGCCATCCGCAGCTCGGCTCTTGCTGCGCTCGTCCATGACCGTGACCTGATAGGGAAACGGAGAATCGGGAACAGAGCGGAAGCCTTCCGAAACCCTGTCTTCGGCAAGCAGCGACCAGCCGAAACCGTCCGCCTCGCGTCCGCCGGACAAGCGGGAGAAGTGCCCAGCGCGCGAATCGAGGCCTTGCACAAAGCCGCCGCGCAGATCGCCGGCGACGCCACGTGTCGTCACGGCAATCGCGCCGCCCATCGCCTCGGCGCCGAAACGCGCGGAGGCCGCTCCGCGCAGGACCTCGATTCGCTCCACTTGCTCGGGCTTCAGCGCCGCCAGCTCGGTCATCGACGAAGCAAAACCATCGACGAAGATGGCGATGCCCTTGACGCCGCGCATGGTGATGACGCTGTTGTTCTCGTCCAGTCCAACGCGGCTCTTCAACATCTCCACGATATCGGACGGCTTCTCGCGGGCAATGTCGGCGGCGGTGATCAAAGAAATATCCGACTCGCCGCCGTCTTGCGCCCAACTCGCCGAAGCCGCGAAACACAGGGCCAGGGCCAGCCTAGAACCTGCCATTCACGCCGATGGTGAAAGTCCGTCCGTCCGACCATTCGCCTATGTTGAACGGTTCGTACTTCTTGTTCGTCAGGTTGTTTCCGGCGACAAATCCTTCCCAGCTCTTGCCGATGAACGGCAGCTTGATCGCGACCTTGGCGTCGACCTGCGTGTAGCCGTCCGCCCATTGCGCCTCGGTCAGATTATTGAAGTAGAGACCGCTGACGTAACGGGCATTCAGCGTCGCCGACCAGGCGTCGCTCGGCGCATAGGTCAGGCCGGCGTTGAACTTGCGCGGTGACACGCGCATCGACTGTGTGCCTGCGGCGTTCGGGGTCGCGTAGTCGCGCGCCTTGGTGTATGAGAAGTTCGCGTACGGTCGCCAACCACCGCCAAGATCTCCGTCAAAGGCAATCTCGATGCCTTCCACCTTCACGACCGAAATGTTCTGCCATTGGCGTTTGCCGCTGGCTGCGTCGGTACCCAGCGTAATCTTGTCCTTGTAGTCCGTGTGATAGATAGAAGTGCGCAGGTTGCCGACGCCAAGGCGATTGTTCATGCCGATCTCATACGTCTTCGATTTTTCCGGATCGAGGTTCGGGTTATCGACGCGCGTCGTCGAGGGCTGGACGAACTTGAACGTGTTCAAAGCCGGCAGGTAGGCTGTGCCGTAGGACGCATAGAAGGATGTCGCATCGGTCAGGTGGTAGCGGGCGCCAATGCGTGGATTGACGACATCGGCCACGGACGCATCGCCGTTCTTGGGTGCACCGTTGACGGTATCCGCGGACTGGTCGATGCGGTCGTAGCGAGCTCCGCCGGTCAAGACCAACGCACCGAACTTGTGCTCGTCCTCGATGAAGAGGGCATCCGTCTTGCCTTTGGCGCCGGTAACCGAGCCGCCGAACATCTCGTACTTGCCGGTATCGTGCGAATAGCCGGCGACCAACTCGTTGCCCGTCATCGGTCGAGTATCGGCGACGACCTGGAAGAACGTCGACTTGCTGTTGCGGCCGCCGGAATCCGCGAGTTCCAGGTCGGCGGGCGCAACGACCCCGGTAGTGGTCAGGCCGTTCCAGTCCCAACCGTCGAAGGTGTACCGCTGTTTCAGGTTGGTGCTGCGGAAGTTGGCCTTGATGTTGGTGTCTGCGCTCAAGTCATACCGGTAGCCAATCGTGGTCGAGTCGCCGTCCATGTTCTGGCGATCGTTGGGGCGACCGCCATACATGGCGGATCGAGTCGCGTACTGCTGGTAGTTGAGCGTCAGTTCCTGGTTGTCCGCAGGACGAAAACCCAACATCACACTGAGCTTGCGGTCCTGCCAGTCGCGCGGTCCCAGATCCCATTCGCCGTTGGGATCCTCGACGGGTACAGCCTTGTAGCCATCGCTCTTGGCGTCGTGGACCGACAAGCGAATGTCGAAATTGTCTTTGGCGAGCCCGGCGGCCGCGTCCAAGGTCTGGGTATCGTGAGAGCCGTAGGATGCGGCGACCTCGGCACCGGGATCGCCCTTCCAGCGCTTCGGTATAACGTTGATGACGCCGCCGATGGTACTGGGGCCGTAGAGTGCCGAAGCGGGGCCGCGCAAGACCTCGACGCGCTCGACGTCGAACAGCGACGTGAAATTCAACCCGCCGTGGCCCATGACGCTCGAAAACGCTGAATCGTGAGCAATGCCGTCGACCAGTACCTGCGTCGTCGAGCCGGCGAACGAGCCGCCGACGCCGCGAATGGTCGGGAATACCTGGTGGCCGACGCCTTGCTGGGCGACGAAGTCGAGCCCCTCGACGTCGCGCAATGCGTCGTTTACGTTCTGACGGTTCTTGGTCGCGATGTCCTGGCTGGTGATGACGCTGACGCTGGCCGGTACCTCGTCCACCCGGCGCTCGGTGCGGGTCGCGGTGATGGTGACGGTAGGCAGTTCGGTACCGTCATGTGTCGGAACCACGGCCGCGGCCTTGATCGCGTAGGCGTCGTCGCTCTTGGACCAGGTCAGTCCCGATCCCGCCAACAGTTGGGTCAACGCCTCTTCGGTACCGAGTTTGCCCTGAACCGCGGGCGCCCGCTTGCCCTTGACCGCCTCCGGCGAGTAGAGCAGCCGTACGCCGCACTGGCTGGAAAGAGTGTCGAGCGCCGTGCCCAAGTCTTGGGCCGGAATGACGATTTCACTCGCGCACGACTGGGCGTAAGCGGCTGGAGCAACGGAAAAGCCGGTGCAAACGGCAGCGGCGACGATCAGTACCGACTGACGCAGTCGGAACGGCACAATGGCTTGCGACATGAATCTCCCCTATTGAACGTTTGATGGCCGCCGCTCGGCGACTCAATTGGGGAAGAGGTAACGGAGACGCCACACCCCGTGTGGCATGATGTCGCACTGGCCAACGTACCGCTACCGGGCGCGTTGCAGCTCGAAGTGCCGTTCGCCCAGACGTTTCAGCTTCAATCCATGCACCTGGGCCGCCGCCCACAGCACGCGTTCCGGCTCGTCGAAACCAAAGCTCCCGCTGACGGTGAGCGCCGCCACCGCCGGATCGGCGATGTCGACCTTGATACGTTGCTGGCGAGCCATCTCGGCGGCGAGAACGGACAGCGGCGTCGCCTCGAAGCGCCAGCGTTGTTCGCGCCAGGGCGCAACGCCATCCGTACTTGCGACCTGTTCGCGGAACGTACCGCGGGCATCGAAACGAACCGCTCGGCCGGCATGCACCATGTGCATGCTTGTGCCAGCCCGCAATTCGACTACACCTTCCGCCACCGCCACCGATCCGCCGTTGTCGACCGCCGCAACGGCAAAGCGGGTGCCGATGTCGCGGATCACCGCGCCGGCAATGCGCACTTCCAGGTGCGTCGTGCCGTGGCTGCGCACATCGACATAGATGTCGCCCCGCAACAGGTCGACGCGCGGCGCATCGCCTTCGATCAGGTCGATTGCGGATTCGGCGTCGAGCGCAATCGTCGTGCCATCGGCGAGCTTGAGCACGCGATGTTCGGCAGCGGCGGTCTCTAACCGCAGCGGAGCTGGGGCCTGCGGACGCAAGGCCAGAAACAGCACGGCCGCCGCGCCGGCCGCCACCAAGCCACCTACCAAGCGGTACCGCCAGGAGCCAACCGAGTTCGGCCGAGCGCGCAGGCTCCCCATCAGGCCGGCCAGGCCATCGAGTCGACGCCAAGTCTCGCTCAGCCGGGCATATTCCTCACGATGGCTGGCATCCGTGGCGAGCCAGGCATCGAGGTCACGCTTTTCCTCCGCGCTGAAGTCCGGCGCTCTGGCGCGAACATAGCGGCGCAAAGCCTCGCGTTCCACGGCGGCGGATTTGGTCATGGCGGCCGACAATTCAATCGCTGGCGCGGAATTCGATCTCTGCTCGACAAGAACCCAAGGCTCGCGCCATGTGCCTCTCCACCGAACCAACTGAAATTCCCATTTGCGCGGCGACCTCCTTGTAGCTCAGGTGCTCGAACTTGTGCAGGATGAAGGCCTCGCGGCAGCGCGGCGGCAAGCGACCGACCACCTTGGCCAGACGGGCGATGGTCTGCCGATCCTCGATCAAGGCTTCCGGGGGTGGCGCTTCTTCCGACTCCATTTCGACCCGGGGATCGGACGCGTGCTCGCGCCAGCGCGGCGAACGCCGGGCCTCGGCTGCCAGATGGCGCACCGAACTGTAAAGGTAGCCGCGATCATGTGCGACTGCGGCCACCAGATCGTCACGCGCCAGGAGCCGGACGAACAAATCCTGAACCAGGTCCGTTGCCAGTTCCCGCGACGCGACGCGGCGCGACAGAAAGGCGACCAGTTCGGTGAAGTACCGCTGATAGAGATCGGCAACGCGAGCCTTGTGGGCGAACATCGGCAGCACCACGGATTAGCGTGGCGGCCATGTTAGCCGGTGCTACCGCTTTCGCGATGCGACGAGTTGTCGCAAGCGGCGCCAAAGTCAGCCACGGTGGTACGGCCATAGCCTCAAGCAGCCAGCCACTCGGCCGCCGGCCGTTCAAGAAGACGCGTCAACGGTATGCCGCCCGTTCCCACGACCAGTCCCGGCCGCGCCTTGAAGCTGGCGGCGGCCGAACATGGCAGTCCTCCATTTACTCAATACACTGAGTGCAATTGCCCGACATATCTTGCATTGTCCAGACGTCGGTCGTGGCCATGCCCATCTGGACTATCATGATCCCAAAG
>DATJQH010000150.1:0-7842 GCA_035505955.1 Rhodocyclaceae bacterium
GGCGCGCCGCTCCGACAGCAACCCGGACATCACCGAGCGCTTCGAACTGTTCATCGTCGGCCGCGAGATCGCCAACGGCTTCTCGGAACTGAACGACCCCGAAGACCAGGCCGCGCGCTTCCAGGAACAGGCGAAAGCCAAGGAGGCCGGCGACGAAGAGGCGATGTACTACGACGCCGACTACATCCGCGCGCTCGAATACGGCCTGCCGCCGACCGGAGGCTGCGGCATCGGCATCGACCGGCTGGTGATGCTGTTGACCAATGCGCCGGCGATCCGCGACGTCATCCTCTTCCCGCAGATGCGGCCGGAGTGAACTACGAACCAGTCGTTCCCGCGGAACTCGGTTTCGCGGGAACGACGCCCTACTCCGCGCGCTACGACGACATCTACCACTCGGCACAGGGTGGCCTCGACCAGGCGCGCCACGTCTTCCTCGGCGGCAACGACCTGCCGCAGGCGTGGCATGGCCGCGAACGCTTCGTCATCCTCGAGACCGGCTTCGGGCTGGGCCTCAACTTCCTCGCCACCTGGCAGGCATGGCGCGACGATCCGAACCGCTGCCGGCGCCTGCACTTCGTTTCGGTCGAGAAACATCCGTTTCGCCGCGACGATCTGGCGACGCTGCACGCGCAGTGGCCCGAACTCGCTGACCTCTCGCAGCAACTCCTGGCTGTCTGGCCGATGCTGGTGCCGGGACTCCATCGCCTGCATTTCGAGAACGATGCCGTCACGCTGACGCTGGTCTTCGGCGACGCGGTCGACTGGTTGCCGCAGCTTTCGCTCGCAGCAGACGCCTTCTACCTCGACGGCTTTTCGCCCGACCGCAATCCGGAGTTATGGTCGGACGCCATGTTCGCGCAGTTGCGCCGCCTTGCCGCACCGGGCGCGACGCTCGCTACCTGGACCGTCGCGGAGGACGTCACACGGCGTACCACGGGGGCTGACTTTCAGTGGGAGAAGCGGCCCGGCTTCGGCAACAAGCGCTACATGCTTTCGGCATGCGCGCCGGGTACGCGAAGCGAGTCCATCGCGGCCGACCGTCGCATCGTGGTGATCGGTGCCGGCGCCGCCGGCGCATCTGCTGCGAATCGGCTCGCGGCCCGCGGCTACGAAGTCACGGTGCTCGAACGCGCGCACGCCGCCGCCACCGGCGCCTCGGGCAACACTGCCGGCGTGTTCCGGCCGCTGCCTTCACTCGGCGACACGCTGCAATCGCGCCTCCTGCGCGCGTGCTTCCTGTACGGCCGGCGCCATGTCGCCAAACTTTCCGGCGCACGCTTCGGCATGGTCGGCGCACTTCACCTCGCCAAGGATGCGAAGCACGAGGAGACGCAACGGCGCGCGATCGAGCAGCAGCGGACGCCGCCGGAACTCGCGCGCTTCGTCGAGCGCGACGAGGCCGCGCGCATCGCCGGCTGGCCGGTAAAGGTCGGCGGCTGGTGGTTCCCGAACGCGGGCTGGATCAATCCACCGTCACTGTGCGCCGGCAACCTCGCCGGCATTGAAACCCACTTCGGCGTCGAGGTGGCGCGCTTGGAACGTTCCGGCTTGCTGTGGCGGCTGTTCGACGCGAACGGCGCGCTCATTGCGGAGGCACCGCAACTGGTGCTCGCCAACGGCGTCGACACGCCGAAGCTGCTGCCGCGCGCGCCCATCCGCGTCGGTCGCGGCTTCGTCTCGCACCTGCCGGAAGCCGCCGCGCCGCGATTCGACATCGTCGCGACGCGCAACGGCTACATCACGCCCGCGGTCGACGGCATTCACTGCTTCGGCGCCACGCTCGATGCCGATGACATCGACACCACGCCGCGTTTGGCCGACCACCAGGAGAACCTGCTGCGGCTCGACGCCATCCTGCCCGGTTACGCAGCGGGCGTCGATCCGCAAGGCCTCGCCGGCCGCGTGGGCTTTCGGCCGATGTCGCCCGACCGCCTGCCCATCGTGGGCCCGGCGGCCGCGTCCGACGGCCTCTGGATCATCAACGGTTTCGGTGCCCGCGGTCTTGTATGGGCGTCGCTGTGCGCGGAATTGCTGGCCTCGCAGCTCGCCGGCGACCCGCTGCCGCTGGAAAGCCCTCTCGCCAATGCCGTTGTGCTGTCGCGATTTGACGACAGGAAGACCCGCCCGGGCAAAGTGCAAGAATCCTGACGCCGGTCCGCGGGATCGGCCCCGTGAGTCTTTGTTGCGCGGGTCTGGTTTTTCGCGCGAGGGCAAAGTGAAAGACGTTCCCGGCACACTGCACCCGCTGATGACGGTGATGGCGATCTCGGTGACGATTGCCTCGCTCGCGGGCATCGCGATCATAGTCGGCGTTCTGCCCGCTCCGTTGGGTGCGCCCCAGTTGGCGCCCGCCCAGCCGCCCGCCGCAGTCGCGGCATTCACCACTGCCCTGCGCTCGGCCGATCCCGTCGCGACCGCGCCCTGCTTCGACTGCGGCACCGTGGAGTCCGTGCGCGCCGTCATCAATACCGGGAAAGGCATCGGCATCTCCATCGCCGATGACCACACTGATAGTTCGAGTCGCCCGTTCGACGCCGGCGACGCCAGGATTCTGCGCCACGAAATCGTCGTGCGGCTCGACGACGGCGCCGTTCGCATCGTCAGCGCGCAAAGTCAGCCCGCGTGGCACGCCGGCGAGCGTGTACGCCTCGTGCACGGCGCCGTGGTTCCGATGTGAGTGGCCGTCCTCCCCGGCCCCAAGCCGCCACGGGCGCTTCCCGCGGCGGCTTTTTTTCTTCCGCGCCCGCAATTGCCACTGCCAGGGCGAGCGGTTATGATGAATCGATTACGGCCAGATCGTTGCCGGAGCAGCAGTTGAACAAGGGCATCGCAGTGAACGACCCACGCGCGCCGGCGCAGTCAACTGCACCGGCGCCAACCGAACGCAGCAGCGCGGCCGAGAACGAGATGGCCCGCGTCATCCTGGCGTCGATCAGCGAGGCTGTCATCGCCACCGACGCCGAGGGTCGCGTCAGCAGCATCAACGCCGAAGCCGAGCACCTGACCGGGTGGTCGCGCCAGCAGGCCATCGGCCTGCCGATGGGCGACGTCTTCCGCCTCGTCGACCTCGATAACCGCAACCCGGTCGAGTCGCCTTCCGCCATCGCCTTTCGCGAGAACCGCGCCTTTCGCTTCGAGCAGGATGCGCTGCTGATCGCGCGCGACGGCCGCGAGTTCATCGTCGAGGCCTCCGCGGCGCCGGTGCGCGATGAATCGTCGGAACCGCTGGGTGCGGTGCTGATCTGCCGCGACGTCTCCGACAACCGGCACCTGCAGCGCTGCATCGCCTGGCAGGCCGGCCACGACGCGCTCACGCACCTGCCCAACCGCAATCTCCTCACCGACCGGCTGCGCCAGGCCATGGCGCAGGCGCATCGCCAGCGCACGCTGCTCGCCGTGTGCTACCTCGACCTCGACGGCTTCAAGCCTATCAACGACCGCTACGGCCACGAGATCGGCGACCGCGTGCTGGTCAGCGTCGCCGAGCGCCTGACCTCGCTGATCCGCGGCTCGGACACCGTGGCGCGCATCGGCGGCGACGAGTTCGTGCTGCTGCTCACGGGCGCCGACGCACCGACCGACTTCCATCCCGTGCTCGAGCGCCTGCTGGCCGAAGTGGCGGCGCCCTATCACGTCGACAGCCGCTACCTGTCGGTGACCGCCAGCATTGGCGTCGCCATCTGCCCGCTCGACGACGCCGACCCCGATACGATCCTGCGCCACGCCGACCAGGCGATGTACTACGCCAAGCAGACCGGGCGCAACCGCTACCAGCTCTTCGATTCGGAATACGACCGCAAGCTCGTGCGCCACCGCGACGACCTCGCGCGCATCCGCCAGGCGCTCGCCAACAACGAATTCGAACTGCATTTCCAGCCCAAGATCAACATTCGCACCGGCCAGGTCGTCGGTGCCGAGGCGTTGATCCGCTGGCAGCATCCCGAGCGCGGCACGATCCAGCTGGGCGACGTCCTCGCGATCATCGCCAACACCGACGTCACGGAAACGCTCGACAACTGGGTCATCGCCGCCGTGCTGCGGCAGATGTCGGAATGGGCCAAGCAGGGCCTCGCGCTGCCGGTGAGCGTGAACATCTCGCCGGAAAACCTGCAGCGGCCGGACTTCGTCGATCGCCTGACGCGCGCGCTCGCCGCCCGCCCCGACGTCGCGCCATCGCTGCTCGAACTGGAAGTGCTCGAATCCGCGGCCATCGACGACCTCGCCCGTATCAGCGGCGTCATCGACGCCTGCCACGAACTCGGCGTAAGTTTCTGGCTGGACGATTTCGGCACCGGCTATTCGTGCCTCGCCAGCCTGCGCCGACTGCCGATCGACGGCCTCAAGATCGACCAGGGCTTCGTGCGCGAGATGCTCGACAACAGCAACGACCTCGCCATCGTCGAAGGCGTCATCAGCCTGGCCCAGGTGTTCCAGAGCCACGTGGTCGCCGAAGGCGTCGAGTCGACGGAGCAGGCGATCATGCTCATGCGCCTGGGCTGCGACGTCGTGCAGGGATTCGGCATTGCCCGGCCGATGCCGGCAGCGGACGTAGCGCACTGGGTGCGCGTCTTCAAGCCCGATCCGATGTGGTCGCTATGGGCCGGCACGCATTGGGAGCTGACCGACTTTCCGCTGCTGGTGGCGCAGTACGATCACGTGCGCTGGGTGAGGAACCTGATCCTGGCGATCGATCAGCCGGTGGGCCGCATCGAGGAAGCGGAGATTGCCGACAAGCATGCCTGCCGCTTCGGCCAGTGGTACGACCATCACGGTCGCCAGCACTACGGCGACCTGCCCGAGTTCGCGGCCATCGAGGCACTGCACACGCGCCTGCATGACGTGGGCGGGCGCATGGCGCACCTGCACGAGAACGGCCAAACGATCGCGGCGCGCAAGCTCGGCACCGATCTGCTTGGGCTGAAGGACCAGATCCTCGTGCAATTGCATGAGCTGCAACTGGCGGTCACGCGTCGTCACGCCGAGCAGAAGTAGCCAGGCTGCGTCGATCAGAGTGTAAGAAATCGTTATGGCCGTCGGCGAACCCCGGCGGTGCATCGTTGTCACACATCGAAAGCCTTGTGATGGAGATGCCAACGATGGAAGAAAAGCGCAACCGTATCCACCCCCTCATCGCGGCCGCCGCCGTGTCGGTGATCCTTGTCTCGCTGATCGGCGCCGCCGCGATCACCGGTGTCCTGCCGGGCAGCCACGCCGCTGCGCCCGCGACGTCCGAACAGGCGTCAACTGCCCCTGCCGATTCGACACCGCCGCCGGCCGCCGCCGATGCGTCCGCAACCATGGAACGGTCGGCCCCGCGTCCCGAAACACATCATGTGGCAAGACGCAGCAGTGAGCCGCCGCTGGCCGCCAACGAACCGCCGCCTGCCCCGCAATACGCGCCGCCACCGCCGCCCCCGTGCGCGAATTGCGGTACGGTCGAGTCGGTGCGTGAAATCGTCCAGGAAGGCCACGGCACGGGCCTTGGTGCCGTCGCAGGCGGCATCCTCGGCGGCGTACTGGGCCACCAGGTCGGCAACGGCCGCGGCAACGACGTCGCTACCGTGCTCGGCGCGGCCGGTGGCGCCCTGGCCGGCAACCAGGTCGAGAAGTCGCAACGCAAAGCCGTGCACTACGACGTGGCCGTGCGGCTCGACAACGGGGTCGAACACACGATCAACTTCAAGGAACGCCCGGTCTGGCACCAGGGCGACCGCGTGAAGTTCGTCGACGGATCGCTGGTACCGTCGGATCAGTAGCTGCGGTCGAGCCGGCGCAGCACTTCGTCGCGGCCCAGTACTTCGAGCACCGCGTCGATCGCCGGCGATTGCGGCTGGCCGAGCAGCGCGACGCGCAGCGGAATGGCGACCTGCGGCATCTTCATGCCGCAGGCGGCCAGCGTTTCCTTCATCGCCGCACCGATCGCCGGCTTCTCCCACGCACAGGTTGCCAGTTTGTCGCGCAGGACCTTGAGCGCCGCGCGCGCCGCATCCGTGAGGTGGGTTGCGATCATCTCGGCCGAGGGATGCACGGCGACGCAGAATGGCTCGCAGGCGTCGGCCATTTCGTTCAGGTTGGCGGCCCGATCCTGATAGAGCGCGATCACCTTCTCAAGTGGCGGCCCCGCTTCGGGATCGACACCGCGCCGCGCCAGGCGCCGCGCCACATCGGCCGCGAGGCGTACCGTCGCGGCTGACTTTATGTAGTGGGCGTTGAGCCAGTTGAGCTTCTCGGTGTTGAACTGCGCCGCCGACGAGGTGATGTGGTCAAGGTCGAACCACTGGACGAATTGCTCCATGGAGAACACTTCGTCGTCGCCGTGCGACCAACCCAGGCGCGCGAGATAGTTCAGCACCGCCTCGGGCAGGTAGCCGTCCTCGTCGTACTGCATCACGGAGACTGCGCCGTGGCGCTTGGAGAGCTTGGTGCCGTCGTCGCCGAGGATCATCGACAGGTGCGCGTACTCCGGCACCTGCGCGCCGAGCGCCGCCAGCACGTTGATCTGGCGCGGCGTGTTGTTTACGTGGTCGTCGCCGCGGATCACGTGCGTGATCTTCATGTCCCAGTCGTCCACCACGACGCAGAAGTTGTAGGTGGGCGTGCCGTCGGCGCGCGCAATGATGAAATCGTCGAGTTCGGTGTTGGCGATTTCGATGCGCCCTTTGACGCCGTCGTCCCACGCCACCACACCATCGATCGGATTGCGGAAGCGCACGACAGGCGCAACGCCTGCCGGCGGCACTGGCAACGCCTTGCCGGCCTCGGGCCGCCAGCGGCCGTCGTAGCGCGGCTTCTCGTGCCGCGCCATCTGCTCCTGGCGCATCGCATCGAGGTCCTCGGGCGACGTGTAGCAGTGGTAGGCCGTGCCGGCCGCGAGCATCTGCGCGATCACTTCCTTGTAGCGCGGCATGCGCTGCATCTGATAGAACGGGCCTTCGTCGTGCGCGAGACCGAGCCACTGCATGCCGTCGAGGATCGCCTGCACCGCCGCCGGCGTGGAGCGCGCCACATCCGTATCCTCGATGCGCAGGATGAACGTGCCACCGTGGCGGCGCGCATAGGCCCAGGCGAACAGCGCGGTGCGCGCGCCGCCGATGTGGAGGTAGCCGGTGGGACTCGGAGCGAAGCGGGTGCGGACGGTCATGGCAGAGCTGCAAAGGGAAAGCGCGGATTCTACCGGCATCCGGTTTGACCGGCCGCCGCCCTCTGTGGTTAAATGCGCGCCTCCGCAGGATGGGCGGTTAGCTCAGCGGTAGAGCACTGCCTTCACACGGCAGGGGTCACTGGTTCGAAACCAGTACCGCCCACCAAGCACGCTCGAAGGCCATCGCACACGGTGGCCTTTTCCATTTGGAGGCTCCATCATGTGGTTCCGCAATCTGCAACTCTACCGGCTGAGCGAGGAGTGGAACAAGGATGCCACGCGCTTTGCGGCGCGACTCGCGAAGACAGCCTTCCAGCCCTGCGGCGGCTTCGACATGCAGTCCCGCGGCTGGGTGCCGCCGCGCGGCAACGACGGTGAACTGCTGGTGTCCGTCAACAGGCAATGGTTGATCGCTTTGGGCGTCGAGCAGAAGTTGCTGCCGGGCAGCGTGATCCGGCAATACACGCAGTCGCGGCTCGCCGAACTCGAAGCGAAGCAGGGCTTCAAGCCCGGACGCGCGCAGGCACGCGACATGCGCGAGCAGGTGACGGCCGAGCTGCTGCCGCGCGCGCTGGTCACGCGTCGGCTGGTGTACGCCTGGATCGACCCGGTAAACCACTGGCTGGTCATCGACGCGGCAAGTCCGGCGAAAGCGGAGCTGGTGCTCGACCACCTTAAGCTCGCGCTCGACGACCTGC
>DATJQH010000151.1:0-9256 GCA_035505955.1 Rhodocyclaceae bacterium
GAGGAAGAGCGCCAGCGCACCGCCGATGCAGCGCTCCGCCGCGAAGGCGAACGGCGGCGCGTATTCGAGCGCCTGTTTCGCCAGCACCCACGTGTAGCCCCACATCGTCGACAGCACCGCGAGGGCGACGACCGGCAGCCAGCCGAGGCGCGTGCTACCGCTCATGATGGGATTCCCTTGCTCCGGCTGCGCCAAATGGCGACTGCGGCGTGGGCAGGATTAGGCTTCGGCGCTGGCGAGGACATCGTTGGCCCAGATAAGCGCGGCAGGCGGTTGATGGCCTCGTTGCCCGGCGACTCGATGGAAATGCTGATGAAGGCGTGTCGGCAGCCAAGCAGCGAGGCCGCCCGGTGGAGTTCGTGCCCAGTTGTTCGGGTTGCGGATGTCCGGTGTGGTCCGCACGGCGTGGCGCGGCCGCGCCTGCGCGCCGGGGCGTCGCCGGCGACGCGTCCGTGCGCCGAAACAAACGCTGGAAGAAGCCGGTCAGTGTCATGACAGATGGAATGATACGCGTGGCCTGGCGGCGGGTCCCGCGTACCGGTGCGCGGTCGGTGGCTGGGTGCCGCGCCTGGAAGTTGTTACCCTGGATATTACCAAGGCCATATAGTCCGTTCGGGCCAAGCCAGTTCCGGAAGGGGATTCAGGCGTGTAGCATTGAATCGAGCAATTGCTTGCAGCAACTTGGCCGACAGCGCACCGCCCTTGTGTGCACCTGCTGGCGCGCATCATTCGAGTGAGCATGAAAGGCTGGGCACCCGATGTCCCGTGAAATTGTGCACGGCAATCTTGATACCGCCATCGAACTGGCCGTGAACCGCCTTGGCCAGCGGTCGGCGGGTGACGTTGCGTCAGCACACCGGGACGAGCAGGGAAGGCAGGAGCCTGAATTGCGCGGGCACGATCTGGCGGTCGTCAGGCGCGTCGAACAGCTCCGTGCCCTGGACAACGGCGCCGGCAACGTGCTGCCGCAGGAGCCTCAGGCGGGCTCCGGCAAGGCGACGCCGGGCTTTCGCGTGAGCACGCTGCTCGCCACTGCGCTGATCTCGGCCATGGCGGGCGCAGGCGCGATGCGCCTGGCAATTCCGAGCAGTCCAGAGGCGGCCGGCAAACCTTCCGCAGACGTTCCCGCGGCGGGGGTGGTCCGACCCATGCTGCCCCAGCGCATTGCGATCCCGGCCCGCCCGAATTTCGCCAAGGCCGCCGATTCAGCGCCGGCACCGAAGCCGACCGATGACGAGCAGGTTCGCGAACTGATCGAGACCTGGCGCGCTGCCTGGGCCGACCGGAATGTCGATGCGTACCTGGCGAGCTATGACGCGGACTTCGTTCCCGCCAACGGCCAGGCGCGCGACGACTGGGCGGCAACGAGGCGCAAGAGCATTTCGGGCCGCAGCAACATCGTCGTTGCGACAAACGGCCTGACGATCGAGCGCCTCGATGCGCAGCGTATGAAGGTGAGTTTCCTTCAGGATTATGCGTCAGGTGGCTACCGGGAAACCGCCCAAGCCAAGACCCTGCTCGTGATCCGCCGCGAGGGCGGGTGGAAGATTGCCGGCGAGTGGCTGGGCGACCGGCCCGCCGCCATCATGAATGCGCGCTGAGCGGCAAAGCCGCGGGCATCCTCGGTCGTCGCTATTCCGCAGCCAACTGGTCACGCAGTCGCGCCACTTCCGCCTCCAGTTCCGCGAGTCGCGCTTCGATACGTTCGAGCCGATCCGCGGCTTGCGTTTCCGTGGCCATGCGTACCGGCGGTTCGTGGGCAGCAGCCTGCGCTGCAGCCACCGGCTCGCCGCTGAAGAGCTGCGCATAGCGTGACTCGCGCTTGCCCGGTTCACGCGGCAGGCGTACGACGAAAGGACCGTCATCCCGGCGGGCCAAGGCCTCGAGCGCCGCTTCGACCTCGCTCACGTCGGTGAAGTGCGCAAGCCGGCTGGCGCGGCTGCGCAGCTCGCCCGGCGTTTGCGGGCCGCGCAGCAGCAGTTCGCAGACGATGGCCGTCTCCTGCGGCGAGAACTTGAGCGTGCCGTATTCTGTGTTGCAAAAGCGGTGCTGGTACTTGGCGACGCGGCTGCCGAAGCCGCCGTGCTCGCTGACCTGGAAGCGGCGCACCAGCCCGTCGACAACGGACTGCACGTCCGCTTCGGCAAGATCCAGCACCGGGTCGCGGTTGCTCTTCTGGTTGCACGCGTTGACGAGCGCGTTCATCGACAGCGGGTACTGCTCCGGCGTGGCGATCTGCTTCTCGATCAGGCAGCCGATGACGCGCGCTTCGAGGGGAGTGAGTTCGATGGTCATTGCAAAGTCCGGAGGGCGCGGATCAGGCCGCGTGCCGTAGTGTAAGCCGCCGGCCGTCTCAATCGCCGCCAGGGCTTCTTCGACGGTAAGGCGCGGACAGCGGTTCGCCGATGATCACGCCCTGCGCAGGCCAGGCCACGCTCTTCCAGTAGGCTTCGATGGCGGTTTCGCCTGACAGGTAGTGCCGCAGCAGTACCTGCGGATGCGGAAACTTCTGCCAGTGGCTGCAGGGCTCCGACACCGTACCGTAGCTGGCGGTCGCGCCGGCATCGAGCCAGCGCAGACTGCTCATCTGGCTCGTGCC
Organism: Rhodocyclaceae bacterium; assembly: GCA_035505955.1. GTDB lineage: Bacteria > Pseudomonadota > Gammaproteobacteria > Burkholderiales > Rhodocyclaceae > Fen-999. The sequence continues at coordinate 2,600 of DATJQH010000151.1, forward strand.
CAGCAGGTCGCCGCCGCTCGACGTGAGATGGTCGGCAAGCGCACCCGGCAGGAACTTCACCTTGTCGAGATCGGGGACGCTGACCAGCCCCGTTTCGTAGATCATGACATCGGCTGCGCCGGCGATCTTGTCCTGTCGCAACGTCTTGATACGGAATTGCAGCGGCGGCAGGGCACCGGACGGCGGGAACAGGTACGCGCGCGAACTGCGCGCCTTGTCGGACGTGACCAGGAAATAGGCACTTGCCGGCTGCAGGCGGAAGTTGCTCATCACGCCGCGCTCGATGACCGCCTTGGCACGTGCGATCGAATCCGTCGGCAGCAGCATCGACGGCCGGATGCCCAGATCGTCGTAGGGCTGGCGTGTGCGTGCGTCGAAGTAGGGACTTGGCTTGCCGGGCGAACAGGTGCGCCTGCATTGCGCGGCATCGAAGCCGAGCGTCAGCGCGGACGTGATCGAGTTGCACTCCACGGCGTACGGCGCGGTCCACACGAGCAGGATTGCCTGGATTTCCGGCCTGATGCCGGATTCGATCTGCCCGCGCAGCACCTCGAATTCCGCGGCATTCAGCCTGCGCGGGCTGTGCGGGATGCGCACATGCACGACGTTCTCGTCCGGGACGTGCCTTGCCTGCTGATAGTAGGCGGCGATCTCGACGCTGTCGCGGTCGTCGTCGTTGACGACCACCGCGAGCTGGCTGGCCCGCAGTTCGGTTTCCGCGGCGTTGGCCGCGGGCAGGAGGCTGGCGACGAGCAGCGAAAGGGCCGCAGTGGGCGGCAGGCGCATGGTATTCCTCGCATTGAGTGGCGAGGTGGCAGTGTAAGGCCAGAGTCCGCGCAGAGTCAGGCCCGGCGACACGCCACCGACGGCCCGCGCTCAAGGCGTCGGATGGCGCTCCCGGAATGCGGCATAGATTCTCGCCAGTTCGCGCTGCCGCGCACTATCGCGACGGGCTGCCTGCGTCGCCATGCAATCGTGGAAGATGTCGTGCAGGCGGTGGAGTCCGCTTGGCGTCTGCAGCAGCGTCTGCGCCAGTTCGGCAGCCACGACCAGCGGCAGGTGTTCGTGCTCGGCGACCAGTGCGACCTCGTCCTCGTGCAGTCCGCACATGCCGATGCATTCGTTCAGAGAGACCATGGCGATCGCTCCTCGATTGAATCGATAGGCCGTGCCGCCAGGAGGCAGTCGCTGCGCACGTTTGTGGGCCGCGGCGCGGGATGCATTGCTTCGATGGTGTCGGACAACGGCCGTTGTCTTCAGGTCATGAGACAACCGCGCGTGCCGTGCGTTCGGCGCGCAAGACCGTAACGACGGTGCGGCTGTGGAAAGTCAGCCCCGGTGGTACGCCGTTACGAAGTCCTGGCAGCGGCGTCCTTCGGCTTCACCCAGCGTGCGGCACCTTCCTTGCGTGTTTCCAGTTCGGGATAGGTGTTGATCATTTCCAGCAGGCCCGTGTGGCCGTACTTCTTGGGCGTGAAGCCAGGGTCGCTGCGCCGCATGTACTGGCCGAGCGCGCTCAGGCCCACCCAGCCTTCCGGCGAATCGGCCGCCAGCAGGGCGACGGCGGAGAGCAGCGACTTCGGCCGCTTCTTCGCCACCGGCTTGCGTTTCGCTTTCGTTTCTTCCGTTTCCGGCGGCTGGTATTCGAAGAACTGGTCGCTGGCGTTGCGCAGCGCGTCCGGTGTCTTCTCCTCGCCGACGATGCACACCGTCGCGCCGCGCTCGCGCAGCTTGCGGCAGAGATAGGCGAAGTCCGAGTCGCTGGTCACCAGGCAATACGTTTCCGCGCGAGCCTCGAACAAATCCTCGATGGCGTCGAGCGCCAGCGCGATGTCGGAAGTGTTCTTGCCCGAGGCGTACTGGTATTGCAGGCACGGTGTGAACGCCAGCCGCACCAGCGCCTCCTGCCACTTGTTCGCCAGCGTCTGGTAGTTGCCGTAGCCGCGGCGTACCACGACGCGGCCGAACTGCGCGACCACGGAGAGCGCATACTCGAGGATCTCGGGCGACGTGTTGTCGCAATCGACCAGAACCGCGACGCGGTCTTCGTGGGGGGCGTTATCGGACATGGTGCGATTCCTTCCAATTTGAAGCGGGCAGGCTAGCACGTTGGCAAGTTCGTCGCCAACGCGAGTCCGCGAAATGGGTCCCGGCGAGGATGGGCTATCGCGTCGCGCTGTGGAAGCTGTAGCGGTTGCGGCCCTGGGCCTTGGCATCGTACATTGCCTGGTCGGCCGCGCTCGTCAAGGCATCGGGGTCGCCGGCATCCACGGGGCACAACGCAATGCCGATGCTGGCCGAGATGTTCACGTTCTCGTCGCCGAGCACGAACGGTACGGCAAGCGCATCGATGATGTCGCCGGCGACGGCGGCTGCATCATCCGGGTTGTCCACGTCCTGCAGAACCACCGTGAATTCATCGCCGCCAAGCCGTGCCACCGTATCCGAATTCCGCACGCACGCGGTAATCCGGAGCGCCGCCTCGGTCAGCAGCCGGTCGCCCGCGATGTGGCCAAGGCAGTCGTTGACCTCCTTGAAACGGTCGAGGTCGATGAACAGCAGCGCCAGCGTTCGTTCGTCACGCTGGCTCTTCCTGATCGCCTGCAGGAGGCGGTCGCGGAAAAGGCTGCGGTTGGGCAATCCGGTCAGGGCATCGTGGTGCGCCAGATGTTCGAGCCGCCACTCGGATTCCTTCTTGCGCGTGATGTCGGTAAAGACGCCGACGTAGTGGGTGATCTGTGCGGAGGCGTCACGCACCGCGCTGATCGTCATCAGCACGACGCTGATCGCCCCGGACTTGGTCCGGTTCCAGATTTCGCCGAGCCAGTGATCCTCGCGGGCGATGGTGTCGAACATCTGCTCGAAGAACGTCTTGTCATGGTGGCCCGATTCGAGCATGCGGGAAGACTGCCCCACGGCTTCATCGCGCGAGTAGCCGGTCAGGTGGCAGAAGGCCTGGTTGACGTCGAGGATGATGCCGTGCGGATCGGTGATCATGATGCCGTCGTGGCTGCTCTGGAACACGCGCAGCGCCAGCCGGCGCTGCTCCTCGATGCGATGGCGTTCGGTGACGTCGCTGCCTTCGGCCATCGCCATGACCAGCTTGCCGGAATCGTCGAGGATCGGATGGAGGTGGAAATCGACATAGCGTAAGGTGCCGTCGGCTGCGGGATGGGTCGCTTCGAACCGGCTCGACCGGCCGCTGGCCACATCGGCAAAGGCCCGGCGCAGGCGTTCCTGCATTGCGGCGTCGTGGGTCCACCACGGCGTGTCCCAGAAGGGCAGGCCCAGCACCTCGTCGGGATCGGGATCGCCGATCAGTTCGAGCGAGGAGCGGTTGGCATCGCGCAGCGTGCCGTCGAGGTCGAGCAGGCTCATGTACTCCTGGGCCTGGTTGAACACGGCGCGGCGCCGCATCTCGCTGTCCTGCAACTGCTTGCGTGTCCGGCGGTTGTCGCGCAGCGCGAAATCCAGGTACTCGGTTTCCAACTGGCGCACGACGTCGTGTTCGGACAGGATGCCTGCCACCTTGCCGTCATCGTCGACGACGACCAGGTGGCGGATCTTCTCCGACTGCATGCGTTCGATGGCGTCGTGCAGGTGTGTTCCGACAGGAATGGTTTGCACCGGATGGCTCATCGTCTCGGAAACCGGCAGGTCCATGACGCTCGGGTCGCCGCGGAAGATGCGCACGGCGTCGCGCTCGGTGAGCATGCCCACCGGCTTGCAGTCCACCGCGACCACCGCGCAGTTCGCGTCGCGCGCCGCCATGGCCGATACCGCCTCGCGCACGAGCGCGGTCGGGGGCAGCACGGGCATGCGTGCGCTCATGACCGTGCGCACGTCCTGAAGGCGGCGATAGAACTCGAGTCCAAGATGGAAGCGGAAGTCGCTCTCGCTGACGATGCCGACCGAGTTGCCGTCATCGTCAGTGACCAGCAGGTGGCGCACGCCCTTCTTGGACATGAAGTGATACGCGTCGTGCAGCGCCATGTCCTTCGGAGCGCCGACCAGCGGCTTGCTCATCACTTCCGAAACCGGCGCGCTTCGAGGCACGGCCGCTTCAAGCGCACGCAGCACGTCGCGTTCCGTGACAATGCCGGCCGGCTTGCCATCGTCGGTGGCAAGCACCGAACTGATGTGCGCGGCGGCCATGATTTCGGTAGCACGCTCGATGGTGGCGTGTTGTGCAATGGTGACGATGTTCCACGTCATCAGTTCGGCGAGCCTGCGATCGGCCATGGCAGCACTTGGAAGAATTGACACGGCCATTGTATGGGTATTGATCGGGCAGGCAAAACGAAAGGCGTAGCCCGAACGACCTATTTCCGACTCGGCCGCTGGGACTGTGACGAAAGCGCCGAGCCGCATCCGCGATCGCGCGGCGCAGCCCAGGGCGGAATGGCAGAATGTCGCTAGGGAGCGGGTTTCAAGCCCACCAGCGCGCGATCGAGTTGCCGCGCGAAGGCGTGCTGGTCGCTGGCCGAAAACACAGACGGCCCGCCGGTCTCCACGCCCGTCGAGCGCAGCGTGTCCATGAAGTTGCGCATCGTCAGCGCCGCGGCGATCGATCCCTTGTCGTAGGTTTCGCCGCGTGGTGTCAGCACCCGGCCGCCCTTGGCGATCACCTCGGCCGCCAGCGGAATGTCGGAGGTGATCACCAGGTCACTCGTCGCCACGCGCCGCGCGATCTCGTTGTCAGCCACGTCGAAGCCCTTCGGCACCTGCACGGCGCGGATGTGCGGCGAGCGCGGCACCGCCAGCATCTGGTTGGCGATCAGCGTCACCGCGATTCCCGTGCGCGTCGCCACCCGGAACAGGATTTCCTTGATCGGTTTCGGGCAGGCGTCGGCATCGACCCAGATCTGCATACGTGAAAAGTCAGCCCCGGTGGTACGCCGCTACCTGCGGCCGATCAACTCGATGAAGTAGCCGTCCGGGTCGGCAATGAAGGCGATGATGGTCGTGCCGGCGTTCATCGGCCCCGCCTCGCGCACGATGCGCGCGCCCCTGGCCTTCGCTGCCGCGCAGGCGGCGTAGACGTCGTCCACCTCGATGGCGATGTGGCCGTAAGCCGTGCCCAGCTCGTACTGGCTCACGCCCCAGTTGTAGGTCAGCTCGATCACCGCGCTGTCGGCCTCGTCGCCGTAGCCCATGAAGGCCAGGGTGAACTTGCCCTCCGGGTAATCCTGCCGGCGCAGCAGTTTCATTCCGAGCACGTCGGTGTAGAAGGCGATCGCGCGGTCGAGGTCGCCGGTTCGGAGCATGGTGTGGAGCAGGCGCATGGTGGTCCTCGTGTTCAGGCCGCTTCCTGCAGCGGCTCCACTTCGGCGCTGATGGCCTTGGCGCTGGCGATCTCCGCCGTGCGCAGGTCGTAGATCGATTGCAGATTCAGCCAGGTCTGCGCGTCGCCACCGAAGCAGCGCGACAGGCGCAGCGCGGTGTCGGCTGTCACACCGCGCCGCTCCAGCACGATGTCGTTGATGCGCGAGGCCGGCACGTGCAGGCGCTTGGCCAGCGCATTGACGCTCATACCCAGTGGCAGCAGATAGTCCTCCCGCAACACCTCACCCGGGTGCACCGGGCGCATTCCGTTCTTCACCACAGTCAATCTCCTTTCCGCGATTGCCACCTCAGTGGTAATCGACAATCTCCACGTCCAGCACGCCTTCCTCCGACCAGACGAAACATAAGCGCCACTGGTCGTTGATGCGGATGCTGTGCTGGCCCTGGCGGCCGCCCGTCAGCGCTTCGAGCCGGTTGCCCGGCGGTGCGCGCAGCGAATCGAGCGTTGCCGCCGCGTGCAACTGCGTCAGCTTGCGTTCCGCCACGCTCCTGATGTTGGCGAATCGCCGCGACTTCCCTGTCGTGAATAACGCTTCCGTGTCGACGCACTTGAACGAGCGAATCATGGCGGAAGTCTATACCGATTACCGGTAAGCGGCAAGATGTTTGGGTGCGAGAAAGTCATAGATGGAACGACCTTGCTCAATGTATTTCCCGCGATGTCGTCTTTCCTACAAACTCCCATCTCCCCCAACCCATTGAACCGTAAGTAATTCAGCCTTGGCATGGCCATTGCAAAGGAGAAGGTGTCCTCCAATTGCAGGCACCCATTGTCATGGCCGAGATACTGAAGCGCGCGAAAGCACTGGCGGTGAGTCCGCTGAAGGTGAGCCAGCCCGTCGGGGCGTCGCTCGCTTTCCTCGGCCTGAGGCATGCGATCCCGATGCTGCATGGCTCGCAGGGCTGCACGGCCTTCGGCAAAGTGTTTTTCGTGCGCCACTTCCGCGAGCCGATTCCGCTGCAGACGACGGCGATGGATCAGGTGGCGACCGTGATGGGCGCGGACGAGAACGTGGTCGAGGGCCTGAAGACGATCTGCGAGAAGAACGCGCCCGAGATCATCGGCCTGCCGACGACCGGCCTGTCGGAGGCGCAGGGCACGGACATCCGCCGGCTGGTGAAGAAATTCCGCGAGTCGTATCCGCAGTTCGACCACATTGCCGTGGTGCCGGTGAATACGCCGGACTTCGCCGGCTCGCTGGAATCCGGCTTCGCGGCCGCGGTGGAAGCGATCATCGAATACATGGTGCCCGAGCGCGACGAAAAGTCAGTCGTGGTGGGACGCCGCCGCCGGCAGGTGAACGTGCTGGC
>DATJQH010000152.1:0-3516 GCA_035505955.1 Rhodocyclaceae bacterium
CGCCATCATTTCGCACCCGGATGCGGGCAAGACCACGCTCACCGAAAAGCTGCTGCTGTTCGCCGGCGCGATCCAGATCGCCGGCAGCGTCAAGGCGCGCAAGGCTTCGCGCCACGCCACGTCGGACTGGATGGAGATCGAGAAGCAGCGCGGCATTTCGGTGGCGAGCTCGGTGATGCAGATGGAGTACCGCGACTGCGTCATCAACCTGCTCGACACGCCCGGCCACCAGGACTTCTCGGAAGACACCTACCGCGTGCTGACGGCCGTCGACGCCGCGCTGATGGTGATCGACGCCGCCAACGGCGTGGAAGCGCAGACGCTGCGCCTGATCGAAGTATGCCGCGCGCGCAACACGCCCATCCTCACCTTCATCAACAAGCTCGACCGCGAAGTGCGGGAACCGCTCGACCTGCTCGACGAAATCGAACGCACGCTGGGCATGCCCTGCGCGCCGCTGACCTGGCCGGTGGGCCAGGGCAAGAACTTCCACGGCATCTATGACCTGCGCACGGAGCGCATGCGCGTCTTCCGCCCCGGCGCCGACCGCGCCAACGACGACGACGAGATCGTCACCGACGCCGGCGAACTCGCCCGCAGATTCGGCGCCGAATACGAAACCGCCCATCACGAGATGGACCTGATCCGCGGCGCGGCGCATCCCTTCAGCCGCGACGACTTCCTCGCCGCACACCAGACGCCGGTGTTCTTCGGTTCGGCGATCAACAACTTCGGCGTGCGCGAAGTACTCGACGCGCTGGTCGACCTCGCTCCCGCGCCGGCGCCGCGCCAGTCCACGACGCGCGAAGTGCGGCCCGAGGAGGATGGGTTCTCCGGCGTCGTCTTCAAGATCCAGGCCAACATGGATCCGGCACACCGCGACCGCATCGCCTTCGTACGCGTGTGCTCGGGCAAGTTCGAGCGCGGCATGCGCCTGAAGGTGCGCCGCACGGGCAAGGAGTTGCGGCCGACCGGCGTCGTCACATTCCTGTCTCAGCGGCGTGACCGCGTCGAGGAGGCTTATGCCGGCGACATCATCGGCATCGTCACCCATGGCGGCCTGCAGCTCGGCGACACGGTGACCGGCGGCGAATCCCTGCAGTACACCGGCCTGCCGTTCTTCGCGCCCGAGATGTTCCGCACCGTTGAACTCGCCGACCCGATGCGCAGCAAGCAGCTCGCCAAGGGCCTGCAGGAACTCGGCGAAGAGGGCGCGATCCAGGTGTTCCGGCCCGTCGCGGGCAGCCTGATGCTGCTCGGCGCCGTGGGCCAGCTGCAGTTCGAAGTGGTGCAGCACCGCCTGAAAACGGAATACGGCGTCGATGTGCGCCTGTCGCCCGCCAATTTCGCCGGCGCGCGCTGGGTGAGCTGCGAGGACGAGGTCGAACTGCGGCGGTTCATGAACGCCAACGGCTCGCGCCTGGCGCTCGACGCCGCCGACACGCACGCCTACCTGATGTCGTCGCGCTACGACCTGGAACTGACGCAGGAACGCTACCCGAAGATACAGTTCCACCCGATGCGCGAGCACGCCGGGCTGGTGCTGCAGGGCGCCTGAGGATCAGCGCGACAGGCGGTTGAAGAAGCCGGCCAGGCCCGACCCGGGCTGGTTGATCGACTCGCTGTAGTAGCGCGCGTACTCGCGGTCGGCCACCATGATGTGCTCGACCAGCCAGTCGCGCAGGAAGCGCAGCAGGTCAAGGCTCAGGTTCGGCGCGCCGCCTTCGACCGCCGCCCGCTCTGCCGCGATGCGCCGGACGAAGGTTTCGTGTGCCATGCGGTGGCCGGCCAGGCGCGGAAATCCGGTGGCCGCCATGAAGGCTTCTTCCTCCTTGAAGTGCTGGACCGCATAGTCGTCGAGATCGGCGATCAGGCGCAGCATGTCGGCCCGCCCCGAGCGCGCGACGATGGCGTTCCACAATTCGCCGAAAAGCCCGAACAGGACCTGATGCTGCGCGTCGATCTCGGGGAGGTCGAGGGCGAAATCGTCGGACCAGCCAATTATCGAGGGTGCTGCTGCCACGACATCATCTCCAGCCATGACCCCGGGCTCGCCACCGGCATGAGCGGGGTCGATTGCGGAAGTGCAGATTCTAGGCCAACATGGGATCGAGGGAGCAACTCAGGCTGGGAGGTTCAGATGCTCTTGCCGCCGGCCATCGCGGCTTTGCTCGACCCGCAGCGGTACCCGCATCCCGTCGATCGCGTCGAGGTGATCGAGACGCACATCTCGTGGGTACTGCTCGCGGGGGACTACGCCTACAAGATCAAGAAGCCGGTCACGCTGCCGTTCGTCGATTACGGCAGCGTGGAGCGCAGGCGCGCCTGTTGCGCCGCCGAGGTGAGCCTCAACCGCCGCTACGCGGCGGGGCTGTATCTGGACGTTGTCGACTTCGACGGCGAGCCGGCGGTGAAGATGCTTCGCTTCGATGAGGCGGCCCGGCTCGACCACGTCTGCGCGCGCGGCGAGCTGACGCCGGCACATGTCTCCGACCTCGCCCGTACCATTGCCGCCTTCCACGCCGCTGCGGATACCACGATCGATTCTCCTTTCGGGGAACCCGGGCAGGCGCTGGCGGCCGCAAACGAGAACTTCGACGAGCTTTTTGCGCTGCTGCCGCACGAGGCCGAGCGCCTGGGCCGGCTGCGCGCCTGGACCGCCGCCGAATATGCGCGCCGGCGCGAGGCCATGGCGCTACGCAAGGCCGGCGGCTTCGTGCGCGAATGCCACGGCGACCTGCACCTGGGCAACATGGTCCTGCTGGAAGGCCGGGTCGTGCCGTTCGACTGCATCGAGTTCAACGACGGCCTGCGCTGGATCGACGTGGCCTCCGAAGTGGCGTTCACCTGGGTCGACCTGATCGACCATGGCCGGCCCGGTCTTGCCTGCTGGCTCCTGAACGAATGGCTCACCTGGAGCGGCGACTTCGGCGCACTCGCGGTGATGCGCTTCTATGCGGCCTACCGCGCCGTCGTGCGCGCCAAGATCGCCGCCCTGCGCGGCGACGCGACCGAAGCCGCGGGCTACCTGGGACTGGCCGAAACGCTCGGCGTACCACCGGGGCTGACTTTCACCATCACTTTCGGCCTCTCCGGCTCGGGCAAGACCACCGCCTCGTCGGCGCGCCTGCTGGCCGATGAATCCGCGTCGACGATACGCCTGCGCTCGGACGTGGAACGCAAGCGCCTGTTCGGCCTGGCGCCGGATGCCGATTCCGCCGGCGCCATTTACACGGCCGACGCCACGGCGCGAACCTACGGGCGCCTGGAAACCGTGTCGGGCCAGGTGCTCGACGACGGCTGGCCCGTGATCGTCGACGCGGCCTGCCTCAAGCGCGCCGAACGCGCCGCCTTTCGCGCCATCGCCGAAAAACGCCGGATCCCGTTCGCGATCCTGGCCTGCGACGCGCCGGTTGCAGAGCTGCGGCGGCGCCTGCGACAGCGCACCAGCGACGCTTCCGAAGCCACGGTCGCCGTGCTCGACGAGCAGCGGGCGTGGCTCGAACCGCTCGACGA
>DATJQH010000153.1:0-2771 GCA_035505955.1 Rhodocyclaceae bacterium
ATTGTGTCAGAAATTGTGTCAGACCTCCTAATGTGCCGCGAACACTTACGGGCACGGCCGATGCCGGCCAGCCCGCACGGGACGACCACGGGTCCGGTCGACGAACCTCTCAAGTATAGCTGCCGCGGCTTCGACGGCTGGTGCCCTTCAGCGGACGCGGCCTCGCTCGTAGAGGTGTCCGCCATCACGATTCGGAGGCACGTCATCTCCGAGTAGATCGCGCTCCTTGAGAATCCAGCCGCTCCATGGGTGTCCGTCGGTCTCGACCAAGACAACGATATCCGGTTGATCAGTCCGCTCACGTAGGCGGAACCGCGCTGTGACGCACGCACTTGAACAGCTCGGCGTTCAACTCCAGAGCCTGGAATCGTACGCCGAACGACGTGCCCGATCGCTCCTCGAGGACCATCGACGCGTTAGGCACGCCGCCGATCCCTGATCTTGCCGCGGGTGCGCTGTCCTCGGCGATGGATTCAATGCTTGGCACCAGAGGCGCACCGCCAAGTGGTGTAGAGCGACAGTGATATTGACCCCCTCGCGACACTAATTCTGACCCCCTCGGGGAGGAGGTCGAATGGAGTTCGAGGCAGGTGTTCTGGTATCTCCAGCCGCGGAGGTACCGGTGATCGACGGCGACATCGTCACAGCGATTCGCGATCTGGCGAGTCGCGGCGTCGGCAGCAAGACCATTGCAAAACAGCTCGGTATCGCGCGTAACACCGTGCGGCGGTATCGACGCGCGCCGGTGACCGCCGGCGTGCAGGTCCGGCCGGCGGCGCGGAAGCTGTCGGACGCCGATCGGCAGATGGCCCGAGAGCTGTACGCCGGCGTGGCCGCGGGGAATGCTGTGGTCGTTCGCCGGCTGCTGACCGAGCGCGGCGTGGTCGTGGCCGAGCGCACGATCCAGCGCGCCGTCGCGGACCTGCGGCGGACCCAGCGCGCGGCGGCGCTCGCGACGGTGCGGGTGGAAACGCCGCCGGGTGACCAGCTCCAGATCGACTTCGGCCAGAAGCGGATCGTGATCGCCGGCGTCGCGGTGCGCGTGTTCCTGCTGGTGGCGGTACTTAGCTATTCGCGTCGTCTCTTCGTCAAAGCGTTTCTGAATGAGCGCGGCGACGATTGGCGTGAGGGCATCGCGGCGGCGTTCCGCCACTTCGGGGGGGTTCCGCGCGTGCTCCTCGGCGACAATGCCCGGGCCCTCGTCATCGGTCGTGATCGCGCGACGGGCACCGCCAGCTTCCATCCCGCGTATCTGGCGTTCTGTCGCGATTGGGACGTCCAGCCACGGGCCTGCGCCCCGTATCGCGCGCGGACGAAAGGCAAGACGGAAGCCGGCGTCAAATTCGTCAAGTGCAACGCGCTCGCGGAGCTGACGTTCGACTCGTTTGCCGCGCTCGAGCAGCACCTGGTCACGTGGATCATGCTGGCCGACCAGCGCCGGCACGGCACGACGCGAGAAGCGCCCATCGTCCGATTCGAGCGCGACGAGCGCGCGCAGTTGCGCCCGCTACCCGACCGCGCGCTGCCACGACGCGTGCAGCGCGTGCGCCGACGGGTGGCGCTCGACGCCTTCGTCGATGTCGACACGGTCCGCTACAGCGTGCCGCATCGCCTGGTGCGCGACCACGTCGACGTGGCGGTGGGTGATGACCGCGTGGAGATCTTCCACGGCACCGAGCTCGTCGCCACTCACGCGCGATCGACCGAGCCGTTTGCGCGCGTTGTCAATCCGCAACACTACGCCGGGCTCTGGCGCGTCGACACCGCCCCGGTGCCGGGCGCGTCGCTGGCGCCGCTGGGCCGCGACCTCGCCGACTATGCGGCCATCATCGCGGGCGGTGGCCAATGAGCGCCGTGACCCAGGCCCGCGTGGTCGAGCACCTCACGCGGCTACGCCTGCGGTACGTCGCGGACCGCCTCGATGCCGTGCTCAATGACGCCGCCCGCACCGAGCCGACCTATCTCGATTTCCTGGACAGCGTTCTCCGCCAGGAGGTCGACGCGAAACAGCGGACCCGCGTGGCCATGGGGCTGAAGATCGCGCATTTCCCGACGGTCAAAACGCTCGACGAATTCGACTTCAAATTCCAACCGTCCGTCGATCAGCGCCTCGTCCGCGAGCTCGCCACCGGGCATTTTCTCGCGCCGGCCGAAAACGTCCTGATCTTCGGCCCACCCGGTGTGGGCAAAACGCATCTGGCGATTGCTCTCGGCCGTGCCGTCGTCGAAGCCGGCCACTCGGTCCTCTTCACGAGTGCGACCGCCCTGCTGGCCGCGCTGTCGAAAGCCGAAACCGACGGCCAGCTCGCCGACCGGCTGATGTTTTATACGAAACCGAAGCTGCTCATCATCGACGAGCTCGGCTACTTGCCATTCGAGCGGCGCAGCGCCCATCTCTTCTTCCAGCTCGTGGCACGTCGGTACGAGCGCGCCAGCCTCCTGATCACGACCAATCAGCTCGTCACGCAATGGGGCACCGTCTTTGGCGACGACGTTCTCGCAGCCGCGATCCTCGATCGGCTGCTCCATCACAGTCACACCCTGATGATTCAAGGCGAGAGCTTTCGTCTGCGGCAGAAGAAGAAGGCCGGGTTGCTCGCCCGCGCACATCGAAACGACGGCTAACGTGGATCGATTCGCACCTGGGCAGCTTCGGATGTCTGTTGGCGCTCGCCGGCGCTGCCGGCTCGCGCTGATCAACGAAACACCAACGGATCGGAGGGGGTCACTCTTCGTGTCGGAAGGGGGTCAGTTTCTCCTGTCGCTTGACA
>DATJQH010000154.1:0-3247 GCA_035505955.1 Rhodocyclaceae bacterium
CCGCACCATCACCTCGCTGCCCGGCATCGGACGCTCTACGGCCAACGCCATCGCCGTCTTCTGCTTCGCCGCGCGCCTGCCCATCCTCGACGGCAACGTCAAACGACTGTTATGCCGCCACGCCGGCATCGAAGGCTGGCCAGGATCGGTCGCCGTGGAAAGTCAGCTCTGGCGGTACGCCGAATCGCTGCTGCCGCGGACCAGTGTCGATGTTTACATCCAGGCGCAGATGGACATGGGTGCGACGATCTGCACGCGTAGCCGGCCCAAGTGCGGCGACTGCCCGGTGGCATCGGACTGCATTGCATTCCGCGATGGTCATGCTGCCAAGTTGCCGACCCCGAAGCCGCGCAAGGCGCTGCCGGAGCGCGGGACGACCATGCTGGTATTGCTGAACGATGAGCGCGTGTTGTTGCTGCCGCGGCCACCGGCGGGCATTTGGGGCGGCCTGCTGTCGTTGCCGGAGATCGCCGATGAAAGCCAGGCCGAAGCGGTGGCTGCGCGCCTCGGATGCGAAATCGTTTCTCGGCGCGAACTGGCGCCACGCGTACACACCTTCACGCATTTTCGCCTGACGATGCGGCCGCTGGTGTGCGAGGTACTCCGCCTGCAGCGGGCGGGCGAGCCCGATGCGCGCTGGCTGCGTGACGAGGACCTGGCGCGGGCGCCGCTGCCCGCGCCGATCAGGAAACTCCTAGCGGTTCTCTTTCACGAGCCGGTTGTTTGACGGCTGAACCGGGCGCGCGTTGTTGCGGTAGAGGCGCGAAAAGATCGCCACCTGGTCGGCCGACACCGGCATCGGCTGCTTGAAGACCATCCAGAGCACATCCTCGGTGCAAGGCGGCGTGGTCAGCGAACCCATGTAGGTGTAGTAGGCGCGGTTTTCCGGCAGCAGCGCATTGAGGTCGATCGCCACCGCCGGCGCCACGTCCTGGTTCACTTCGAGCGGCATGTTGTTCCAGAGCGTCTGGATCAGCGGGTTCTCCGCCCCCTTCTCGAGCAGGACCGAGACCACGGCGAGCTTGCCTTCGTCGTCGCGGTGCACGAGGTGCGCCACCATGTCGTAGGCCTTGCCGTTTACGCGCTCCTCGGACGGCCGATGGAAATGGAACTGCTGCAGCTGGTATGTACGGCCCATGACGGTCATGGTGCTGCCTTCGCCCACATTCACCTGCACCGTGTGGCCGTTGTCGATGATGCGGAAGTAGCTGGTCTTGTAATCGAACTTGATCGGCTCCAGATCGACGCGGATGCCCTCGCGGATGTCGATCGGCGACTGGCGCTGGCCCGTGGCGCACAGGGCGTACTCGGGTTTGAGCTTCGCCCAGTTGGCCGGCGCGCCATCACCTTCATAGGCCCAATGCACGTCGTGATGCGGCTCGGCCGGGTGCGGCACGTATTCGACGATAGTGACCGGACGCGGTGCCGCCGCGCGGCGCGGACCGGACGTGGCCAGTTGCCGTTCGCGATCGTTGCGCGTGATGTTGGCGACGGCGACCGGTGCCTTTTCCACGGGCCTCGCCACCGGCCTGGCTTCGGGCGCCTTGGCTGGCGGAGCCCTCGACTCCACGGTCTTGACTTCGGGCGCACTGATCTCGGTGGCCTTTTGCTCGGCGTCGGCCGGCGCCTGCTGCCTCTCGCGCTTGGGCAGGTCGATGAAGCGCGGACGTTCGCTGGACGGCCGAACCTCGATCTTGGTGTCGGCTGCCGAAGCCGGCCGGTCGCCATCGGCAACCTGCACGGTTCGCGTTGTCGGCTCCTCGCCGGCGCGGCGCACATCCGCCGTCATCATGCCGGGGCGGCCGGGCTGCGCCTCCTCGGCGGCCTTGGCAGCGGCTTCGGCGATCCTGTGCGCGTCGCCCACGGTGCGCGGCTTGCAGGCTTCGGCCAGCAGCTTGCCTTCGACCGTTCCGCCGGCGGCCGATACTTCTTTCGGCGAACCCACCTTCTCCTCGCGCACGGCCTGCTCGCCGTTCATGTAGATACGCCGCAGCGTGGCGAACGTGTGGTTCCCGCAATCGTAGCGATTCATTGCCTGCACGGACGTGTAGGCGCCTCCGGCGTCGTTGAGCTCCCGACCGAGCACGAGCCGTGTCCAGGCCACGTTGACCGACGGACCGGTGCGCATAACGCGCGCCTTGTCGATTTCGACCCGCTCGCCGTTGACCGTCGCCACGGATTGCCAGTCTGCTGCGGCCGCACCAGAGGCAAAGGCAGCCATTGCCGCCAGAGCTGAGAAAGCAGTCGAGATGCGCATCGAAAATCCCTGATTTACCTTGCCGTTTCAATCATTACGGCCGGTCCCACGCATACTTTAGCGCCAATTGCCACGGGTTGCATTCCGGGGGGCTTTCCAGTAGCGTCGATAGCTGCCCCAAGGAGTACACCAATGAACGCTCATGACAAATTCATTGCTGCCCGCGCCCATGTGGACGAGGCGGCCATCAAGCCCCTCCCCAACTCGCGGAAAGTCTATGTGACCGGCAGCCGGCCGGACCTGCGCGTACCCATGCGCGAAATCAGCCAGACGCCCACCGAGGGCGAGGCCAATCCGCCGATCCACGTTTACGACTGCTCCGGCCCCTATACCGACCCGACGGTCAAGATCGACATCCGTGCCGGCCTGCCGGCCCTGCGCGCAGGCTGGATCGCCGAGCGCGACGACACCGAGGAGCTGCACGGGTTTTCATCCGACTACAGCCGAAGCCGCGAGGCCGACGCCGAACTGGCCGGCCTGCGCTTCGACCTGAAGCGCAGACCATTGCGCGCGAAGGCTGGCATGAACGTCACGCAGATGCACTATGCCCGCCGCGGCATCGTCACGCCGGAGATGGAGTACATCGCCATCCGCGAGAACCAGCGCCTCGACCTGCTGCCGGAAATCATCCGCCGCCAGCACCGCGGCGAGAATTTCGGTGCCGCCATCCCGAAGGAAATTACGCCGGAATTCGTGCGCAGCGAAATCGCGCGCGGCCGCGCCATCATCCCGGCCAACATCAACCATCCGGAAGCCGAGCCGATGATCATCGGCCGCAACTTTCTGACCAAGATCAACTGCAATATCGGCAACAGCCCGATCGTCTCTTCTATCCAGGAAGAGGTCGACAAGATGACCTGGGCGATCCGTTGGGGCGGCGACACGGTGATGGACCTGTCGACCGGCAAGAACATCCACGAAACACGCGAATGGATCGTGCGCAATTCGCCGGTCGCCATCGGCACCGTGCCGATCTACCAGGCGCTGGAG
>DATJQH010000155.1:0-2352 GCA_035505955.1 Rhodocyclaceae bacterium
GTTGTGGGAAGCATCAACATGGTTGAACGTAAGTCGCGGTATCGCTCCTTCGCACCCGATCAGGACGGGTATGACGAAGACTTCACCGACGCCAATCCCCAGCCGGCGCCGTACAAGTTCGGGCGCTCAGCGCGCGATGAATATGCAGCGGAGCCCTCCGTTCCGCTGTTCCTGTCCGATCCCGATGGCGAGCCCGAACCGGAAGAGTTCGTGGCGCCCTTGCGCAGGCGGGGCCTGGCCTCGGTCTCGTCGAAGATCCTGATGGCCGTCGTTGCGGCTTCCGGCGTTGCCATGCTGTTTGCATGGTTTTCCTCCGACGCCACGCGCGACATCATTGTCAACGCCAAGGCCTCGATCGCGGCATCGCTGCCGACGCCGTCGGCCACCGCCCAGGCCGATGCCGCCCAGCTCACCCCGGGCGATCTGCAGCTGAGCGAACCTGCCCGCAGCGGCGTGCCGCAGATCCAGACCCAGTCACAGCAAGTCCAGCCGCCGCAGCCGCTGCAAGTCCAGCCGCAGCTCGCCCCGGCGCAGGCCGCAGCACCTGCGCAGGCGCCAGTGGTGGTCGCCAACGTGGCACCCACGCGTGAGGACATCGCCACCGCCTATCAGAGTGCGCTGCAGGCCCGCGCGCCGGTCGCCGTCGCTCCGCAGGCCGACGTGCCGGCCGCGGCCGTGACGCCTGCGGCGCCGATGCCGCAAGCGGTGGCGCCGCCGGTCAAGCGCATCGACGCCCGCGAGCTCGCCACCTTGATGAAGCGCGCCAAGGATTTGCTGGCAATGGGCGACATCCCGTCGGCCCGACTGCTGCTCGAGCGCGCCGCCGAAGGCCAGGACGCCACCGCCGCGCTGATGCTGGCCCGGACCTATGACCCGGCCGTGCTCGGCACCTCCGATGTCCGCAACATCACGCCCGAGCCGGACAGGGCGCGGAGCTGGTACCAGCGGGCCGCGAAACTCGGCTCCGTGGAAGCGCAGCGGCTTCTGGCGCAATTGCCCAACTAAGAACTTTTCGGCCTCAGGAAGCGAATCAAGGGGACCTCATGCGACGTATTTTCGGACTGGCACTCGTTGCCATCGTGATGGCGTGCGGCTTTGCGACAGCATACGCCGAAGAGACCGAGTATGACCCGGCCAAGGTCAGCGACAGCCTCCGGGCGATCTTCCAATTCGGATCAAAGGACACCAAGCAGGCGCTGAACGCCAACACGGTGACGCTGATCACCGGCACGATCGGCGGCACCTATGTCCAGATCGGCGCCGACCTCGCCTCGCTGCTCGACAACGGCAACTCGCTGCGCGTGCTCCCCATCGTCGGCCGCGGCTCGGTGCAGAGCGTTGCCGACATCCTGTTCCTGCAGGGCGTCGACCTCGGCATCGTGCGCGCCGACACGCTCGACTATCTCGAGAAGAAGGGCTTCGCCAAGGACATCAAGAAGCAATTCACCTATGTGACCAAGCTCTACAATGAGGAGATGACCGTCATTGCGCCGAAGTCGGTGCAAAACCTGAAGGACCTCGCAGGCAAGACCGTCAGCGTCGACTTGCCAAATGGCGGCACCTTCGTCACCGCGCTCACCGTGTTTGAGCGGCTCGGGCTGAAAGCCAATTTCGTCTATATCGAGCAGCGCATCGCGATGGAGAAGCTGAAAAAGGGCGAGGTCGACGCCGTGATCGTGGTGGGCGGCAAGCCCTATAAATCGGTGTCCAACTTCGCCAATGACGGGCGCTTCCATCTCGTGACGGTGGACTACGACCAGCCGCTGCAGGGCGATTACCTGCCGGCGCGGCTGACCTCGAAGGACTATCCGAACCTGATCGGGGAGGGCGAAAACGTCGACACCATTGCGGTGCCGGCGGTGCTCGCGGCCTATAACTGGCCCCAGAACACCGAGCGCTATCGCAAGCTGACGCTGTTCGTGGACGCCTTCTTCAGCAAGTTCCCGGCGTTCCAGAAGCCGCCCTTCCATCCGAAGTGGAAGGAAGTCTCGCTCTCAGCACCGCTGCCGGGCTGGCAGCGCCTGCCCTACGCAAAGACATGGCTGGATCAGCACGGGCTCGAGCAGGGCGCACGCAATCGCTTCGACGTCTTCCTGCAGCAGAACCCGGCCGCTGCAAGGGGCGTGCAGTCGGAAGCCGACAAGGAAGCGCTGTTCAAGCAATTCCAGGCCTGGCAGGCCGATCAGGCCGCCAGGGAGAACGCGCAGGCACAAGTGGCACCGGCGGACGCCAAGCCGGTGCGGCGCGCGCGGAGCAACCAGTAGTCTCGCGTACTCTCCCCGTCCAACCCAGTCACCTGAGTTGGACGGGGCGTGCTTCAGCTTTCGCCGTCGATACCCCGCTTCAGCGCGG
>DATJQH010000156.1:0-12622 GCA_035505955.1 Rhodocyclaceae bacterium
GTTGCCGGCGACGCCCGCTCAAGCAGGATCATGTAGGCGTTGAAGGCGATCAGCGAGCCGAAGACGACGAGGTAGGCCCAGGACAGCAGCGCCTTCGCCGTGAAAGGCCAGTTGGCGGCGACGACCGCGGGCTCGCCGGCCGCGATCGACATCCCGAGCAGGACGGCGCTGCCTGCGAGCATCTCGCTGGCAAATCCCATGGCGCCGGGCGCCAGTGCCAGGCTACGCCGACTCAACACGCTGCCCAGCGACCAGGCGAGCGTGCCGGCGCAAATCGCCAGCAGCCCCGTTGGCGACGCGGCAAAGCCGCTGCCCTGGGTCAGCATCAGCACGCCGGCAAGGCCGACGGCGATTCCCGCGAATTCATGGCGGCTCGGATAGACGCCCCAGGCGGCACTGAACGCCGAAATCATGATCGGAATCACCGCCACGAACGCCACGACCAGGCCGGACTCCACCGTTTGTTCCGCGTAGGCGACCGCGCCCATGCCGCCGCCCAACATCAACGTGCCAACGATGGCGGCATTGCGCCACTGGCGCCCTGTCGGCCACGCGGCGCCGCGCGCCCAGCGCATCCAGGCCAGCAGCAGGCCGCCGGCGACCAGGAAGCGTGATCCCATCTGGAAGAACGGTGGCAGGCTGACCAGCGCCCATTTGATGGCGAGGTAGGTCGAGCCCCAGACCAGCCAGGTCGCCGCGAGGCAACCCGTCAGCAGCGCATCCGGCCGCCGGGCAAACAGGCGCGTGGTGAGGCGAAGGTTGTTCATGTTCTTCTCCCGGATGAGGCTGCTCGACTGGTCACAGTCTATCGAGGCGGCATCGGTTGCAACATGGGTAAGTCAAGGAGTAGCATGGCTGTCACCTAAGAATCGCCATGAATTCAGAGTCTGTGCATTGAATACTCAAATCACCGATCCCGACCATTACGACACGCGCATCCTGGCCGAACTGCAGGCCGATGCGCGGCTGTCGATGGCCGAGCTGGGCCGACGGGTGCACCTGAGCCAGCCGGCCGTCACGGAACGCGTGCGCAAGCTCGAAGAGGCCGGCGTCATCACGGGCTATCGCGCCATCGTCAATCCGGCCCGGCTGGGCTACATGATCCGCGCGCTGGTACGGGTCGGCCGCTTCGACTACGACAGCGTCGTTGCGCGGATCGAGGCGACGCCGGAAATCGTCAGCGCCTACAACGTCACGGGCGAGGACAGCTGGATCCTCGAAATCGCGGTCACCGACGTCGGCCACCTGGACGAAGTGCTGCGCAATTTCTGCCTGATGACCGATACCTCGACGGCGGTGATCCTCAACGTGATCCGCGAACGCGAACCGCTGTTGCCGCCATCCGCGCTGGCGACCGCTCGTGAAGCGGCGAAGAACCGGAAAAAGAAGAAGCCTAGCCGCTGACGCGCTCGTAGTAACGCGCCCGGTAGAGTAGGCGCCTGCGCTCCGGCGTTTCGGCGAATCCCGCGCGATCGTGCAGGACGTTGTTGCTGACGAGGCCCATTCCTGGTTCCAGGCGGCCGCGCAGGGTCCACGGCGTCGTGGTCGCGAGCACGCGCTCCAGCGCCGTTCTGGCGGCTTCCGTGGCGGCATCGGCCTTCCATTCGATGCTGACCGTGCGCGCCGTGTAGCGCATGTGCAGGAACCCGTTCTGGTCGATGGAGAACACCGGTCCGGGCTGGCGCGCGCGGGCGACGCCCCGCTCGTCGCGTCGCGGCGGGATGGTCATCACGTCCGGAGCAGACAGCGCGCGGATGAAGTCCGGATTCTCGTCTCGCAGGAGGATGTAGGCGATCTCGTGATCGAGCAACTGATTCTCGCCGCCGGCGTCCGCGCTCTCGACGCAGTGGAGCAGCAGGCCGCGCACGGTGTGCTCGGGCACGTTGTAGTAACCGTCGGTGTGCCAGCGTATCGGCTTGTTGGTGTAGGGGATGAACTCGCGCCGCTCGCCGCGCACTTCCGCACCGCGTACGGAGATCGGCGAGATTGCATCGCCATCGGTCAACCAGTGATTGTCGAGCGTGCGCAGTCCGAGTTGGGCGCCCAACTGGCGCGGAATTTCCTTGTCGGGATCGCGGCCGGTCTTGCCGACGTAGATCGCCATGTTGGCGACGGCATTCAAGTGCAGCAGCCGATCGCGCTCGATGAAAGTCAGTTCCCGTGGATCGCCAAGCTCGACGACGATATCTTCCAGATTGCGCGGCGCGGTGTCCAGCTTCCGCTGCCGCCATTCAGCGTAGGCGGCGGTTGCGGCGAGGTCGAACGGAGTCTCCGCCATGCTATTCGCCAGGCGCCGCAGCCTGTCTTCGGGACGCCGCCGCGCGGCCGCCTAAGAGGCCGGACAGCGTCCTGTCCAGCGCCTTCAAGGCGTCCGGTACCTCGATCTCCATCACCTGGTCGACGACCCACAGCCGGTCCTTCTCGGGCAAGCCCTCGCGCAGACAGGCGGCGAAGAAGCGCTTGAAGCCAAAATCCGGGCCTTCGGGCCCGTAGTCGAATTCGGCGTACTCGCCGCTTCGCCGGTTGAACAGGTCGATGAAATGCTGTCGGCATTGCCCGGGGCGAGCCGCGCCGAGCAGCATCTCATTGTTGTCCTCGACGATCTCGGCCAGCCGCGTCGCCAGCGCCGCCGTGAACTCGCCGCGCCGTTCGCCGTCGAGCTTCATGTAGGCGAAGCGATCGGCCGCCAGCGCCATGAAGATCAGGAACTCGCAGACGAAGTCGAAATAGGGCCGGCCGACTTCGATATCGTAGTCGGCCTGGCGCATCCGCTTGATCGACTCGATCGCGAGCTTCCATGCCAGCACCGCGACGACGGAGGCCAGCGTCGCGGCGGAGCGCTGGCCTTCGGCGTGAAACCGACTGCGAATACGAACCGCGGCCACCGATCAATAACCGCCTTTACCGTACGGTTTCGGCAATCCCGCGATCTTCACCGCCTGCTTGGCCGGACCGTCGTGCGGGAACAAGTCGTACATCTGCTTGGAATCGACATGCGGCATGGCGTCGGCCATGTCCTTCATGAAATTGCGGAAGTTCGGCGTATGGCCTTCTTCGCGATACTTGTCGCGGAAGTAGTTGATGATGGCCATGTGGTCGTCGGTCAGCGTAATGCCTTCCGCCGCCGCAATCACTTGCACCGCCTCATCGCTGTAGTCCGGCTCCAGCAGGAAGCCATAGTCGTCGGTTTCTTTTTCGACACCACCGATTACGTAGCTCATCAAGGGTCTCCTCTAGCAGGTTCAGAAAAGTTTACTTCTTGCGCAGATAAAACTCGTGGGCGCCGCGCGCCATGGCCAGCGTCGCCAGCAATTCGACCGCCGCATTGCGGCTCCAGGCCTCGATGTCGGCCGCCGCGCCGGGGCAATCGCTGACCATCTGCAGCACCTCGCCGGCCTTCATGCCGTCGAGCAGCTTCTTGGCCTCCAGGATCGGACCGGGGCACGACACGCCACGCATGTCGAGGGTGACGTGGGCGATCGGCGTGGTCTGCGCACCACCCGCCTTCTTCAGGGTGTACGCCGTCGCGCCACTCCCCTGCTTGGCCGTCGTCACTACCTGATTGCCAGTGAACTTGCACCAGGCATACAGATCGTCCTCGGTGCCGGGGCAGTCCGACACCAGGACCATGGTCTGGCCGGCCTGCAGATCGTCAATGATCTTCTTCGCACCGAGCAGCGGCGCCGGGCAGGGCATGCCGCACAGATCGATCGTGACTGCTGGTTTTTCCGACATGATGCATCTCTCCTTTGGTATGGTTCTATTCGCCTACCGGGGCGACCGACTTGTGCGGAACGAATATGCCGCACCCGCGCTTCCGCTCGCTCCCCAGTCCTTCACGCTGCATGCGCAGCGAGTCCTCAGCCTTCAGACCGAACAACATCAGGCTGAAGCCGCGCCAGTCGCGATCCGTTCCGTGCCCGAACTGCGCCTTGCCGCAGACGAGTTGCGCGCCAATTCCACCCGTGGCCAGTTGCTTTTCGCAGACAGCGAGGAATTCGCCTTCCGCGGCCGTACCGACCGTGACAAAGGCAGAATATAGCGTCTTGCTCGGCGCGAGTGCCCGCGTGGTGGCTGCGCCAACTGCAACCGCCCCGCCCAGGTCGATCCGCCGGCCGCAGAGCGCACGCGCATCCTCCACGCGCGTGGCAGGCAGACGCAGCACCAGCCGCGCCCGACGCGTCAGGTACAGTTCGCGATCGCCAGCGCTGACACCGGCCAATGGGTGAATTGCCGCCAGCAGTTCATCGGCGAGCCAAGGTAGTCCGGCCTGCACCTCGAGGCACAGGCGGTCCGCGTAGTCCAGCGCCACGGACTCGCCGTCCAGCGCATAGATGAGATCGACGACTTCGGCGCTCACACCTTGTCCCGCTGCGTTCTGCCCCACTCTGCCATCAGCTTGCCCCAGCGTTCTGCCGTGATCGGATCGATGTCGAAGATCGTGAAGCGGCTGTGCTCGCGAATGCGCAGCCTCAGAAACGGCGTCCCGCCCGCCTCGTACTCGATCTGCTGCAACTCGATCTCCTGATTGCCGATGGGAACGCGGAACTTGTCCAGACTGGTGATCTTGTCCATGGTGCTCATTGTAGTCCGGGCGGTACTATGGCATCGCCGAGACCAGGGGAGCCATCACCGGATTGGCTTGCGGGGATATAACCCTTTCGGGTAGGTACGCTTACTCCCTCTGGGCGACTGATTTACCTGCCCGGGGTATGGTTTGTGCACCGCACCGACTCCTAAGATTCGGCCAGCCCATCATCCCCAACACGAGGAGACCCTACATGGCCAAGCCGTTGCATCCCACCCCCCTGCTGGACGAGCTCGAAAAGGGCCCCTGGCCGAGCTTCGTGACCGGTATCAAGCGCCTGGCAAAAGACAACGACATGGCCGTTGACCTGCTTGGCCAACTCGAGACTTCCTATGAAAACCGCCTGGGCTACTGGAAGGGCGGCACGCTGGGCGTCGTCGGTTACGGCGGCGGCATCATCCCGCGCTTCTCGGAGCTGAAGAACGCCGACGGCAGTTACAAGTTCCCCGACGCGGGCGAGTTCCACACGCTGCGCGTCATGCCGCCCGCCGGCATGCATTACGACACGGGCACCCTGCGCAAACTGTGCGACATCTGGGTCAAGCACGGTTCCGGCCTGATCGCCCTGCACGGCCAGTCGGGCGACATCATGTTCCAGGGTGCGAGCAGCGAAAACGTCCAGAAGGCCTTCGACGAATTCAACGAACTCGGCTTCGACCTCGGCGGTGCCGGCCCCGCGCTGCGCACGTCCGCGTCCTGCATCGGTCAGGCCCGCTGTGAGATGTCGTGCTACGACGAGGGCAAGGCGCACCACGAGATCATCAACAAGTTCCTCGACGACCTGCACCGTCCGGCCCTGCCCTACAAGTTCAAGTTCAAGTTCTCGGGCTGCCCGAACGACTGCACCAACTCGATCCAGCGTTCCGACTTCGCCACGATCGGCACCTGGCGTGACAACATCCGCACCGACGACGAGATGGGCAAGAAGTTCGTCGCCAAGCACGGCATCAACAAGGTCATCAACGAAGTGGTCGGCATGTGCCCGACCCGTGCCATGCAGATCAAGGCCGCCAAGGACGTTGCCAAGGGCGCCAACATATCCAGCGTGGCCCTGGACGGCAACCAGTCGCTGGAAATCGACAACAAGAGCTGCGTGCGCTGCATGCACTGTATCAACGTCATGACCGGCGCCCTGCAGATCGGCAAGGACACCGGTGTCACGATCCTGATCGGCGGCAAGAGCGTGCTGAAGATCGGCGCCACCATGGGTTCCGTGATCATCCCCTTCATGCCGCTGAAGACCGACGAGGACTATGAGAAGTATATGGACCTCGCCCAGCGCGTCATGGACTTCTTCGCCGAGAACGCGCTCGAGCACGAGCGTACTGGCGAGATGATCGACCGGATCGGCCTGGCCAACTTCCTGGAAGGCGTCGAGGTCGAGATCGACCCGAACATGATCAACCGTCCGCGCATGAACCCCTATACCAACATGGGCGGCTGGGACGAGGAAGTGGCAAAAGCCGAGGCCCGCAAGTCTGCGGCCTGATCGACTCGAATACTGACGGAGACGTACTGATATGGCTCAACCTCAAGTCCGCAAGCCGATCGAAGGCTTCCTCGACAACAAGAAGTTCCTGCACCCTAAGTTCGCCGCCAACTACGGCAACTGGAAGTATCACGACCGCCCGCGTCCCGGCGTCCTGCACCACGTCTCCAACACCGGTGACGAAGTGTGGACCGTCAAGTGCGGTACGCAGCGCCAGATGGACCACTACACGATCCGCAAACTGTGCGACATCGTCGACAAGCATGCCGAAGGCTTCATGCGCTTCACGATGCGTTCCAACTGCGAGATTTCGGTTTCGTCCGCGGCGAAGGTGGAGCCCCTGATCAAGGCGCTCGAAGACGGTGGCTTCCCGGTCGGCGGCACGGGCAATTCCGTGTCCATGGTCGCCCACACCCAAGGTTGGCTGCACTGCGACATCCCGGGCACCGACGCCTCCGGCGTGGTGAAGTCCATGATGGACCACCTCATCGACGAGTACCGCCACGAGCGCATGCCGAACCGCGTGAAGTTGTCGACGTCCTGCTGCGAAATCAACTGCGGCGGCCAGGCCGACATCGCGGTCGTCGTGCAATACACGAAGCCGCCGAAGATCAACCACGACCTGGTGTCGGCGATCTGCGAACGCCCGACCGTCGTTGCCCGCTGCCCGGTGGCCGCCATCCGCCCCACCATCGTGAATGGCAAGCCGTCGCTGGAAGTCGACGAGAAGAAGTGCGTCTGCTGCGGCGCCTGCTATCCACCCTGCCCGCCCATGCAGATCAACGACCGCGACTCGAACAAGATCGCCATCTGGGTCGGCGGCAAGAACTCCAATGCCCGTTCCAAGCCGACCTTCCACAAGCTGGTCGCCGCTGGTCTCCCCAACAACGCCCCGCGCTGGCCCGAGGTCAATGCCGTCGTCGGCAGGATCCTCAAGGCTTACCAGGCGGATGGCCGTCCCTGGGAGCGCATGGCCGACTGGATCGACCGCATTGGCTGGCCCGCGTTTTTCGAGAAGACCGAGCTGCCCTTCACCAAGTACATGATCGACGACTGGCGCGGCGGTCGCGTGAACCTCAACGCTTCGGCGCACGTCCGGTTCTGAGGTTGATGCACCAATGAAATTCTCGATCCTGATCAACGAAGGTCCTTACACGCACCAAGCCTCCGACTCGGCTTACCAGTTCGCCAAGGCCGTGCTGGCAAAGGGCCATGAGATCTTCCGCATCTTCTTCTACCACGACGGCGTAAACAACGCGACGCGCCTGACCACGCCGCCGCAGGACGACCGCAACATCGTCAACCGCTGGTCGAAGCTGGCCGAAGAGCACAAGCTGGACATGGTGGTGTGCGTCGCCGCCGCCCAGCGCCGCGGCATCGTCGATGAGGGCGAGGCCAAGCGCAACGGCAAGGATGCCACCAACCTGGCCCCCGGCTTTCGCATCTCTGGCCTCGGCCAGCTGATCGAAGCCGGCATTCAGTCCGACCGTCTGGTCACGTTCGGCGATTGACGGAGACGACACCATGACTATCAAGAAATTCATGTTCGTCAACCGCAAGGCACCGTACGGCACCGTCTATGCGCTCGAGTCGCTCGAGGTAGTGCTGATCGCTGCCGCGTTCGAACAGGACGTGTCCCTGGCCTTCCTGGACGACGGCGTCTACCAGTTGAAGAAGGGGCATTCGACCAAGGGCATCGAGATGAAGGCCTTTGAGAAGACCTACGGCGCGCTCGATGACTACGACGTCAACAAGCTGTACGTCGACCAGGAATCGCTGGCTGCCCGCGGACTCACCACCGATGATCTGTGTGTGCCGGTCGAAGTCATGAGCCGCGCGGCACTCGGCAAACTGATCGAGGATCAGGACGTCGTCCTGTCGTTCTGAGGAAATCACCATGCTCAATATCGTCAACAAGTCCCCCCTTGATCGCGGCTCGCTCGACTCCTGCCTGCAGGCGGCGGAAGGCGGCGCCATCCTGCTGATCGAGGACGGCGTCTATGGCGCGACCAAAGGCAGCGCCGGCGAAGCCAAGCTCAAGGCAGCGGGGGGCAAATTCAAGCTCTACGCCCTCGGCGCCGACGCCGAAGCGCGCGGCATTGCGGATCGCATGATGGATGGTGTAACCCTGGTCGACTACACAGGTTTCGTCGATCTGGTGGCGGAATACAAGACCTGTCAGTCGTGGCTTTGATCCTGCCGCTACCGACTCCCAACGGATCATTTTTCTAGGAGAAACATCATGGCAATCGATGTCAATGGCAAGAGCTACGAAACCGACGAAGAAGGCTACCTGGTCAACCTCGCCGACTGGAACGAGGATGTCGGCGCAGCCCTGGCCCAGACCGAAGGCGTGACGATGACCGAGCAGCATTGGGAAGTCGTGAATTTCCTGCGCGACTACTACAACGAGTTCCAGATCGCCCCGGCCGTACGCGTGCTGACCAAGGCCATCGGCAAGAAGCTCGGCCCGGAAAAGGGTAACAGCCAGTACCTGTACGAGTTGTTCCCCTACGGCCCGGCCAAGCAGGCGTGCAAAATCGCCGGCCTGCCCAAGCCTACCGGATGTATTTGATTCTCTAGCCGACGAGTCGCCGCGCGGCCTTGGGGCTGCGCGGTCTCCAGACGCCCATGAGCCTACTCTTCGCGATTCTCTTCTACGTCGCCGCGGCGGTTTTCGTCATCGGCCTCGCAGCCAAGATCATCGTCTTCGCGCGCACGCCGGCACCGCTGTCGATTCCGACGACGCCGGCGCCGACGACCACCGGCGGCGTCGTGCTGCGCATGTTCCGCGAGGTGGCGTTCTTCGAGAGCCTGTTCAAGGGCAATCTCTGGATCTGGATCTTCGCCGCCGCTTTCCATTTCGGCCTGGCCCTAGTGTTGGTGCGGCACCTGCGCTACTTCACGGAGCCGGTGTGGTTCTGGGTCGAGTTCGCACAGCCGTTCGGCATGTATGCCGGCTTCGCGATGGCCGCCGGCCTGGCCGGCCTGTGGGCGCGCCGCTTCCTGGTCGAACGCGTCCGCTATATCTCGACGATGTCCGATCACCTTATGCTCGCGCTGCTGCTGATCATCGCCGCCACGGGCCTGGGCATGAAATTCGTCATGCATACCGACATCGTCGCCGTGAAAACCTTCTTTCTCGGCCTAATGCGTTTTGACATCCAGCCGTTGCCGCAGCACCCCGGCCTGTACATCCATCTCGCCTGCGTCGCGCTGCTGATGATCGTCTTCCCGTTCTCGAAGCTGCTGCACGCGCCGGGCGTCTTCTTCAGCCCGAGCCGCAACCAGGCCGACAACCCGCGCGAGACGCGCCACCTGGCGGCATGGGCTGCCAAGCTGGAGAAGAACTGACATGGCCGGCCCCGAAATCAAGGCTCCCGCCTACCGCGAACTCCCCATAGCGCCTGCGCTTCAGCCGGAAGCCACCAAAGGCATCAAGTCCTTTGTCGCCAACGAAAAGATTCAGGAAGCGATCGGTTTTCGCGGCAAACTTTCCGAGAACTGGCAGGACACTCACGACAAGGCTATCGGCCATTTTGGTCACCTGCTGGGCAAGTACCGCTCCCTGCAGGTTTATATGGATGCTTGCGTCCATTGCGGCTCCTGCACCGACAAGTGCCACTACTTCCTCGGCTCGGGCGACCCCAAGAACATGCCGGTGGCCCGCCAGGACCTGATGCGCAGCGTCTATCGACGCTACTTCACGCCGGCCGGCAAGATGTTCCCAAGCCTGGTGGGGGCACGCGATCTGACGCAGGAAGTGCTCGACGAGTGGTACACCTATTTCTACCAGTGCTCGGAATGCCGGCGCTGCTCGGTGTTCTGCCCCTACGGCATCGACACTGCCGAAATCACGATGGCCGCACGCGAAGTGCTGGACCATGTCGGTTATGGCCAGAAATACACCAACGAGATTCTCGGCAAGGTGACCAAGATCGGCAATAACCTTGGCCTGCCCGGCCCGGCCCTGCTCGACACCCTGCAGGGCC
This sequence comes from Rhodocyclaceae bacterium, assembly GCA_035505955.1. Lineage (GTDB taxonomy): Bacteria > Pseudomonadota > Gammaproteobacteria > Burkholderiales > Rhodocyclaceae > Fen-999. Next base: position 10,070 of record DATJQH010000156.1, read on the forward strand.
TCGAAGAGGACGTCAAGGAGGACACGGGCGTCGACGTCAAGTACCCGCTCGACGTCAAGGGCGCCGAAGTCCTGCTGGTCACGCCTTCCGCCGACTTCTTCGCCGAGCCGCACATCGAGAGCCTGATAGGCTACGGCAAGGTCTTCCACGCAGCCGGCCAATCCTGGACGCTATCGACGCTGGCGTCGGAGGCGGGCAACTTCGGCATGTTCGTCGGTAACTACGATCTATTGCGCAAGATTGCCCTGCGTATCCGCGAGGCGGCCCTTGAACTCGGTGTCAAGCGCATCGTGGTCGGCGAGTGCGGCCACGCCTGGCGCGTCGCCTACGCTTTCTGGAATACCCTGGCCGGCGTTGGCGCTGGCGCCAAAGATCCGTTCGCGATCGAGTTGCAGAGCCAGCTTGACCCGCGTTTCAAGCAGCCGACCCACATTTGCGAATACACCTGGGACCTGATCCAGCAGGGGCGGCTCAAGTTCGACAAGGAAGCCAACGACCATCGCGTTATAACCTTCCACGATTCGTGCAACGTCGCGCGCGCATCGCGCATGGGTGACTACCCAGGCGGCCAGTTCGACATCCCGCGCAACATCATCAAGGCGGTGGCCAACAAGTTCTTCGATATGGCGCCGGAGACGATCCACGAAAGGACCTTCTGCTGCGGCGGCGGCGGCGGCGTGTTGAGCGACGACCTGCTGGACATCCGCGTCAAGGGCGCCCTGCCGCGCATGGAGGCTTTCCAACGCGTCGTCGACGAGCATGGCGTCAACTTCCTGGCCCTGATTTGCGCCATCTGCAAGGCGCAATTTACCAAGGTCGTGCCCTATTACGGTTTCAAGAGCAGCATGGTCGGCGGCGTGCACCAGCTCGTCAGCACGGCGATCAAGCTCGGCAACGAGCAGTAATACGAGATTCCACGGAGACAACGATGTCCACGACAACTCAGACCCCGCAGAACACCAAGTTCACCTATCGTCGCTACAAGGACGGCGACAACACGTATCGGCGCTCGCAGGAGCAGTTGTTCAAGGCCAGTTGGACCTACAAGTGCCCGACTTACGTTCAGCAGACTCCGCCCTGCCAAGGCAACTGCCCGGCCGGAGAAGACATCCGCTCCTACCTGAACATCGTGCGCGGCATCGAAAAGCCGCCCGTCGGTCCCGATGGCAAGCCCTCCATGTCTTGGCAGGAGTACGCCTGGCGCCGCCTGACCGAGTGCAATCCTTTCCCCGCCATCATGGGCCGCGTCTGCCCGGCGCCTTGCCAGAGCAGTTGCAATCGCTCCAAGGTCGAGGAGTATGTCGGCATCAACTCCGTCGAGCAGTTCCTCGGCAACTATGCAATCGAGAAGGGTCTGGGGTTCGCGAAGCCTGCATTCGAGACCGGCAAGAAGGTCGCGGTCATCGGCGGAGGTGTCGCCGGGCTGTCGGCAGCCTACCAGTTGCGCAAGAAGGGGCACCAGGTCACGATCTTCGAGGCCTACAAGAAGCTTGGCGGCATGCTGACCTTCGGCCTGCCGGCCTACCGCACGCCGCGCGACATCGTTGACGCCGAAGTCAAGCGCATCACCGACATGGGTGGCATCGAAGTCCGCTGCAACACCCGAGTCGGCAAGGACATCACGATGGAACAGCTGCGCGCCCAGTTCGATGCCGTCTTCATCGGCATCGGCGCGCAAGCCGGCAACAAGCTGGACATTCCCGGCGCCGACGCACCGAACGTCACCGATGGCATCAGCTTCCTGCGCATGTACAACGAGGGCAAGATCGACTGCGCGGGCAAGCATATCGTCGTCATCGGCGGTGGTGATACCGCCATGGACTGCGCCGCAGTCGCGCGCCGGCTTGGCGCCGAGTGCGACGTCAGCACGTCCCTCGAGAACCAGACGAAGGTCACGATCGCCGCTCGTGAAGGCAGCAGCCGCCAGGCGTTGCATCTGCTGCGCCAGAGTTCCGAGGTCGTCATCGCCTATCGCCGCCACGTCCAGGAAATGCCTGCCTCGAAGCATGAAATCGATGCGGTCATCCAGGAAGGCGTCGAACTGCAACCCTGTGTTGCACCGGTCTCCGTGGTTAAGGGTCCGGATGGCAAGGCCACCGCCCTGCGCGTCATCAAGGTCGACTGGGTCAACAAGAAGATGGTGCCCCAGGAGGGCTCGGAATATGACATCCCTGCCGACCTGATCGTCTGCGCCGTCGGCCAGTATATCGACTGGAACGGCCTGGACAGCTACAAGAACCCGAAGAACGTCGCCAACGTCGACAAGAACCTCCAGGCGGTGGGCCAGCCCGGCGTCTTCGTCGGCGGCGACGCCATCACGCCGCTTCTGCTGACCACCGCGATCGGCCATGCGCGCATCGCCGCCGAAGGCATCGACGATTACGTCATGGGCCGTGAAGTCGCCAAGCGGCCAAAGGTCGACAAGAAACTGTTCGACATGCCCGCCAACATGGTCAAGTTCGGCGCCAAGTTCGAAGCCGTGCCGGAGGGCTATACACGCGCCACCAGCGAGAACAAGAACGCAGTGCACAACTTCGACGATCGCGCCGACCG
>DATJQH010000157.1:0-10236 GCA_035505955.1 Rhodocyclaceae bacterium
CGTGCCGGGGCGCGGCGAGGGCAAGGAAGACTGCCTGTCGCGCCGGGTGCAGGACGAGTTCCCCGACGCCCTGATCGTTCATCGCCTGGACATGGGCACCTCGGGCATCGTCGTCATGGGGCGCGGCGCCAGGGCGCAGCGCGAACTGAGCATCCTGTTCCAGGAGCGCAAGGTGCACAAGCGCTACCAGGCCCTGGTCGACGGGCACTGGACGGCTGCCGACACGGGCGAGATCGAGCTGCCCATCAGCGTCGACTGGCCCAACCGCCCGAAGCAGAAAGTGGATCACGCTGCGGGCCGGCCGAGCCGCACCCGCTATCGCCTGCTCGACATCGACACCGCACGCGCCGTATCGCGCATCGAACTGGAACCCGTCACCGGGCGTTCGCACCAGCTGCGCGTGCACATGGAAGCGATGGGGCATCCCATCCTCGGCGACGACTTCTACGGCACGCCGGCGTCCTGCGCCAGGGCAGAGCGCCTGATGCTGCATGCCTGCCGCATCGAATTCGAACATCCCGAAACCGGCGCGCCGTTCGCCATCGACTGCCCGCCGCCTTTCTGATCGGCGAGTCGCCACTGCAAAGTCAGCCCCGGTGGGACGCCGCACCGCGAGTGCCGCGGGCCAATTGCGCTCAGCTTGCGCCCGAGCCCGCCACCGCCCGTTGCAGACGGTCGTTGATGGCGCGCCAGTTCTCGCTGTGCGGCGGCGCCTGGACCACGATGCGCGCGCAATCCATGGCGTCGAGCTCGCGCAGCAGCGCATAGATGTCGTGCGCGAAGTCCTTGTGATCGCCCGCGATTTCGCGCCAGACGATGCGCTCGTCGCTGAGCGGACAGGGCATCGGGGCGATGACGCCGATGCGCTCGTTGGCGGCCAACGCTTCGCGCACGGCGAAGATCACGACGTCGGGCCGCAGCAGTTCGAGCGGCGTGCGCGGCGCGTAGTGGGCGTCGAGCGACCCCGACACGCGCGGCGCCTTCTTGCCGCCTGCGTGCGGCATGTAGCCCAGCACGCGGCCGAGCTGCACGGCGCCGATCATGCCCGGACGCAGGATGGTCGCCTGCGGTCCGGTGAGATCGACGATGGTCGACTCGATGCCGACCTGGCACGGACCGCCGTCGAGGATCATCGCCACGGTGTCGCCGAGTTCGTCGCGCACGTGCTGCGCGGTGGTCGGGCTGATGTGGCCGAAACGGTTCGCCGAGGGCGCCGCCAGGCCGCCGCCGAAGCTGTTCAGCAGTTGCAGCGCCAGCGGATGGCCGGGCACGCGCAGGCCGACGGTGTCCTGGCCGCCCGTGACTTCGTCGAGCACTTCCGGCCGGCGCTTCAGCACCATGGTCAGCGGCCCCGGCCAGAAGGCCCTGGCCAGTTCGTGCGCCTTGTCGGGAATGTCCTGCGCCCACTGGTCGAGGTGCTCGCCGTCGGGCAGGTGCACGATCAGCGGATGGTCGGCCGGCCGGCCCTTGGCCGTGAAGATGCGCGCGACCGCATCCGGATTCGAGGCGTCGGCGCCGAGCCCATAGACGGTCTCGGTGGGAAAGGCGACCAGTTCGCCCTGCCAGAGGAGCGCCACGGCGCGCTCAATCGCGCCGCTCCCGACATCGCGCTCGATGGCATCGGACATCAGACGGCGGGCAGCGTTTTCGCCAGGACCTTCTTCGTCTGCCGGGCGCGGAACGCCGCCAGCTTCTTCGCCAGTTCGGCGTCGCTCAGCGCCAGCGTCGCCACTGCGAACAGCGCGGCGTTGGTGGCGCCGGCTTCGCCGATGGCGAAGGTCGCGACCGGAATGCCGCCCGGCATCTGCACCATCGCCAGCAGCGAATCGAGTCCCTGCAGGTGCTTCGACGGCATCGGCACCGCCAGCACCGGCAGCTCGGTCTTGGCGGCCAGCACGCCGGCGAGGTGCGCGGCGCCGCCGGCGGCGCCGATCAGGATCTTCAGTCCGCGCGACTGCGCCGTCGCCGCATAGTCGAGCGCGGCATCCGGCGTGCGATGCGCTGACAGCACCTTCGCTTCGTGGGCGATGCCGAACTCCTTCAGCGTCTCGGCGCAGGCCTTCATGATCGGCCAGTCCGAGTCCGAACCCATGACGATTCCCACCTGAGCGACGACGGGTTTGCTCATTTCAGCTCCCTCTCCGCAGACTCCATCGTATTGGTCAGCAGCATGGTGATGGTCATCGGCCCGACGCCGCCGGGCACCGGCGAAATCAGGCCGGCCACTTCCCTGGCCGTCTCGAAATCGACGTCGCCGCACAGCTTGCCGGCGTTGGGGCCGCTGCTGAAACGATTCATGCCGACGTCGATCACCGTCGCGCCGGGCTTGATCATGTCACCGGTGATCATGCGCTCCCTGCCGACCGCCGCAATGAGGATGTCGGCGCGCTTGGTGTGGAAGGCGAGATCCTTCGAGCGCGAATGGCAGATCGTCACCGTCGCGCTCTGCGCCAGCAGCAGCATGGCCATCGGCTTGCCGACGATGTTGCTGCGGCCGACCACCACCGCTTCGGCGCCGGCGATCCTGACGTTCTCGGACTCCAGCATCTTCATGACGCCGTACGGCGTGCACGGGATGAAGCGCGGGTTGCCCTGCATCAGCGCGCCGACGTTCTCGGCGTGGAAACCGTCGACATCCTTTTCCGGCGAGATCGCTTCGAGCACGGCTTCGGCATCGAACTGCTTCGGCAGCGGCAGTTGCACCAGGATGCCGTGCACCGAAGGATCGGCGTTGAGTTCGGCGATCTTCGCCAGCACCACCATCGGCTCGACGGTGGGCGGGTAGGTTTCCTTGATCGAGCGGAAGCCGGCCTTCTCGCAGCCCGCGACCTTGTTGCGCACGTACACCTGCGAGGCCGGATCCTCGCCGACCAGGATCACCGCCAGGCACGGCGTCACACCGCGGCTGACTTTCAGCGCGGTGGCGCGTTCGGCCAGGTGGCTGCGGATGCTGGCGGAAAGGGCGTTGCCATCGATGATCTTGGCGCTCATGCTGCTTGTTTCTCCTTGTGTCCCGCCGCGGCATCCGCGGCACGGCCGGCCTCGAAGGCGCGGCGGTTGAGGTCGACGAGTTGCGGCTTCCTGCTCGCGAAGCGTTTGACGATGGCGGCGAGCAATTGCTCCGCCGGAAACGGCAGGTGGTCGGCGGCAGCGCCGAGCATCACCGAGTTGCCCAGGCGCACATCGCCCAGCGTGACGGCAATGTCCATGGCGTCGAACGCGTGCACGTCGTGGCCCTGGGCGCGGATCTCGGCCACCGGATCGGCCGGGTAATCGTAGAGGCCGATGTTCACCACCGGCGGCACCAGCTTCGCCGTGTTCATCAGCACCAGCGCGCCGGGCTTGAGGTAATGGCACCAGCGCAGCGCTTCGGCGGCCTCGAAGGCCAGCAGCAGGTCGGCGCTGCCCGCGGTGATCTGCGGCGACAGCACGCGCGGGCCGAAACGCAGGTGCGACGAAACGACGCCGCCACGCTGCGCCATGCCGGCGACTTCGGTCTTCTTGGCGTCGAAGCCGAGCGCGATCGCGGCCTCGGCAAGGATCTCCGTCGCCGTCATCACGCCCTGGCCGCCGATGCCGACGACGAGAATGTTGGTTACATCGCGTTCCATCAATGCCTCTTCAGAATGCCCACCGGCGCGCCGGGCGCCACCTTGACGATGGCATCGGGCGCGCAGGGCTGCACGCACAGGCCGCAGCCGGTGCACGCCGCCGTCTCGATCTGCACGAACTGCAGTTCGACTTCCTTGCCCGAAGGCTTGACTGCCTTCTCCCGGCGCATGACGTGGATCGCCGGGCAGCCGACCTCGACGCAGTTGCCGCAGCCGGTGCACTTGTCGTCGATCACCTCGAACGGCTGCTGCTTCTTGTAGTCGTCGACGAGCACGCAGGGCTGGTTGGTGATGATCACCGAAACCTCGGGCACCTTGATTTCGTCGCGCAGGGTCTTGAACAGCACCGGCAGGAGATACGGATCGACCACGTGGATGCGTTCCGGCTTCACGCCCAGCGACTCGACCAGCTTCGCGAAGTCGACACGCGGCGCGGCCTCGCCATGGATGTCGCGGCCGTTGCCCGGATTGTTCTGGCCGCCGGTCATGCCCACCGCCCGGTTGTCGAGGATCAGCACCGTGACGTTGCCCTTGTTGTACACGATGTCGAGCAGGCCCTGCATGCCCATGTGCATGAAGGTCGAGTCGCCGATCACGGCAAGGATGCGCTTGTCCTTGTCCGCTTCGCCGCGCCCCTTGTCGAGGCCCATGGCGATGCCCATCGAGGCGCCCATGGAGATCGTGGTGTCGAGCGCATTCCATGGATGGCCGGCGCCCAGCGTGTAGCAGCCGATGTCGCCGGCGATGGTAATGTTCTTCAGCTGCGACAGCGTGTAATAGACGCCGAGGTGCGGGCAGGCCACGCACATGGTCGGCGGCCGCGGGAACACTTGCGCCGGTGGCGCGATCGCTTCGCGTGCCGGCTCGCCGAGCAGTTTGGCGATGATGGGTTTCAGCACGTGCGGCGCCAGTTCGCCCTGCCGCGGCAGGATCTCCTTGCCGACGCAGGCGATGCCGTTGGCCTTCAGTTCGGTTTCGATCAGCGGTTCGACTTCCTCCGCCACGATCAGCTTGTCCACCGTGGCGGCGAACGCGCGGATCTTCTCCAGCGGCAGCGGGCAGGACAGACCAAGCTTCAGCACGGGCGCATCAGGGAAGGACTCGCGCACGTGCATGTAGGCCGGGCCGGAGGTGACGAAGCCGACGCGCGCATCCGTGCCGGCATCGACGAAATTCAGCGCCGATGCCTCCGCTTCCGCCCGCAGCGCCTGCTCGCGCTCGAACATCAGCGGAATGCGGCGCACCGCGCCCGCGGGCGTCATCACCCAGCGCGCGACGTCCTTCTTGAAACCGGCGGCGGCGTGTTCGCTGCGCTCGCCGACCGTGGCCAGCGCCTTGACGTGGCAGATGCGCGTGGTGAGCCGCAGGATCACCGGGCACTGGAAGCGCTCGGAAAGATCGAAGGCCGCCTTGGTCATCTCGTAGGCTTCCTGCGAATCCGCCGGCTCGAAAACAGGCAGGTGTGCGAAGCGGCCCCAGTAACGGGAATCCTGTTCGTTCTGCGACGACGAGAGGCCAACGTCGTCGGCGATGGCGATCACCAGGCCGCCGATCACGCCGGTCAGCGTCAGCGTCATCAACGCATCGGACGCGACGTTCATTCCGACGTGCTTCATGGCGCAGAAGGCCCGCGAGCCGGCGTAGGCGGCGCCGATCGCCACTTCCAGCGAGACTTTCTCGTTCACCGACCATTCGGCGTAGATGTCGGGGTAACCCGAGATCTCCTCCAGCATTTCGGTGGACGGCGTGCCGGGATAGGCCGCGGCTACGCGGCAACCAGACTCCCAGACGGCGCGCGCGACCGCCTCGTTGCCGGACAGGAATAGCCTCGTCTGGGCTGGCGCAGGCATCACAGCAGCCATCGGTTCCTCACAGATTCGTTAGCGGGAAAATTTTGGGGAACAGCCCAACAAGGTGCGCCCGCGAATTGATGCAAAGCCGCAATTATCCCGGTTCATGCGCCGCCCGGCAAGGGTCGGCGCGACGACTTGCCGCCTGTTTGGTTTAAGCTGGTGCCGGCGCAATCCCATGCATGGAGGACGGTAATGCGAGTCGTGACTTTCCTGGCCATCGCCGCGCTGGCGGCAATGCAAGCGGCCGCGGCCGACACCGCGCCCATCGTCATCAAGTTCAGCCACGTCGCGGCGCCGGACACGCCGAAGGGCCAGGGCGCGCTGCGCTTCAAGAAGTTCGCCGAGGAACGCACGCAGGGCCGCGTCCATGTCGACGTCTATCCCAACAGCATGCTGTTCAAGGACAAGGAGGAACTCGAGGCGCTGCAGGTCGGCGCCGTGCAGATGCTGGCACCGTCGATCTCCAAGTTCGGCCCGCTCGGCGTCAAGGAATTCGAGATCTTCGACCTGCCGTTCATCACGCCCGACATCGCCTCGTTCAACCGCGTCGCCAACGGGCCGCTCGGCCAGAGCCTGCTGAAGAAGCTCGAAACGCGTGGCATCAAGGGCCTGGCCTTCTGGGATGCGGGCTTTCGCGTGGCGACGGCGAACAAGCCGCTGCACGGGCTCGCCGATTACAAGGGCATGAAGATCCGCGTCAACTCCTCGAAGGTGATCGAGGCCGAGATGCGCGCGCTCGGCGCCATTCCGCAGACGCTGGCGTTCTCCGAGGTCTACCAGGCCCTGCAGACCGGCGTCGTGGACGGCTCGCAGACGGTGCTGTCGAACGTGTGGACGCAGAAGTTCTACGAAGTGCAGAAGTGGGTGACGTTGATCCACGATACGCACCAGGCCTATGCGGTCATCGCCAACAAGAAGTTCTGGGAGTCGCTGCCGCCGGACATCCGCACGGTGCTCGAATCGGCCGTCGCCGACGCCACCACCTACGCCAATGCGCTCGGCGCCGCCGAGGAGGAAGAGGCCAGGAAGAATATCCTCGCCTCGGGTCGCACCTCGATCTACGAGCCGACCGCCGCCGAACGCCTGGAGTTGAAGAAGGCGGTGCTGCCCGTGCATCAGGAAATGGAACGGCGCCTGGGCAAGGAAGCCATCCAGGCGATGTACCAGGCTTCCGGGTTCACCGCTTCCCGCTGAGCGCGCCATGACGCCCGGCCGAGCGCCCACCGCAGTCTCGCTCGGCGAGCTGTTCCGCGGTTTCTGCCTGATCGGCCTGTCCGGCTTCGGCGGCGTCATGCCCTGGGCGCGACGCTACATCGTCGAGCGCTACCATTGGCTCGAGCCCGAGGAGTTCGCCGCCCTGCTCGGCCTCGGCCAAGTGATGCCCGGCCCCAACGTGATGAATCTCTCCGTATGCGTCGGCCAGAAGTTCCAGGGCTGGCGCGGCGCCATCGTCGCCCCGCTGGGCATGATGCTGTTTCCCATGGTCATCGTGCTCATGCTCGGCCTCGCCTATCTGCGCTTCGGCGACCAGCCGGTGGTGCATGCCGTGCTGCGCGGCATCATCGCCGTCGGCGCCGGCCTGATCATCGCCACCGGGCTGAAGATGCTCTACGTGTACAAGCGGCGGCCGCTCGCGCTGGCCATCGCGCTCGCCATCGTCATCGCGGTCGGCGTGCTGCGGCTCTCGCTGCTGCCCGTCGTCGCGGTCGTGCTGACGTTCGGCATCGCGCTCGAATTCGCGGCGAGGCGACGCTGATGCCCACACTCGCCGAACTCACGCTGCGCTTCGCGCTCCTTTCGCTGGTCGCCTTCGGCGGCGGCAATGCGACGCTGCCGGAGATGCACCGCATCGTCGTCGAGCAGAACCACTGGCTCACCGACGCAACGTTCACCGAACTGTTCGCCATCGCCCAGGCCGCGCCCGGCCCCAACATCCTGGTCGTCAGCCTGATCGGCCTGCAGCTCGCCGGCATTCCCGGCTTCCTCGCCGTCACCGTCGCCTTCTGCGTGCCGCCGGCCGTGCTGATGTACGGCTTCTACCGCTGGTGGCAAACCCACGCCGACGCTGCCTGGCGCACGCACATCCAGGCCGTGATCGGCCCGCTCGCCGCCGGCCTCGTCCTCGCCGGCGGCGGGCTGATCGCGGTCACGGCGACGACTGCCAGCGGCTCGTGGACCACGCTCGCCGTCACCGCCGCCACCATCCCGCTCGTCCTGCGGCTGCCCTGGAATCCGCTCTGGTGGATCGCCCTCGGCGCCGCCCTCGGGCTGCTCGGCGTCATCTAACACGGCGTACCATCGGAACTGACTGCGGGCCGGCATAGAAAGGGAGGGACAGCGATGGAATTCCGATCCGACACGCGCTTCCTTGGGCTGCCTCTGGTGCATGTCGCCATCGGCACTACAGATGGGGATGGCAAACGGCGCGGCGTTGCTACCGGCTGGATCGCCATCGGCGACGTCGCGTTCGGCGTGCTGCTCTCGTGCGGCGGTTTCGCGGTCGGCGGCGTCAGCCTCGGCGGCGTCGCCCTTGGACTGATGCCGATCGGCGGCTTGACAATCGGTCTGCTGGCGATCGGCGGCTTCGCGTTCGGCGTCGTTGCAATCGGCGGCCTTGCCAACGCCTGGTACGCAGCGATCGGCGGCGTTGCCATCGCGGGCGAGTACGCCATCGGCGGTTTCGCGCGTGCCGCTCATGTGCTCGCGCCACCGCCTGCGGGCGCGCTGCCGCCCATCTCGTCAATTCCGCACGCGCCATTCGAGTGGCTCGACGCGCTGATGCTCGGCATCATCCTCGTCGGCCTGCTTGCGGTCGTCCGCGCAGTCGCCAGACGACTCTAGTCGAGTGCCAAGGCCGGGCCCGGTGATGCTCTTGTCACTTTCGGCGTTTGGTCGTCTAATGAGGACTGAACTGCCTCTGCCACATACCGACACGGTGCCCCCGCAGCCACTACACCGTCGGCGACCCCAAGAAGAAGAGGCAGCTGTCGGCACAACTCGGGAGGTCGCCTCGAAATGGGACTCAGCTTCCACGCGTATCGCTTCTATTTTGACCAGGAGTACCTGATTGCCGCACTCGTTGCCGGAATCTGGTTCTATCGCATGGCGCGGGCCGAAGGAAGAAATGCGGTGGCTTGGGCCGCGCGTGGATTCCTGGCCTGCCTGACGCCGAACGTCGTATGGCGCCTGTTCCTTGACCCGATGACCATGACCTTGTGGACGATACTCGAGGAAGTTCCCCCGTTTGTCCTGACACTGGCGTTTGACGGCATCGGCGTCGCGCTGGGCGCGGGATTCGCGTTCCGGCGCTACCGCATGCAAGTTGTCGACAGCGGCGGAGCCGCGCCATCGACCTCCGCGTTCCGAATCGGGCACCTGATGACGGCGATCCTCGTCTGCCTCACGGTCTGCATCCTGTGGAACCTCGTCGCGTATCGCTGGGTCCGATGGGGGCTCGGCTATCTGCTGGACCCGGACGGCTTGCCTGGTTTCATCGTCGCCGGGTTCCTGGCCGGAATCATCGGCGTCGCGCTCGGACTCGCCGTCTGGTACGCGATCTACAGCAAGTATCTGCGCGCGCCAGGATTTCCCGGCACACTGCTCGCGATCGTCTCCGTCGCCCTGCTCTACGTCATCGGCGATGCCGTGATGCTCGCCATGATGCTCGAATGGGGTGCCCGGCCGATTCCCCTCATCCTGTTCGCGGGTGTCGTCGTGTTGTACATCGTCGCCATACGTCATGCGTTGGCCAGGAATCACGGCAAGGCGACGGGCTTCATGATCGCGGCGGGCATCATCAACCTGCCGATCGGCATCGTCGCCCTCGTCACCGGCATCGTCGCGCGCAGGGCGTGGAAGAAGTCGCTGGCACGACAAGCCAGCGCGGAAGGCCAAGGCGCACCGGCCGGGAGTCCGGCCGGCGCCGCCGATTGACCGACGGCGCGCCGCCGTCGCGGGCAACGCACGTGTCCATCGACGCAAGACAGGAGGTCATCACATCATGCTTCAACTGATTGCGGCAATCGTCGTGGCTGTCTGGTTCTATCGTTCCGCGCGCACCGTGGGCAAGAACGCCGCTGCCTGGGCCGTCGGCGGCGCCGTTGCCTCGTTCGTGCCGGGCATCGCCGTGGGCCTGATCGCGTCGGTCGCGGTTTTTCCCATGCTGATGCGCTCGGACATGGACAGCACGGGATTCGGAATCGTGGCCCTGCTCATTTCTCTCGTCGGCCTGGGACTGGGCCTCGCCCTCGCCTACTGGCTGCACCGCGAGTACCTGCGCGCCGGCCCCGATGGCGTGCCGGCCGCCGACGCAGGCACGGCCGGTCCGGCGGCGCCGCCGGACAACGTCCGCAACCTGATGCAGGCAATGTTCGTGGTCGCCCTCGTCTATGCCATCGGTATTGCCGGCCTGCTCCTGTGGATTGCCAGCATGGGCGCGGGGCCGCTCCCGCTCATCCTGTTCGCAGGCATCATCGTCCTGTACAGCATGGTCATGCGTTTCGTCTCGACGGGGAACCACGGCAAGGCGACGGGCTTCATGATCGCCGCAGGGATCATCAACCTGCCGATCGGCATCGTCGCGCTCGTCCTCGGCATCGTCGCGCGCAGGGTGTGGAAGAAATCGCTGCAACAACAGCCGATCGCGGAAGGCCAGGTCGCACCGGCCGGGAATCCGGCCGCCCCTGCCAAGTGACCCGCGTTGCCGCAGCATCCGGGGCATGGTCTTAGGCCGTTTGGACCATTGCATGCATTTGGCAAAACTCCAACAATCG
>DATJQH010000158.1:0-19578 GCA_035505955.1 Rhodocyclaceae bacterium
ATCAGCATCACGGACTTTCGCGTGCTCGCGCCCAGGCCGCAACCGGGCTTCGCCTGCATGACGTCGACGCCGCTGTATCCGGACTGGCCGTTCGCGGCCACAAGCACCGTCGACCGCGAACTCGCGCGCGCGGTTACGGTCGCCCTGCTCTCGCTGCCGCCGTCCGAAGACGGCGTCGCGTGGGACGTGCCGGCCGACTACCAGAGCGTGCACGAACTCTTCCAGGAACTCATGATCGGTCCCTATGCGCACCTGCGCACCTCGACCATCGAGGGCCTGGCAAAACGCTATCGCACCACCATTCTCGTCGTGCTGGCGTTGCTGGCCGGCATTGTCGTTCACGTCGTGCGCGTCGAATACCTGGTGTCGCGGCGCACCGCCGAACTGCGTGCCGCCCAGGCCCGAGCGCAGGAATTGCAGCGCGAGTCCGAGCACATGGCCCGGCTGTCGATCCTCGGCGAGATGTCGGGCACGCTTGCGCACGAACTCAACCAGCCGCTCACGACCATCGCCACCTACGCGCAGGGGCTGGAACGCCACTGCGCCGCGGGGGAAATCAATTGCGAATTGGTTGCGCATGCCAACCGCGAGATCGTTGCCCAGACCGAGCGGGCCAGCGGCGTCATCCGCCGCGTGCGCGCCTTCGCCAGGAAGCGTATCGCCACGCGCGAATCGAAGCCGCTGGCGGAAACGGTGCGCGAAGCGGTCGGCATGTTCTCGGCGATGTTGCCGGAACTGCCGCCGGTGCTGATCGACAACCGGCTGCCGGCGAACACGACGGTGGAGGCCGACCACCTGCAACTGCAGCAGGTGTTGCTCAACCTGCTCAAGAACGCCGCCGACGCCAGCAGCGAACTGCCGTGGGAACGGCGCGTCATCACCGTAGTCATTGCCCGCCGTGACGGTGCATTGGCGATCGATGTCGCCGACCGCGGCCCGGGTGTGTCGGCCGAAACGCTGGCGCGTCTGTTCGATCCTTTCTTCACGACGAAGCCTGACGGCCTCGGCCTCGGCCTGGCCATCTGCAAGAGCATCATCGAAGCCCATGGGGGCCATCTGAGCGCGCAGCCGCGCGAGCCCTCGCCGGGCCTGGTATTCCATTTCACCCTGCCCGACGGTGCCGCATGAACGAGAATCACCTGATCCATGTCGTGGATGACGATGCCTCGTTGCGTCGGGCGCTCGCCTTCCTGCTCGAATCTGCCGGCTGGCGCGTCGCCGCGCACGATTCCGCCGAGGCTTTCCTCGCCGCTTGGCAGACGCCGGCGCCGCCCGGCTGCCTGCTCCTCGACATCCGCATGCCGCTGATGAGCGGTCTCGAACTGCAGCGCGAACTCAAGGCGCGCGACATCCACCTGCCGGTGATCTTCCTCACCGGCCACGCGGACGTCTCGATGGCCGTGCAGGCAATGAAGCATGGTGCGGCCGATTTCATCGAGAAGCCGTTCAAGGACCAGGTCTTGCTCGATGCCGTCGCGCAGGCGGTGCGTCAGGACTTGGCGTCGCGCGGCGAGAGCGAGGCGCGCCAGGCGCTGGCGACCCGCCTCGACAAGCTGTCGCCACGCGAACTCGAAGTCGCCCGCCTCGTCGCCGAGGGCCTGCCCAACAAGGTGATCGGCCAGCGGCTCGACATCAGCGAGCGCACGGTGCAGGTCCATCGCCTGCACCTGATGGACAAGCTCGACATCCACTCGGCGGCCGAACTGGCGCGCCTGATGCTCCAGGCGGGTGACGCGCATTGACGAGCCACGGCCCCGGTACGACCTGGTTGCACCACAAGCCTGAAATTCGCATCGCCGAGCGTCACGGCGCCGCGATCAGCCTCGACACGGGACCCGACGGCGCGGGCCTCGCCGTGTCCATGCGCTTCAGCGCTCTGCCAGCGTCAGGCGCCGCTTCCTGACAGCTTCCGCAAGCTGGTCGAGCACCGCCACCGTGTCGTCCCAGCCGATGCAGGCGTCGGTGATCGAGACGCCATACGCCAGCGGTATCCCCGGCTTTAGGTCCTGCCGTCCCTCATTGACGTGCGATTCGATCATCACGCCGAAAATGCGGTCTTCGCCCCCGGCGAGCTGGCCGGCGACATCAGTGGCGACCTCGATCTGCTTCTTGTAGTCCTTGCGGCTGTTGGCGTGCGAAAAGTCGACCATGAGGCGCGCCGCCAGGCCCGACTTGCCGAGTTCGCTGCAGGCCGCTTCGACGCTGGCGGCATCAAAATTCGGATGCTTGCCGCCGCGCAGGATGACGTGGCAGTCCTCGTTGCCGTTGGTCGACACGATGGCCGAGTGGCCTGCCTTGGTGACCGACAGGAAATGGTGCGTGGCCGCTGCGGCCTTGATGGCGTCCACCGCAATGCGAATGTTGCCATCGGTGCCGTTCTTGAAACCGACGGCGCAGGAGAGGCCCGAGGCCAGTTCGCGATGCACCTGCGATTCGGTGGTGCGCGCACCAATGGCGCCCCACGCGATCAGGTCGGCCGTGTACTGCGGCGTGATGGTGTCGAGGAATTCGGTCGCGCACGACAAGCCGAGCTCGTTGATCTCCCACAGGAGCTTGCGCGCGATGCGCAGGCCCTCGTTGATCCTGTAGCTGCCGTCGAGGCGCGGGTCGTTGATCAGCCCCTTCCAGCCGACCGTCGTGCGCGGCTTTTCGAAATACACGCGCATGACGATCATGAGCTCGGCGGCCAGACGCTGCCGCTCGGCATCGAGGCGCCGCGCGTACTCCATCGCGGCGGCGTAGTCGTGGATCGAGCACGGACCAACGATCACGAGCAGGCGGTCGTCAGAGCCGTGCAGGATGCGGTGGATCGCGGCACGAGCCTCGAAGGTCACCGTCGCCGCAGGCTCGGTGGCGGGGAATTCGCGCAGCAAGTGCGCTGGCGGCGAGAGTTCCTTGATTTCCCTGATGCGGACGTCGTCGACGATGTGCTTCATTGGCAGACCCGGTGCGGCGGAAAAGAGCCGGGGATTCTAGCGCAAGGTCTGAGCCTGGCCGGGCGCGACGCCTTTCGCGGCGTGCTGCCCCTCGAACTTGCAGTAGCGGTTGCGGCCGCTTTCCTTGGCGACATACATCGCGTGATCGGCCTGCCGGAGCAGGGTGTCGGGATCGTCGCCATCGAACGGATAGATGCTGACGCCAATGCTGGCGGAGATCGTGACTTCGCTGCCATCGATCTGCGCCGGCAGCGCGACCGCATCGAGCACGCGCTGCAGCGCCGCGTCGCATTCGCCGACACGCTCCAGGTCGAGCAGCAGCAGGACGAACTCGTCGCCGCCCAGCCGCGCCACGGTATCGCCGCCGCGCAGGCAAGCCTTGAGGCGCTCGGCCATTTCGACGAGCAGGCGGTCGCCCGCTTCATGGCCCCACGTGTCGTTGATCGGCTTGAAGCCGTCGAGGTCGAGATAGCAGACAGCCATCAGCCGGCCGCTGCGGCTGGTCTGCACCAGCGCCTGCTGCAGGCGGTCGGCCAACAGCACGCGGTTCGGCACGCCGGTCAGCGCGTCGAAGTGCGCGCTGCGTTCCAGTTTTTCCTCGGCACGCTTGAGTTCCGTGACGTCGGTCACAACCGAGTGCGCAGCCGGGCCATGCCAGTCGATGGTGCGCGTGGCGAGTCGCCAGTGGCGGACTTCGCCGCTGCGCGTGATGACCCGGTACTCGAGCATCGCGGGCAGGGTTTCGCCGCGCATGCGGCGCATGTGCGTCTCCGCGGCGCGCTCGCGATCCTCCTCGACCAGGAACGGCAGAAAGGATTTCCCGAGCAACTCGTCCCTGGAATAGCCGATCAGCGCCTCCAGCGCCGGATTCACGAACGCGACGGCACCCGACTGCAGGATCATGACGCCAAGCGGCAGGTCGTCGACGAACTGGCGATAGCGCGCCTCGGATTCCTCGAGCGCAACGGTTTCCGTGGACAGGCGTTCCTGCAGCCGGTTGAAGCTCTCCACAAGCCGCGCCACCTCGTCGTGGCCGCTGACGGGCAGCGCGTGCAGGGGCGCGCGTCCCTGGGAGATGTCGTCGAACGTCGCCGCGGCGCGCTTGAGCGGCCTCAGCGCGCCGCGCAGGAACAACGCCGCCAGGGCACCGACGAGGACCGACAGCAGCACCGAGCCGCCAACAACTAGCATGCGCATCTCGCGCACTGGCGCGTAGGCCTCGTCGGCCGGCAGCCGGGCGACGACGTACCAACCCGCCGAACGTACGCGATGCGCCGACACCAGTTCCTCGGTGCCGTCGGCATTCACGCGAATGCCCGAACCCTCGAAGCCGCCCATGAAACGGTCGTGCATGAGGTCCTGACCGGGCGGCGGCAGCGGTTTGAGCTGCACGCCGGGGCTGGCACCAACGATCGCGAGCCCGTCCCTGGGCGCTACCACTTCGAATCGGCCCCTGGTGTCCTGCGGGGAGCGTGTCACCAGATCGACGAAGTTGGTGGCGTCTACCGTCGTGACACCGGCAATGATGGCCGCCAGCCGCCCGTTACGATCCCTCGCCGGGACTGCCATGACCACCACCGGACGCTGGCTGAAGCGGCCGATGCGCGGCGGGCCGATTGCGGGCTGGCCGGTTTCGGCAACTTCCTGGAACGGCGACAGACGGTAGGGCGTATCGAGCCGCCCCGGCATCGGTGGATAGTCGCCGAAGGCGCCCGACAGGTCGGGCTTGACGATGATGAGGCCCAGATCGAACAGGTTGTAGATGGCGCGCCGGTCGACCAGGAAAGCGGTCAGGGCTTCCCTGGACT
Organism: Rhodocyclaceae bacterium; assembly: GCA_035505955.1. Taxonomy (GTDB): domain Bacteria; phylum Pseudomonadota; class Gammaproteobacteria; order Burkholderiales; family Rhodocyclaceae; genus Fen-999. The sequence goes on from DATJQH010000158.1 coordinate 4,745, forward strand.
CGAGGATCTCCGTCGGAAACTTGTTGGCAATCCTGTTCAGGCCACCCAGGCGGAAGCCGATCTTGTTGTCGATGTCATCGGCCACGTAGCGGGCGGTGGCGCTTTGCTGCCCCGCAAGCAGGGTCGTGAGCTTTCGCTGCTGATCCCGCTCGATGATGAACGCGAGCGTCCACAGAGTAATGAGCAGCACACCGACCACAAGCAGGGTCAGACGCGTTTGCAGGCTGGACAGCGAGCGCAGCGACATGGAATGCACTATCGGCCGCCCCCGGGGACCGGATCAGCGGCGGCCACTCCTCCCGCAGCCGATTCTATGCCAACGACGATGCGCGGGCAGCGCTCAGTGCCCTGTGCCGCCCACGGTCAGTCCGTCGATGCGCACCGTCGGCTGGCCGACGCCGACCGGCACGCTCTGCCCTTCCTTGCCGCACGTGCCGACGCCGGTGTCCAGGCGCATGTCGTTGCCGATCATGGCCACGCGCGTCAGCACGTCGGGGCCGTTGCCGATCAGGGTGGCGCCCTTGACCGGCGTGGTGATCCTGCCATCCTCGATCAGATAGGCCTCGGCGGTCGAGAAGACGAACTTGCCGCTTGTGATATCCACCTGGCCGCCGCCGAAGTTGGCCGCATAAAGGCCCTTCTTCACCGAAGCGATGATTTCCTCGGGCGACTTGTCGCCGTTCAGCATGTAGGTGTTGGTCATACGCGGGATCGGCAGATGTGCGAACGATTCGCGCCTGCCGTTGCCGGTGGGCTCGACGCCCATCAGCCTGGCGTTGAGGCTGTCCTGCAGGTAACCGCGCAGGATGCCGTCCTCGATCAGCACCGTGCGGCGCGTGGGATTGCCTTCGTCGTCGATCGACAGCGAACCGCGGCGATCCGGGATCGTGCCGTCGTCGACCACGGTCACGCCCCTGGCGGCGACGCGCTGGCCGATCCGGCCGGAGAAGGCCGAACTGCCCTTGCGGTTGAAGTCTCCCTCGAGGCCGTGGCCGATGGCCTCATGCAGCAGGATACCCGGCCAGCCGGGGCCGAGCACGACAGTCATGGCGCCCGCCGGCGCCGGCTTCGCGGCGAGATTGACCGAGGCCTGGTGCACGGCATCGCGCGCATATTCGCGCAGCCTGTCGTCCGTGAAGTAGCCGTAGTCGTAACGTCCCCCGCCGCCCGCATAACCCTGCTCGCGCCGGCCGTCCTGGACCATGATGACGGTGATCGAGACGCGCACCAGCGGCCGAACGTCGGCGGCCAGATGACCGTCGGAACGCGCCACCAGCACGACTTCCCAGGTGCCGGCCACATGCGCCATCACTTCGGCGACGCGCGGATCGAGCGCGCGCGCAAACCGCTCCAGGCGTTCGAGCAGCCGGACCTTCTCGGCATCGGCAAGCGACGCGATCGGATCATGCGGAATGTAGAGCTGCGACGCGTCGCGTCGCGCGAGCGCAGGTATCGAGCCGATCGCGCCGGCTGCCGCGATCGCCCGCGTGGCTTGCGCCGCGCCCTGCAACGCTGGCAGGCTGATCTCGTCGGAGTAGGCGAAGGCTGTCTTCTCGCCGGCAACGGCGCGTACACCGACGCCCTGGTCGATGTTGTAGCTGCCCGACTTCACGATCCCTTCTTCCAGGCTCCACGCCTCGGCGCGCGCATACTGGAAATAGAGATCGGCGTGGTCCACGCGATGACCGAACAGTTCGCCGAAAACGGTGGCGAGCTTGCCCGGCGTCAGGTCGTAAGGCGCGAGTAGGGTCTGTTCGGCAGTGCGGTAATGGTCGTTCATAGCTTCCTGTGTTGGAGTGCGGGCAGGCTGGTTCTGACTTCGGCAATGCGCGCGCGGTCGAGTTCCGCCGCAATCACGCCGTCGCCCTTGTCCAGGCGCGCGAGGATTTCTCCCCACGGATCGATGATCATGCTGTTGCCATGGGTCATGCGCCCGGTCGGATGCCGGCCGCCCTGAGCGGAAGCGAGGACGTAGCACTGATTCTCGACCGCGCGCGAGCGCAACAGGATTTCCCAGTGCGCCTTGCCGGTCGTGTCGGTGAAGGCCGCCGGCAGCACGAGCAGATCGACAGCGCCCATGGCGCGAAAGAGTTCCGGAAAGCGCAGGTCGTAGCAGATCGCAAGGCCGATGCGGCCGACCGGCGTGTCGAAGGCGACGACGGCGTCGCCGGGCTCGATCGTCGCGGCCTCGTCGTAATGTTCTTCGCCCTTGGTGAAACCGAACAGATGGATCTTGTCGTAGCGCGCCACCTGGCGGCCCTGGTCATCGAAGACGAGGCAGGAGTTGAGGAGCTTCGCCGGATCGCGCGCGGTCAGCGGGATCGAGCCGCCGACGAGCCAGATGCCGTGCTTCCTGGCCGTCTCGGACAGGAAGTCCTGCATCGGCCCGTGGCCGGGCGCCTCGCGCGCATCGATCCGGGCTTCATCCGTAGCGCCGATCAGCGGAAAGTACTCCGGCAGCGCCACGAGGCGTGCCCCGGTTGCCGCCGCCTCGGCTACCAGCCGCGCCGCTGTCGCGAGGTTGGGGCCGACCTCGGGGCCGGAAATCATCTGTACCGATGCGATCTTCATGGTGAATTCACATCTCCCGGCAAGCGCGGAATTCCGGGGCCCTGAACGGCCACGCGCTCGACCTTGGGATTGACCCAGGAGCCGGTCACCGAATAATCGAATGCAAACACCTTGTCGAGCGGGTTGCCGAACACCTTGTTCATCAACCAGGCCGTGGCGCCCACGACCGGGTTCACGAGCAGCGCCCCGGTCGCGACCGTCTCGCCCAGGGTCGGCTGCACCCGCACCTTCAAGTCCTGCGATTCGTGCACGAGGTCGATGGTTCCGTTCATCAGCACCTTGGCGGCCGGACCGCTGATGACGAAATCGCTGGTGTCCATGATGCCGCGGTTGACCCCCACCTTGCCGTCGATGCTGTCGAAAGCGAACCCTTCGCTGAAGATGTCGCGAAAATCGAGCGAGACCCGGCGCGGTAGCGACTGCAGGCTCAGTATGCCCAAGAGCCGCCCCACGCCCGGGTCGAGTCTCTTGAACTGGCCCTGGGAGGCTTCCAGCTTGAGCTTGCCGCTCAGGCTCGGATAATCGATCGCAGTCGGCGCACCGGTCCACGCCAGCGTGCCGACAAGGTCGGCGCTGCCGCGCCTGACCGCCTCCGGATAGCCCAGGCGGCCCAGCATGCCCTCGATGTTGGCAACCTTCAGAGTGAAATCGATGCCCGTGCTGGCGGGCGCCGCCGCCTGGGCCAGTTGCCAGCGACCGGTGCCGTCGGCGCTGCCGTCGTCATTGCGGATGTGGAACTGGGCGCTCCACACGCCTGCGGCATTCTCCGCATTGACCTTGAGTTGCCCCATGTCGCGGCCGTGCAGAAGGAACTGGTCGACGGCGAGATCCACTGCGGGCAGGTGCTCGGTGGGCTCCGCACTCAGCTGCGCCGCGCTGCCGCCAGTGTCGGCGATGTCGAGGCGCGCCAGCCGTGCCGAGAAGCGATCGGCGCCGTTGCGGTTGGTCCATTCGACCTTGCCGATCGCCTCCTGACTCTTGATGTCCATCTTCCAGTCGGTGGCTTCCATGCGCCCCGTCAATTCCAGTGCGTGCATGGAGCGGCCGAAGATGCGCAATTCGTCGGCCCGTACGTCGAACTGGCTGACAGGCAGGCCGCCAGCGCCCGTCTTGCCGGCAAGCCGGCGCCAGTAATCGAGGTCGAGGCGCTTCGACTGCACTGCCACCAGAATCCCGCTGTCGGGCAGGCGGGCATCGGGACGATTGACAGCCACCAGCCCCTGCTCGATCGTGGCTGCGCCATCCCCGCGCCGGCGCAGCAGTTGCGCGCGCACGGCGCTGCCCAGCGTAACGTCGGTCTGATCGCGGTTCGCCGGCACCACTGCCGCCGGGCGCCGCCCTTTGTCCCGGGAAGCAGCCGGCTCCGCTGCCGGTTTGCGCTCGAATACGAGCGGCAACGCATCGCCTGCCGTCTTGTTGAACGGGTCGGGCAGACTCGAAGAAACGCCGAGCAGCGACGACTCGAAGCGGATGTCGGCGGCGCGTTTCTTTGCGTCGATGGTGCACAGCCACGGCGCGCTGCCCGCCAGGTCGTCGAACACCGGCCAGCCGTAGTGCTGGCGCAGCGCGGCCACGCTCATGCTGCCGTTTGCGCGCAACTTGACGCGGCCGTCCTCGGTGGCAACATCGAGCGTCATCGGCGCTCCCAGCGTAACGGCGCGGATCTTCTTCGCCTCCACGCGCTCGTCCGTGAAATGCAGCTCGCCATTGATGTCGGTGATCGGCGGCAGGTCGGCGTCGTAGGTCAGCGCGTTGGCAACGAAGCGATATCGTCCGTCGACGCGCGTGTCGCTCAAATGGCCAAGCGGCAGATCGAGCCGCAAGTGCAACTGGCCACCGCCGCTGCCCTTCATGTCGTCGGTGACGTGGTCGATGTACCCCGAGACCGGGCTGGCATCGATGAAACGCAGGAAATCCGCAGTCGGCCCGTGCGCGCCGCCGTTGATGGCCAGCAGCACATCCGTGGCGCCGAGGTCGCCGATTTCCGCGCTGACATCGGCCAGTTGAACATCCCACGTTTTCGCTTGCCGGGCCTGGATCAGCATGCGCGGGCCGGCGAACAGCAAGTCGCCCGTCACGTCCTGGATGGCCGGCCAGTCCGCCGCATAGCGCAGGTTGACGCCCTGGAAGGAACCCTTCACTTCAAAAGTGCCCGAGCCATCCTTGAAGGGAAAGCGATCGAGGTCGCCTTTGAGCCGCAGCGTCGCGGTCGCCGCACCGCCCTCTAGGGACTCGTGCAACCAGGCGCGCACATCCGCGCCGACCACGAGCGGCATGTACCGCCACACCGCGCCGCCGCTGGCGCGCGTCAGCTTGGCGGCCAGGTCGATTTCGCCGGGGCCGCTGCCTTTGTTCAGATAGCGGCCGCTGGCTTCGCCGGCAGCGTCGTCGTTCTGGAACTTGGCGCTGATCAGGCGCACATCGAGTCCGCTGTCGCTGACGTTCCAGTCCAGCGTGGCATCGAGCACGGCAAGCGGAAGCGTCGGTTGCTCGAACACGGCCGGCAGTTCCAGTGCGCCCGCACGCGTCGCCAGTTCGAGCAGGCCGCCATGCTGGTCGGCCTCGATGCGACCGTCGATGCCGGCAAAGCCCGGCACGCGGCCATGCGCCTTCAGGCTCAAGTCCTCGAAGCGCGCCTTGACGCTGTAGGCAGCCAGCGCGTCCTGCGTGCCGGTCCAGGTGGCGCGCGCATCGCGCACGCGGCCGCCCGGTTCGTACGCTGCGAGCGCGTCGCGCGCCCCGTCGGCGAGCGGAAAATACGCAGCGAGCGCCGAAAGGGCACCGAGGTCGAGGGCGTTGGCACTCGCTTCGCCGCTCGCCGCCCGGGAGTCCGAAGCCGGGTGCCAGCGCAGGTCCGTGTCCGCGGCATCGATGCGAATTCCCCCGCGCGTCGCGAGGTCGAGGTGACGCGTGTGAAACACGAACCCGTCTTCCAGGCGCCGGCCGCCGATCCGGCCGGAGAGGTCTGCAAGCTCAAGCATCGGCAGGTTCGGTGCCAGGCGCAGCGCCGTGTTGCGCAGACGCACGTCGGCCGTCGCGCCGGTCAATGCCTGCCGATCGAAGTCGAGCCACAGGCGCAGCCCACCATTGCCGCGCGGCAGCTCTATCGGATAATCGATCCACTGCCGCCAGGCGGCGAGATCCGCGTAGTCGAGTTCAGTGTAGGCTTCGCCCTTCCACGTCTCGACTTCCGCGAGGTCTTCGCCGCGAAAGTCGCCGCGCACGTCGAGCCGCGTCGCCAGCTCGCGCGGTGGCTCGGCGACGAGGCCGAAGCGATGCCGGTCGCCACGGTTGCGCAGGTCGAGTTCGACGTGTGCCAACACCAGCGGCTGCGCCTGGCGCAACTCGTCCTGCCAGGTGACCGTGGCGTCGCGGATGACGATGCGGTCCTGCGCCAGCAACCACGTGGCAAAGCCTTCGCCCGAGGTATCGTCGGTCTTGATCGCCATGCCGGCGACGAAATAGCGGCCGTCCGGCGTGCGCCGCAGGTCGAGCCGCGGCGCATCGATTTCGAGGCGCGCGAAATGCGGCGCCAGATGCCACAACGAGGACCAGGCGATGTCCGCCTGGACCTCGTCGAGCCCGAGCGCCACGCGCCCCTCGGCGTCACGGATCTCGAGCCCGTGGATCTGCAGCCTTGGCCGCAGGCCGCGCCAGCGCGCGTCGAGCATGCGGATCGTCACCGGCTGGCCGAGCGATTCGGACAGGTTGCGCTCGATGTCGAGGCGATAGTCGTTAACCACCGGCAGCACGAAATGCCGGATGCCCAGCACCGCCAGGCCGACAATGAAGTAGGCGGCGACGGCAAACCAGCCGATCCAGCGCAGGATCCGGCGCACCGGCGGCCTGGCGGCGACTGCGGCTAATGGGGAAGGCGGGGCGGGAATATGCATGGGCCCGGGCGGGCTAAAATGGCCGGCAGACAAAGGTTCCAATTGTAAATCAATGCCCCAGGCCCACCTTTCCGGCGTCATGCAAACCGGATGCCGCTTCTCGCGACATTTGCAGAGGCTCTTGCAGGCGCGTCCCGCTCTTGCCGGCGAGGCGACCGACACGCCCCTGTCGCGCGCCGAACTTGAAGGCTGGCTCGCTGGCGAATCGCTGACCGAAGACACGCTGAAGTCCGTGCTGCGGCGGATGAAGCAGCGTGCCTACACGCGTCTTTGCGCGCGCGACCTTGCCGGGGCGGCAACGCTCGCCGAGGTGATGGAAAGCATGACGCTGATCGCCGAAGTTGCAGTGGCGACTGCCGGGAAGGTGCTCCACGAGAGCCTCGCCGCGCGTTACGGCGAGCCGCGCAATGGCGCGGGTGTCGCGCAGCGGCTGATCGTCGTCGGCATGGGCAAGCTGGGCGGGCGCGAACTCAATGTTTCCTCCGACATCGACCTCATCTTCGCCTATCCGGAAGACGGCGAAACCGATGGCGAGCGGCCGATCTCCAACTTCGAGTTCTTCACCCGACTGGGCCGGCAACTGATCGCCGCCATCGCAGAAGTTACCAACGACGGGCAGGTGTTCCGCGTTGACATGCGCTTGCGGCCGAACGGCGATTCGGGTCCGCTGGTGTGCTCCTTCGACATGCTGGAGAACTACTTCTTCATGCAGGGCCGCGAGTGGGAGCGCTACGCCTGGATCAAATCCAGGCCGCTTACGGGTGAGCGCCACGAAGAGCTGGAACGGATCCGCGGCCCATTCATCTTCCGCAAGTATCTCGACTTCGGCGCCATCAATGCCATGCGCGATCTGCATGCGCAGATCCGCCGCGAAGTGGCGAAGAAGGACATGGCCGACAACGTCAAGCTCGGCCCGGGCGGCATCCGCGAAATCGAATTCATCGCCCAGGTCTTCCAGCTGATCCGAGGCGGCCGCGACCGCTCGCTGCAGGTCAAGCCGACGCTTCAGGTGCTGCGCCTGCTCGCAGCCAAAGGCCTGCTGTCGCGCGAAGCCGAGGCCGAGTTGTCCGCGGCCTATGTATTCCTGCGCCGGCTGGAGCACAGGCTGCAATACCTGGACGACGCGCAGACGCACAGCCTGCCGACGAATCCGGCCGACCGCGAACTCGCCGCGCAGGCGATGGGGTTCGCTTCTTTCGACGCATTGGCGGCCGAGCTCGACGACCACCGGCAGAACGTCTCGCAACACTTCGAGGCCGTGTTCGCGAATCCCAACGGCAGCGACCACACGCTCGACGACATCTGGCGCCACGCGGCCGACGAAAGTCAGTCCTCGCGGCACGCCGTGCTGGAGGGCCTCGGCTTTCGCGACGTCGATGCTGCCTGTTCGCGCCTGGCCGGCATCCGCGGCGGCGCCCGCTACCAGCAGCTTTCCGACCTCGCCCGGGGCCGCTTCGATGCGCTGGTACCGCGCCTGATCGAAGCCGCCGCGGCGATGCCGCGTCCCGATGCCGCGCTCTCGCGCGGCCTCGACCTCCTCGAAGCGGTATCGCGCCGCGCCGCCTACCTCGCGCTCCTCGAACAGTACCCGCAGGCGCTCGCCAAGGTGGCGCAGATCGTCGGCAGTTCCAGCTGGGCTGCGAACTACCTGAACCGCCACCCCATCCTGCTCGATGAACTGCTCGACGCCAGCCTGCTCGATTCCGCGCCCGACTGGCCGGCCTTTCGCGCCCATCTGGCGCAGACACTCGACGAGGTCGAACCCGACACCGAGCGGCAGATGGATCTCCTGCGCGAGGCACACCACGCGCAGGTGTTCCGCCTGCTGACGCAGGATCTTTCGGGCCTCCTGACCGTCGAGCGCCTCGCCGACCATCTTTCTGAACTCGCCGACATCGTCGTCGACCGCGCGCTGATCCTGGCTTGGCGCAAGCTACTGAAGCGGCACGTCGAGCAGCCGCGCTTCGCCGTCATCAGCTACGGCAAGCTCGGCGGCAAGGAACTCGGGTACGCGTCGGACCTCGACATCGTCTACGTCTTCGACGACCCCACGCCCGAAGCGGCGGAAATCTACGCGCGGCTCGCGACGCGGCTCAACACCTGGCTTTCGGCGCAAACGCCGGCCGGCCAGTTGTTCGAGACCGACCTTCGTTTGCGCCCGAACGGCGACGCGGGCCTGCCCGTCATCTCGATGGAGGCTTTGCGCAAATACCAGCTCGAAGCCGCCTGGCTGTGGGAGCACCAGGCGCTGACGCGGGCACGCTTCACGGCCGGCGATCCTGCCGTCGGCGCCGCCTTCGAGGCGATGCGCTGCGAAGTGCTGCGCCAGCGGCGCGACCTCGGCAAGCTGCGCGAGGAAGTGCTGGCAATGCGGCGGAAGATGATCGATGCGCACGGGACCAAGGGCGACGAGACTGAGACGGTATTCCACCTGAAGCATGATCCCGGCGGCCTGATCGACGTCGAATTCATCGTCCAGTATCTGGTGCTCGGCCACGCCTGGCAGTATTGCGAACTGACCGAAAACAAAGGCAACATCGCGCTCCTGGCCATGGCGGCCGCGCGCGGCCTGATCCCGGCGGAACTCGCCGAACAGGTGCGCGACGCCTATCGCGACTATCGCCGCATGCAGCACGCACTGCGCCTGGACAACCGGCAAAGCCGCGTCGCGCCGGACTCGGTAACGCAGCAGGTTGCCGCCGTGCGTGCGCTCTGGAATCTCGTCTTCAACCTCCCGCAAGGAAATTGACCATGCCCGTGAACCTGAATCCGCCCGTCGCCGCCAACCTGCATGCCGTCGCCGGTGTGCGCCTGGGCACGGCCGAGGCCGGTATCCGCAAAGCGGACCGGCGCGACCTGACGCTGATTGAATTGGCGGCAGGCAGCCATGTCGCCGGCGTGTTCACCCAGAACCGCTTCTGCGCGGCACCGGTGCATGTATGCAAGCAGCATCTTTCGACGGGTGAAATCCGCGCGCTGGTGATCAACACCGGCATCGCCAACGCCGGCACCGGCGAGCCCGGCATGCAGGCCGCGCGCCAGACCTGCCAGGCGGCAGCGCGCATCCTCGACGTCCGCGCCGATCAGGTGCTCCCCTTCTCGACCGGCGTGATCATGGAACCGCTGCCCGTGGATCGCCTTGCCGCCGGCCTGCCGGCCTGCCAATCGGTGTTGAAGGCCGACGGCTGGTTCGATGCCGCGCACGCGATCATGACCACGGACACGATCGCGAAAGCGGTATCGGCGCAGGTCACCGTGGCCGGCCAGGCGGTAACCATCACGGGCATCGCCAAGGGCGCGGGCATGATCAAGCCGAACATGGCGACCATGCTCGGCTTCGTCGCCACCGATGCCGTCGTCAGCCAGCCCATGCTCGAACGCCTCGTGAAGGAAGTCGCGGACGAATCGTTCAACTGCGTCACGGTCGACGGCGACACATCGACCAACGATTCATTCATCCTCATCGCCACGGGCAAGAGCCGCGCCCGCTTCGAGTCCATCGACGCCCCAGGCTGGGCCGAGTTCAAGGCCGCAGTCACCGACGTCGCGCGCCGACTGGCGCAGGCGATCGTGCGCGACGGCGAGGGTGCCACCAAGTTCATCGAGATCAAGGTCGGCGGCGCCCGCACCAAGGACGAAGCGAAGGCGGTGGGCTACGCCATCGCCCACTCGCCGCTCGTGAAGACGGCCTTCTTCGCGTCGGACCCCAACCTCGGCCGCATCCTTGGCGCCATCGGCAACGCCTGGGGCAACGACCCAGAACTGCGCGACCTCGACGTTGCCAAGGTGCGGCTATGGCTCGGCAGTGGGCAAAATGAGGTGCTCGTGTCCGAGAACGGCGGCCGCGCGGCGAGCTATCGCGAGGAGGACGGTGCGGCGGCGATGAAGCCGGCGGAGATCACGATCCGCGTCGACATCGGCCGCGGCACGGCGCAGACCAAGGTGTGGACCTGCGACTTTTCGTACGACTACGTGAAGATCAACGCAGACTATCGCAGCTAATAGTTAGCCGTTTCCGCGCGCCACTGCATCAACGCACCGAACTGGCCGGCAAAGCCGTTGGCATGACTGCGAAAATGCGATCATGATGTCGGCCCACGCCGCACATCGTGCGTTGTATCGGTTTCACCACTCTCGGAGGATGAAAACGTGATGCATTGGATCTGGACTGTGTTGATTGGATTTCTCGCCGGACTCGTGGCGCGCGCCGTGACGCCCGGCAAGGGCCCCACCGGCTTCATCATGACAGCCGTGCTCGGCGTTGCCGGCTCGGTGCTGGCGTCGTTCGTCGGCCAGGCGATGGGCTGGTACGCGCAGGGCGAGATCACGGGATTCATCGGCTCGGTCGTCGGCGCCATCGTGCTGCTCGTGGTCTATCACATGGCCACGCGCGGCAGCGGCAGCTAAGGAGAAAGTCATGGGCCTTCTCGATACGCTTTCCCAAGTCATCGCCGGCGGCAGCATCAGCGACCAGCATTTCGACCAGATGGCGCAGAACGCGCCGCCGGGCGCGCTGGGCTCGGCGATCGCCGGCGCCTTCCGCTCGGACCAGACGCCCGCGATCGGCGACATGGTGAGCCAGATGTTCCAGAACTCGAACGGCCAGCAGCAGGCCGGCATGCTCAACCAGATTCTCGCCACGCTCGGCCCCGCGGCCGCCGCGGCGCTGGCCGGCGGCGCACTCGGCCGCATCCTGCAACCCGGCGCGACGCAGGTCACGCCCGATCAGGCGAGCCAGCTCTCGCCCGACCAGGTGCGAGACGTGGTTAACCACGCCAACGACGCGCACCCCGGCATCGCAGATCAGCTCGGCAACTTCTACGCCCAACACTCGGGCCTCGTGAAGACGCTGGGCGGCGCGGCGCTGCTGGTGGCCATGACCAAGATGAAGGACCACCTCGCGCAGCGCTGAATATTCATTTGTCACACAGGAGAGAATCACCATGAAGAAAATCGCATTGCCCGTTGCAACTCTCTGCCTCATGGTTTCGGGCCTCTGCTTTGCGCAGGCGCCCGCGGGCGCGCCCGCCGGCTCGACCGCGCTGTGCAAGGATGGCACCTACTTCGACGGCGCGACCAAAAAGGGCGCCTGCCGGGGCCACAAGGGCGTCAAGGACTGGTTCGGCGGCGAAGCGCCGGCCGCGAAGACCGATGCCAAGGCGAGCAAGGCCGAAGAAAAGGCCGCCAAGGCGAAGGCCAAGGAAGAAGCGAAGGCCGCCAAGGCCAAGGCGAAGGAAGAAGCCAAGGCGGCGAAAGCCGCCAAGGCCGCGCCCGCCGCTCCGGCCGCACCCGCAGCGCCTGTTGCCCCGGCGGCCAAAGCTGCACCGGCCGCGGTCGCACCCGCCGCTGTTGCGCCCGCTGCAAAGACGATGCCGGCCCCGCGCGCAACGGCCGCGCCCGGCGGCGGCGCCGGCATGGTCTGGGTCAATTCGTCGACCAAGGTGTACCACTGCCAAGGCACGCGCTGGTATGGCAAGACCAAGCAGGGCGAGTACATGAGCGAGTCCGAGGCGCAAGCCAAGGGCTTCCACGGGGATCACGGCAAGGCCTGCGGTTCCTGATGATCTGACGATGCGGCGGGGTTGACGCTCCGCCGCAAACGTCAGCCGTCGCGGTACGCCGCGCGGTCGAAGAATTGCAGCAGTCGCTGCGGCAGCCAGTCGAGGCGGCCGGGCAGGCTGCCGGTGACGAAGCCGACATGGCCGCCTTCGTCGGGAAACTCGGTCGTCACGCTCGACGAGAGTTCATGGACCTGCGGCAACCCGTGCGCGGGCAGGAACGGATCGTTCTTCGCGTTGAGAAGCAGCGTCGGCACCCGAATGCCGTGCAGCCACGGCTTGGCCGACGCCCGCCGCCAGTAGTCGTCGGCGCCATCGAAGCCGTGCAGCGGCCCGGTGACGAGGTCGTCGAAATCGTAAAGGTTGCGAACCCGCTTCAGGCGTTCGCCGTCGAAAATGCCAGGGAAACGGGCGAGCTTTTCCGCCGCGACATCGCGCAGCGTGGCAAGGAAATGCCGCGTATAGACCCGATTGAATCCCCGGCCGAGGTGGTGGCCTGAAAGCGTCAGATCGAGCGGCGCGCTCACGGCCGCCGCAGCATCGACTACGTCATTGGCCAAAGCCTCGCGTTCGCCGAGCCACTTCAGCAGCGCGTTGCCACCGAGCGACACGCCCGCGGCGAATATCGTCCGTTGCGGAAACAACTGTCGCAGGCGCCGCAGCACCCAGTCGATCTCTGCCGAATCGCCCGAGTGATAGGCGCGCGGCATCACGTTGGGCTCGCCCGAGCAGCCGCGAAAATGCGGCACCACACCGGCCCAGTTGCACTGGCGAAGCGCAGCCATCAGCGCCGTGGCGTAATGGCTGGCGGAGCTTCCTTCGAGGCCATGGAACAGCGCGACCAGCGGCGTGTCGGCCGCGCCGTCGATCCAGTCGAGGTCGATGAAATCGCCGTCCGGCGTCGTCCACCGCTCGCGGCGATACGCTGGCGACGCGGCCTTGATCAGGATCGGGTAAATGGTCTGCGCATGGCCGCCGGGCAGCCATTTCGGGGCGCGGTAGTACGGGAATCCGTCGCTCACGTTCGTCGGCGAAAGTCAGTCTTCGCGGTGCGCCGTGCGATCCGCCTTGCGCAGCCGGATCAGCCGGAACCAGCCGCCGGCCAGCGCCGGCTCGTCGTGGTGACGTTCGAGCGTCGGTGCCGCCGCCAGCACGTCCTCGAAGACGACGTCGAGCCGCGTCGCGACGTGACGGGTCAGCGAGTTCAGCGCCCGCCGCCAGGGCGCCCGCTCGCCCGGCTTGAGGAACTTGTCGAAGACCAGCACATGCCCGCCGGGGCGCAACACCCGCGCCGCTTCGGCAAGGCACGATGGGGGATCGGGTACCACGGCGAGGATCAAATGCAGCACCACGGCGTCGAAGCGCGCATCGGCAAACGGCAGCCGCTGCACGTCGCCCTGCACGAGCCGGACATGATTTCCGGTAGCGCGCCGCTTCGCCTTCGCCAGCATCGCGCCGGTCAGGTCGATGCCGACGTAGCGATGGTGCGACGGCAGGTGCGGGATGTCGAGGCCGGTGCCGATGCCGGCGATCAGGACATCGCCGGCCGGGCGCTCGGTAAGCGCGGCCAGGCTGCGGGCGCGCACGTCGCGCATCGCCGCAGACAGGAAGGCGTCGTAGAGGGGCGCGATCAGTGCGTAGCTGTGCTTGAGGCTCAATGCAGGACGCGCGGCATCGACAGCACGAACTCCGGGATCGGCGCGTCGAAGTGCGTGCCGTCCTCGGCGACCATCTGGTAAGTGCCCTTCATGGTGCCGACCGGCGTTTCGAGCGCGCAGCCGCTGGCGTATTCGAACTTCTCGCCCGGCTGCAGCAGCGGCTGGTTGCCGACCACGCCGAGGCCGCGCACTTCCTGCACGTTTTCGTCGGCGTCGGTGATCAGCCAGTGGCGCGAGATGAGTTGCGCCGCCACGCTGCCGACATTGGTGATCGTGATGGCGTAGGAGAAGACGTAGCGATCGGCTTCCGGATCCGACTGCTCGACCAGGTAGCGCGTCACCACTTCGATGCGGATTTCGTACTTCTTTGCTTCTGTCATTGCCCCGGCCGCCTTATGACTGCCATCAGAAAAAATTACTCGGCCTGATGATCGGCCCCCGCTAGAATCGACTTCATTCTAAATGAGGAGTTCTCCCATGGCCTATCGCATCGCGCCGTCGATCCTGTCGGCGAACTTCGCCCGGCTCGGCGAGGAAGTCGATAACGTACTCGCTTCCGGCGCCGATATCGTCCACTTCGACGTGATGGACAACCATTACGTTCCCAACCTGACCATCGGCCCGCTCGTGTGCGAGGCGTTGCGCAAGCACGGCGTCAAGGCGCCGATCGACGTGCACCTGATGGTCAAGCCGGTCGACCGCATCATCCCCGATTTCGCCAAGGCCGGTGCGACCTACATCACCTTCCACCCGGAAGCTTCCGAACACATCGACCGCACGATCGGCCTCATTCGCGAATGCGGCTGCAAGCCGGGCCTGGTGTTCAACCCGGCCACGCCGCTCGACGTGCTCGAATACACGCTCGACAAGATCGACATGGTGCTGCTGATGTCGGTGAACCCTGGCTTCGGCGGGCAGAAGTTCATTCCCTACGTGCTCGACAAGGCACGCAAGGTGCGCAAGATGATCACCGACCGCGGCCTCAACGTGGAGCTGGAGATCGATGGCGGCGTCGGCCCGGCCAACATCGCCGAGGTCGCGCGTGCCGGGGTCGACACCTTCGTCGCCGGCTCGGCCGTGTTCGGCAAGCGCAACGAAGCGGACCCGAACCGCTACGACGCCATCATCGGCCAGATGCGCGCGGAGCTGGCGAA
>DATJQH010000159.1:0-2489 GCA_035505955.1 Rhodocyclaceae bacterium
AGCCTGCGCCTGCAACCCGGCGTGGTCACCGGCCTGATCGGCCCCGACGGCGCCGGCAAGACCACGTTCATGCGCCTGGCCGCCGGGCTGCTGCTGCCCGATGCCGGGCGCATCAGCGTGCTCGGCCTCGACGCCACGCGCGATGCGTTGAAGGTGCAGGCCACGCTCGGCTACATGCCGCAACGCTTCGGCCTCTACGAGGACCTGAGCGTCCAGGAGAACCTCGACCTCTATGCCGACTTGCAGGGCGTGCCGGTCGGCGCGCGTGCGGAGCGTTACGCCGAGCTGACGCGCATGACCGGCTTGGCTCCGTTCACCCGTCGCCTGGCCGGGCGGCTGTCGGGCGGCATGAAGCAGAAGCTCGGGCTCGCCTGCACGCTGATTCGCGCGCCGCAACTGCTGCTGCTCGACGAACCGACGGTCGGCGTCGATCCGGTATCGCGGCGCGAGCTGTGGGCCATCGTCGACCGGCTGGTGGCGCGTGAAGGCATGAGCGTACTGCTGTCCACGGCCTATCTGGACGAAGCCGAGCGCTGCACCGAAGTCGTGCTGCTGCACGAAGGCAAGGTACTCGACCAGGGGCCGCCGGCAGTCACGACGACGCGCATGGCGGGCCGCACCTGGGCGGTATCGCGGCCCGGAACCCGCCAGCGCGACTTGCAGGCGGAACTCGATGGGCAAGAGGGCATCGTCGATGCGCTGGTGCAGGGCGAACATGTACGCGTGGTATCGGCACAGCCGAGCCTGCCGGCGACCATCGCCGGTCTGGCGGGCATCGACGCACGCACGACGCTACCGCGCTTCGAGGATGGCTTCGTCGACCTGCTGCGCCAGCGCCAAAGCGGCGGCCCGCGCCCCGCGGCGCGCAGCGAAGCAGTCCGACCGATGGCCGCCGCTGCCGCGCCCGTGGTTATCCGCGTCGACAAACTGCGGCGGCGCTTCGGCGATTTCCTGGCGGTCGATGGCGTCTCCTTCGAGATCCGCCGCGGCGAGATTTTCGGCCTGCTGGGTGCCAATGGCGCCGGCAAGACGACGACTTTTCGCATGCTCTGCGGGCTGCTGCCGGCGAGTGCCGGCCACCTCGAAGTCGCCGGACTGGACCTGCGCCATGCCGCATCGAAGGCGCGCGCCCGCATCGGCTACATGTCGCAGAAGTTCTCTCTCTACGGCAACCTCAGCGTGGCGCAGAACCTCGAATTCTTCGCCAGCGCCTATGGCCTCGCCGGGCCGACGCGCCAGCAGCGGCTCGACTGGGCGCTCACCGAATTCGAACTCGCGCCATTCGCCGACCAGTTGAGCGGCGACCTGCCGCTCGGCTACAAGCAGCGGCTGGCCATGGCCTGCGCGCTGATGCACCAACCGGAGATCATCTTCCTCGACGAACCGACTTCCGGTGTCGATCCGCTGGCCCGCCGCGAGTTCTGGCGACGCATCAACGCGCAGGCGCGCAGCGGCGTCACCGTGCTGGTGACCACGCACTTCATGGAGGAAGCGGAGTACTGCGACCGCCTGGCCATCATGGCGGCGGGCCGCATCCTGGCCATGGACGAACCGCCGGCCATCAAGGCACTGGCGAAGAGCGCCGAGCGACCGGAGCCGAGTCTGGAGGATGCGTTCATTCAGCTGGTCGAAGGCGCTGCCCTGGAGGCCGCATGATAGTGGCCCCCATCCCTCCCGTCCCCCCTTCCCAAGGAAGGGGGGTGACACGTGTTCGGCCGCTGCGCGGCTTCCGGTTCGTTGACTCGCCGCCTCCTTGGGGGCCGCGCGAGAGCGTCGCGCCTCGGAACGTGCGCAGCGAAGCGCGGCAACAATTCGGCTTCGCTGTGCCGCTTCGCAGGCACGGCCGCTGCGCCGAATTCCCGGCGGAGGCGGCATGAGCGTCCGCGGCGGCTCCGCCATGCGCATGCGCGGCCTCGTGCGCAAGGAATTCCTGCAGATCGTGCGCGATCCCAGCAGCATCGCCATCGCTTTCCTGATGCCGATCTTCCTGCTGCTGCTGTTCGGCTACGGCGTCTCGCTCGATGCCGACCACGTGCCGATCGCGCTGGTCGCCGAAGCGCCGTCGCAGGACAGCGCCGACTTCATGGCCGCACTGCAGGGCTCGCACTATTTCGCGCCACGCGTGATGGACTCGATGCCCGTCGCCGAACAGGCGCTGCGCGAAGGCAAGGTGCGCGGCATCGTCCGCCTGCGCGCCGACTTCTCGCGGCGCATGCGCCAGGCCGACGGTGCCGCCATCCAGGTCGTGGTCGATGGCGTCGACGCCAACACGGCGCGCCTGGTCATGGGCTACATGGACGGCGCCTGGGCGTCGTGGCTGGCAGCGCAGGCGGCCGGCCGCGGCCAGGAGTTGAAGATGCCGGTCGACCTGGAGCCGCGCATCTGGTTCAACAGCGAGGTGAAGAGCCGCAACTACCTGGTGCCTGGTCTGGTGGCGATCATCATGACGCTGATCGGTGCGTTGCTCACCGCGCTGGTGATGGCGCGCG
>DATJQH010000160.1:0-5374 GCA_035505955.1 Rhodocyclaceae bacterium
TGCGCGTTGAGCTTCTTCAGTTGCAGGCGCGCGACCTTCTCGTCGAGGTGCTTGGGCAGCGTGTAGACGCCCACCGGGTAATCGGCATTGCGCGTGAACAGCTCGATCTGGGCGATGGTCTGGTTGGCGAACGACGACGACATCACATAGGAGGGATGCCCGGTGGCGCAGCCGAGGTTCACCAGGCGGCCCTTGGCGAGCAGGATGATGCGCTTCCCGTCCGGGAAGATAATGTGGTCGACCTGCGGCTTGATCTCTTCCCACCGGTACTTCTCGACCGAGGCGACGTCGATCTCGTTGTCGAAGTGGCCGATGTTGCAGACGATGGCCTGGTCCTTCATCTTGGCCATGTGGTCATGCGTGATGACGTGGTAGTTGCCGGTGCAGGTGACGAAGATGTCGGCCTTGTCGGCGGCGTATTCCATGGTGACGACGCGATAACCTTCCATCGCCGCCTGCAGCGCGCAGATCGGGTCGACTTCGGTGACCCACACTTGCGCGGAGAGCGCGCGCATGGCCTGCGCCGAGCCCTTGCCCACGTCGCCGTAGCCGGCGATCAGCGCGATCTTGCCGGCGATCATGACGTCGGTGGCGCGCTTGATGCCGTCGACCAGCGACTCTCGGCAGCCGTAGAGGTTGTCGAACTTCGACTTGGTGACCGAGTCGTTGACGTTGATGGCGGGGATCTTCAGGTCGCCGCGTTCGTGCATCTGGTACAGGCGATGCACGCCGGTAGTGGTCTCTTCGGTGACGCCCTTGATTTTCGCGAGGCGCGTCGAGTACCAGGTCTTGTCCGTGGCCAGCTTGGCCTTGATGGCGGCGAAGAGGATGGTCTCTTCTTCCGAGCTTGGTTTGGCGATGACGGAAATGTCCTTCTCGGCCTTGCTGCCCAGATGCAGCAGCAGCGTGGCGTCGCCGCCGTCGTCGAGGATCATGTTCGAGTAGCCGCCGTCTTTCCATTCGAAGATGCGGTGGGTGTAGTCCCAGTAATCCTTCAGCGATTCGCCCTTGACCGCGAACACCGCGACGCCGTCCTTGGCGATGGCGGCGGCGGCGTGGTCCTGGGTCGAGAAGATGTTGCACGAAGCCCAGCGCACTTCGGCGCCGAGCGCGGTCAGCGTCTCGATCAGCACGGCGGTCTGGATGGTCATGTGCAGCGAGCCGGTGATGCGCGCGCCCTTGAGCGGCTGCGCCTTGGCGAATTCCTCGCGGATCGCCATCAGGCCGGGCATTTCGGTCTCGGCGATGCGGATTTCCTTGCGGCCCCAGTCGGCGAGGCCGAGGTCGGCAACGATGTAGTCTTGCTTGAGGTCAGTCACGGCGTTCATGTTCTCTCCTTGAACTGTGACCGGGAGGGCGTTTCCTGCTCACCTTCCCGGTTCGGGTTAGGCGAGCGCAGTTCAGAACTATTCCGAGCCTGGGGACCAGCGGAGAATTCCGGCCCTCGCAGCGCTCCTCGGGATGGCAGGATTATACCGCCGGCAAGCCGGCTAGAACAACGGCCGGTCGAAGCCGCTCCACAGGGCATGCAGGTCGGTGATGCCCCAGGCGTTCGGATCCTCGTGAGACTCGATTTCGTCCGTCCGGTCGGCGAGATCGACTATCTGCGGCGACAGGCGATGGCCCTTGGCGATGTTGTAGAACAGCTTCACGCGCGGCGTCAGCAACGCGGTGTCGTGCTGGTCGATGACCACGCCGAGATAGCCCGACTTCAGCCGTACCAGCGTGCCGATCGGGTAGATGCCGACCGTGCGGACGAAGGCGTGGAAGATGCGCGTGTCGTACTGGCTGTGGCTCCACTCCGCCATCTTGCGCAGCGAGTAGGCCGGCGGCCAGGCGTCCTTGTAGGGCCGGTTCGAAGTGGTGGCGTCATAGACGTCGCAGACGGCCGCCATGCGCGCGGACGTGCTGATCGCTTCGCCCGCGATCTGGTCCGGATAGCCGCTGCCGTCGGCGCGTTCGTGGTGATGGCGGGCCACCTCGAGCGCGACATCGCTGGCGTGGCCCTTCACCAGCAGGCGGTGGCCGAGCGGGGCGTGGTTGCGCAGGCGCGCGAACTCCTGGTCGGTCAGGCGCCCCTTCTTGTTGAGCAGTTCGAGTTCGATGCCGACCTTGCCGATGTCGTGCAGCAGTCCGGCCAGGCCGAGTTCGGTCAATACGTCGGATTCGTGGCCTAGCTGCCGGCCCAACCCGACCATCAACGCGCCGACCGACACCGAGTGCATATAGGTGTAACTGTCCTGCTGACGCAGGCGCAGCAGGGCCGAGAGAACGCCGGGGTTGCGCTCGACCGAGGCGGCGATCTGGTTGGCGACCGGCATCAGTGTCTCCGGCTGGATCGCCTTGCCCATGCGCGCTTCTTCGAAGAGTTTGCCGACTTCCGCCACGGCGCGGGCACAGATTGCCGCTGCCGCGGCGACTTCCTCTTCGGTGGTGGCGCGCTGGGCCGCGGCCGGCTCGGCGGCGCTTTGCTGCAGGTCGAGTTCCACTTCGGCGGCGGCTTGCGCTTCGGTCACGCCGACGCCGCGCGCGACATCGAGCCCCTTGTCGGTGTCGATCCACGCCTCGGCGATGTGGCTGGCGCGGATCTTTTGCAGCGTCTGCGCGTCCTCGATCTTGAACGAGGAACGCCAGAACGGATGGTCGAGCCAGGCACCGCCCAACTCGTGCAGAAACATGCCGACCCGGAGGTCGGCGACCGGAATCCGCTTCAGCATCGCGGCATCATACCCGGCCGCGCCGGCGGCGACTACAGGCCGGCGTCGTCCCGCAGCGCCGCCGCCTTGTTGGTCGCTTCCCAGGTGAATTCCGGCTCGTCGCGGCCGAAATGACCGTACGCGGCGGTCTTCTCGTAGATCGGCCGCAGCAGGTCGAGCATGTTCACGATGCCCTTCGGGCGCAGGTCGAAATGCTTCTTCACCAGTTCGGCGATGGTCTCGTCGGACACCCTGCCGGTGCCGAACGTGGTGACCCAGACGCTGGTCGGTTCGGCGACGCCGATGGCGTACGACACCTGGACCTGGCAGCGCGAAGCCAGGCCGGCAGCGACGATGTTCTTGGCCACGTAGCGGCCGGCGTAGGCGGCCGAGCGGTCGACCTTGGACGGATCCTTGCCCGAGAAGGCGCCGCCGCCATGCGGGCAGGCACCACCGTAGGTGTCGACGATGATCTTGCGCCCCGTCAATCCACAATCCCCCTGCGGACCGCCGACGACGAAGCGGCCGGTCGGGTTGACGAGGAACTTGACCTCGCCCTTGACCAGTTCCTTCGGCAGTACGGGCTTGACGATGTCTTCTACGACAGCCTCGCGCAGTTGCTCGAGCGGAATGTCCGGCGAGTGCTGGGTGGAGAGCACGACGGTGTCGATGCGCTCGGGCCGGCCGTTTTCGTAGCGGATCGTGACCTGGCTCTTGGCATCGGGCCGCAGCCACGGCAGCCGCCCGTCCTTCCTCACCATGGCCTGGCGCTCGACCAACCGGTGCGAGAGGTAGATCGGCAGCGGCATCAGCGAGGGCGTTTCGTCGCAGGCGTAGCCGAACATCAGGCCCTGGTCGCCGGCGCCCTGGTCGAGGTTGTTGTCGTAGGCCTTGTTCACGCCCTGGGCGATGTCCGGGCTCTGCTTGTCGTAGGCGACCAGCACGGCGCAGCCCTTGTAGTCGATGCCGTACTCGGTGTTGTCGTAGCCGATGCGCTTGATGGTGTTGCGGGCGACCTGGATGTAGTCGACATTGGCCGAGGTGGTGATTTCGCCGGCCAGGACGACGAGGCCGGTGTTGCACAGCGTTTCCGCGGCGACGCGCGAGTGTTTGTCCTGCGCCAGAATGGCGTCGAGGATGGCGTCGGAAATCTGGTCGGCGACCTTGTCCGGATGGCCTTCGGAAACCGATTCGGAAGTGAAGAGATATTGATTCGACATGACTGCTCCTAAAGTACTTCCCCGTTGGGTCCGGCGTGACCGGCTCGGGGGATGGAGCAGGCGACGCTTTAGCAGAATTTCTAGGCCGCCCTGCAAGTTGTCCTGATTAACTCGGCGGAACCGGCATAATTCTACTTTTTTATCGATCCCGGTCAAACGCAGCGGCACCATGGTCTTTCTGTTCCGTCTTCTGTCCCATCTGCCGTTGCCGGTATTGCACAACGTCGGCGCCTTGCTCGGCTGGATCACCTGGCTTGCCTCGCCGACCTATCGCCGCCACATGCGCGAGAACATCGAGCTGGCCGGCATGCAGCACGCCCGCAATGCGGCCATCGCCGAGGCCGGCAAGGGTGTCGCCGAGCTGCCCAAGATCTGGCTGCGGCCGCAGGAGGAGTTGCTCGCGCGCGTCGCCAGGGTTACGGGCTGGGAACATGTCGAAGCGGCGCGGGCCGCTGGCAAGGGCGTGTTGTATCTGACACCGCACCTCGGCTGCTTTGAGATGGTCGCCCAGTACCTGGCGGCGCGACCCGATGCCGCCGGCCGAGTCCATCCGATCACCGTGCTCTGGCGCCGGCCGCGACAGGAGTGGCTGGCGCCGGTGATGGAGCAGGGTCGCGGCACGAACCTGAAGCTCGCGCCGGCGGATCTTTCGGGCGTACGCCGGTTGATGAAAGCCCTGAAGCAGGGCGAGGCAACCGGCATGCTGCCGGATCAGGTGCCCGGCAGCGGCGAAGGCATCTGGATCCCGTTCTTTGGCAAGCCGGCCTACACAATGACCCTGGCGGCACGCCTGGCCGAGGGCGGGGCGACCGTGCTGATGACCTACTGCGAACGGCTGCATTATGGGGCTGGTTATCACCTCCACTTCGTGCCGCTGTCGCAGCCGCTCGCGGGCGACCTGGCGGCGCGTGTGGCGCAGATCAACCACGAAATCGAAAACATCATCCGTCAATGCCCTGAACAGTATCTCTGGGGCTACAACCGCTACAAGCGCCCGGCGGGCGCTCCCGGACCACAATGACCAGAATCGCCCTCGCCCTTCTCTGGCTGCTGCACTGGCTGCCGCTGCCCGTCCTCGCATCGCTCGGCCGCGGCCTCGGCCGCCTGCTCTACCGCTTCGGCCACGCGCGGCGCCGCATCGCGCTGATCAACCTCGGCCTTTGCTTTCCCGGCATGTCGGCGCAGCAAAAGTTAGCCCTCGCGAAACGCCACTTCGAAGCCTTCGGCCGCAGTTTCCTGGAGCGCGGCCTCCTCTGGTGGGGGAGTGCCGAGCGCATCCGCAAGATCGGTCGCGTCGTCGGGCGCCAGCATCTCGACGCCCTCTATGGCAAGCAGCCGGTGATCCTGCTGGTGCCGCATTTCGTCGGCCTCGACATGGCGTGGACGCGCATGAGCATGGACTACGACATGTCGGGGATCTATGCCAACCAGAAGAACCTGCTGTTCAACGCCGCGCTG
>DATJQH010000161.1:0-28229 GCA_035505955.1 Rhodocyclaceae bacterium
GGGACGCCGTGCCATCCAGGCGATCCTCGATCGGCGCGATCCGCGTCTGTTCGTTGTCGTCGGCCCCTGCTCCATTCACGATCCGGTCGCCGGGCTCGACTACGCGCGCCGCCTGAAGGCGCTCGCCGACGAGGTTGCCGACACGCTGTTGCTGGTGATGCGCGTCTATTTCGAGAAGCCGCGCACCGCGACCGGCTGGAAGGGCTACATCAACGATCCGCGCCTGGACGATTCCTTCCACATCGAGGAGGGCATGCAGAAAGCGCGCGAGTTCCTGCTCGCCGTCAATGAGATCGGCCTGCCCGCCGCGACCGAGGCACTCGACCCGATCGCGCCGCAATACCTTGGCGACCTCGTCGCGTGGACGGCCATCGGCGCGCGCACGGCGGAATCGCAAACGCACCGCGAGATGGCCTCGGGCCTATCAACGCCCGTGGGCTTCAAGAACGGCACCGACGGTTCGATGGAGACCGGCGTCAACGCCATCCTCTCGGCCTCGCGGCCGCACAGTTTCCTCGGCATCGCCAGCGACGGCCGCACCGCGGTGATCCGCACGCGCGGCAACCGCTACGGCCACCTGGTGCTGCGCGGCGGCGGCGACCGGCCCAACTACGACACGGTGAGCGTCGCCATGGCCGAGCAGGCGCTGGCGAAAGCGAAGCTGCCGCCGAACATCGTCGTCGATTGCTCGCACGCCAACAGCTACAAGAAGCCCGAACTGCAGCCGCTGGTGATGCACGACTGCGTGAACCAGATCCGCCTCGGTAACCAGTCGATCGTCGGCCTGATGGTCGAGAGCTTCATCGAGGCCGGCAACCAGCCGATCCCCGACGACCTCGCCAGGCTCACCTACGGCCGCTCGGTCACCGACGCCTGCGTCGACTGGCCGACCACGGAAACCATGATCCGCGACGCGCGCAGTGCGTTGCGCGAGCTGCTCCCGACACGCATTTCCAGGTAATCACCCGTCATGTCGCTCATCAAGCCCTTCCGCGGCCTGCGCCCGGCGCCGCACCACGCCGTCGACGTCGCGGCGCCGCCCTACGACGTGCTGTCGACCGAAGAAGCACGCGTCCGTGCCGAAGGCCGCCCCTGGTCCTTCCTGCACATCTCGAAGCCCGAGATCGACCTGCCGCCCGGCACCGATCCCTACGCGCCCGCCGTGTACGCCAAGGCCGTCGAGAACCTGAAGAAGATGATGGCGGCCGGCATCCTGCACCGCGATGCGCAGCCGGCCTACTACGCCTATCGCATCGAGATGGGCCAGCACACGCAGACCGGCTTCGTCGCCGCCGCCTCGGTGGAGGCCTACGACGCCGGCCGCATCAAGAAGCACGAGTTCACGCGCCCCGACAAGGAGGACGACCGCGTGCGCCAGATCGATGCGCTGAACGCGCAGACGGGCCCGGTGCTGCTCGCCTACCCCGACTCGCGCCAGGCGGATGCGCTGCTGGCGCAGGCCTGTGCCGGTGCTCCGGTGACCGCCGTCACGGCCGACGACGGCATCCGCCACTCGATCTGGGTGGTCAGCGACGACACGCTGATCGCCGACATCACGGCCGCCTTCGAGGACATGCATGCGCTCTACATCGCCGACGGCCACCATCGCTCGGCCGCCGCCTCGCGTGTCGCGGCCGCGCGCCGCAAGGCGGGTGTCGAACAATCGAGCGATTATTTCCTGGCCGTGATCTTCCCGCAGCACCAGATGAAGATCATGGACTACAACCGCGTGGTGAAGGATCTCAACGGCCTCACTGCCGACGAGTTCCTGGCAAAGATCGCCAGCGCCTATGCCGTCGCGCCCGCCTGCGGTGCCGTCAAGCCGTCGTGCCCGGGAGAGGTGGGCCTGTATCTCCCCGGCCGCTGGTTCCGCCTCAACATCGACCCGAGGCTGTTCGTGCCGGATCCGGTTGCGCGCCTCGACGTCAGCCTGCTGTCCCAGCACCTGCTCGGCCCCGTGCTCGGCATCCTCGACCTGCGCCGCGACAGGCGCATCGACTTCGTCGGCGGCATCAGGGGCTTGTCCGAACTCGAGAAGCGGGTGGACAGCGGTGACATGGCGGTCGCCTTCGCGATGTATCCGACCCGCATCACCGACCTGATGGCGGTGGCCGACGCGGGTCAGGTGATGCCACCCAAGTCGACCTGGTTCGAGCCGAAACTCGCCGACGGCCTCGTCTCGCACGTCCTCGACTGAGGACGTGCGTCAGGCCTTGCGCTCGGCGGCGTCGAGCAGCGCCACGATCCGCCGCGACAACTGGTCGACGTTGCCGTAGAGTTTCTCCGCAGTTGCCGCGTCGCCACCGTTGCGCGCCTTGACGATGTCCTTGATCGTCGCATGCAGTTCGGCGTGCGGCGCCTCGACTTCCTTCAACTCGGCGATGTGGCCGAACTTGCGCATGCCCTCGCCGTAATACCACTTGCCGAACGCGCAATCGTGGTGCGACACGGCCTCGGCCTCGGTCAGCGACCCCTTGCCGTCAAGGAAGGAACGCAGGCGCACCTTCCAGTTGAGGTGCGCCGACTTGGCGGCCGACAGGTCCAGCTTGCCCGCGCCCAGTTTGAATTGCGCCACCAGCGCCTGCAGATCGGCAAGGAGCTTCGCCAGTTGCACGACGGCAGCGTCCGTATCATGCACGCCGCTGCTGGTCTCGGCAGCCACGCGGTTGACGGCCTCGATGCTGGTGGTGACGCTCTGCGCGACATCCGCCTGGTTCGTGGCCGCAACGACGATTTGCGAGTTCACGTCCTTGATGCTTGCCACCGCCCGCGTGATCTTCTCGAGCGATTCACCGGCTGTGCCGGCCTCGCTGACGCTGGCGTCGACGCGGGCGCCGCCATCCTCCATCGCACGCGCCGCCGCCACGGCCTTCGCCTGCAGCCGCGTGATCATGTCCTGGATGCGCGCCGTCGCTTCCTGGGTGCTTTGCGCCAGCTTCCTGACCTCGTCGGCGACGACCGCGAAGCCGCGTCCCTGCTCGCCCGCACGCGCGGCCTCGATGGCCGCGTTGAGTGCGAGCAGGTTGGTCTGGTCGGCGATGCCCTTGATGGTGTCGAGGATCGTGCCGATGTTGCGGCTGTCGTCCTCGAGTTCGCCGATCGCCTTGGCCGCCTTGCTGAACTCCGTGGCCACGGAGTGGATGGATCCGATCGTGGCGCGTACGATCAGCAGGCCCTGCGCGGCCTCGCCGTTGGCCTGCTCGGCCGCGGCAACTGCATCACGCGCATTGCTGCTGACCTGCTGGGCTCCCGCCAGAAGTGTATGGGTTGCCTCGGACATCGTGGCGCATTCCTTCTCCTCGCGCGCCATGCTTGCGCGCGTTTGCGCCGCGACCACCGAAAGCCGCGAGGAAGCCGAGTTGAGCTGGTGCGTCGAATCCAGCACCTTGACCATCGTCTGCTGGATCTTGGCAACGAAGCCGTTGAACGATTCGGCCAGCCGCGACAGCTCCTGCCCGCCATGCTCGGGCAGACGGCTCGTCAGGTCGCCGTCCTTGTTGGCGATGTCGTCGAGCGCGCCGGCCGCGTCGCCGAGCGAACGCGAGATACTGCCGGCCAGAAGCGCTGCCAGCACCAGCAGCATGGCACCGATGGCGCCGACCATGATCATCGAATGTACTACCCGTGTCTGCACCACGCTTTCGACGTCGTCGATGTAGATTCCGGAACCGACCAGCCAGCCCCACGGCTCGAACTTGATGACGTACGAGAGCTTGGGATAGAGTTCGCTGGTCGCGCCGCCGCCTTCCTTCGGCTTGGGCCAGTTGTAGGTGACGAAGCCGCGGCCGGCCTTCTCGGCCACGTCGACGAAGGCAACGAACAAATTCTTCCTGCCATCCGTCTCGACCGCGTCCCCGGTGTCGCCGAACGTCATGCTGGTGGCGCAGTTGAACTTCTCGGCATCGAGGACCTGCCCGTCGAGCGCCGGCACGGTGGGATGCATGATCATCCGGGGCACCGGCCTGCCAAGGTCGTTGAGCCAGAAATACTCCTTGCCTTCGTAGCGCAGCGCCTTGATGGCCGCGATCGCCTCGCCCTTCGCGACGCCTTCGGTGAGTGCGCCCGACCGTGCCAGCTCCTGATAGTGCGACAGCAGCGTATACGCGCTCTCCACGAGCTGCCGCGTCTTGATGCGCTTCTCCTCGTACAGGGTCTTGCGCAGGGTCGACGCATCGATGAGCGTGCCCACCAGCAGCGCACCGATGGACAACAGGATCATCGCCCAGATCTTGTTACGGATGTTGAGATTGTCGAGAAAACGGAACATGCGCGTGTCTCCTCCGCGTTTGCCATCGCCCCCCGACGATGGTCCATAATGCAGCCCAGCATGAATATATGCGGTTTTACCCTCGACATAAAGCGAGACGAATATGACCTATCAATACATCGTGACCGAGATCCGCGGCAAGGTCGGGCTGATCCGCCTCAACCGTCCGCAACAGCTGAACGCGCTGTGCGACGCGCTGGTCGACGAACTCGGCGCCGCGCTGAATGCCTTCGAGGCCGACCCGGCCATCGGCTGCATCGTCGTCACCGGGTCGGAGAAGGCCTTCGCGGCCGGCGCCGACATCGCGGCCATGAAGGACTTCGACTACATGAAGGCCTACCAGGACGACTACATCACGAAGAACTGGGAACGCGTGAAGACCTGCCGCAAGCCGACCATCGCCGCGGTGGCCGGCTATGCGCTGGGTGGCGGCTGCGAGCTGGCCATGAGCTGCGACATGATCTTCGCCGCCGACACGGCGAAGTTCGGCCAGCCCGAGGTCAAGCTCGGCATCCTGCCCGGCGCTGGCGGCACCCAGCGCCTGCCGCGCGCGGTCGGCAAGGCCAAGGCCATGGACCTGTGCCTGACGGCGCGGATGATGGACGCGGCGGAAGCGGAACGCGCCGGCCTCGTTGCGCGCGTGATTCCTGCCGACAAACTGCTCGACGAAGCGATCGCCGCAGCCGAAACCATTGCCGGCTATTCGCTGCCGGTGGTGATGATGATCAAGGAATCGGTGAACCGCGCCTTCGAGTCGTCGCTCGCCGAGGGGCTGCTGTTCGAGCGCCGGGTTTTTCACGCAGCTTTTGCGCTCGACGACCAGAAGGAAGGCATGGCGGCTTTCGTCGAGAAACGAAAACCGGCCTTCAGGAACCGCTAGTTTGGAAAGTCAGCCGTGGTGGTACGCCACCACGGCTGCATCTCACTTGAACGGATGGCGGAGGACGATCGTTTCTTCGCGATCCGGGCCCGTCGAGATCATGTCGACCGGCACACCGCAGAGTGCTTCCATGCGCCTGATGTAGTCCTGCGCCGCCTTCGGCAGGCCCCCGAAGGTCTTGACGCCGACGGTGCTCTCGGTCCAGCCCGGCATCGATTCGTATACCGGCTCGCAGCGCTCGAGATCGTCGGCGCCGACCGGCAGGATGTCGGTGAACTGGCCGTCGAGCTTGTAGCCCGTGCAGATCTTCATTTCCTCGAGGCCGTCGAGCACGTCGAGCTTCATCACGCACAGGCCCGACACTCCGTTGATCTGGATCGAGCGCTTGAGCGCGGCGGCATCGAACCAGCCGCAGCGACGGGCGCGGCCCGTGGTCGCGCCGAACTCGTGGCCCTTGGTGGCCATGTGCTTGCCCACCGGGTCCTGCTTGTCGATGGCGTCGTAGAGCTCGGTCGGGAACGGTCCGCTGCCGACGCGCGTGGTGTAGGCCTTGGTGATGCCCACGACATAATGCAGCATGCCCGGGCCGATGCCGGCGCCGGTGGAAGCGCCGCCGGCAATGCAGTTCGACGAGGTGACGTACGGGTAGGTGCCGTGGTCGATGTCGAGCAGCGTGCCCTGCGCGCCTTCGAACAGGATGTTGGCGCCGGCGTTGTGCGCCTCGTAGAGCGAGCGCGGCACGTCGGCGATCATCCTGGTCAGACGCGGCGCCAGTGCCATGGCGCCGTCGAGCACCTGCTGGAAGTCGACGCCTTCGGCGCCGAGGTAGTTCTTCAGCATGAAGTTGTAGTAGTCGAGCACCTCGGCGAGCTTCTCGGCAAAACGCTTCGGCCGAAGCAGATCCTGGACGCGCAGGGCCCGACGCGCCACCTTGTCTTCGTAGGCCGGGCCGATGCCGCGGCCCGTGGTGCCGATCTTCTTGGCGCCCTTGGCCGCTTCGCGCGCAACGTCGAGCGCCTGGTGGTAGGGCAGGATCAGCGGACAGGCTTCGGAGATCTTCAGGCGCGCATCGGCGTCGACGCCGGCGGCCTTGAGTTCGTCGAGTTCCTTGACCAGCGCGTCCGGCGACAGCACCACGCCGTTGCCGATGTAGCAGGTCACACCGGCGCGCAGGATGCCCGAGGGCACCAGGTGCAGCACCGTCTTCTTGCCGCCGATCACCAGCGTGTGGCCGGCGTTGTGGCCGCCCTGGTAGCGCACCACCGCCTGGGCGTGATCGGTCAGCCAGTCGACGATCTTGCCCTTGCCCTCGTCGCCCCACTGGGTGCCGACGACTACGACGTTCTTGGCCATTATTGCTCCCCTAGAGAATCACGATTGCCTGGGAGGACACAGTCGTGCGACCTCCCGCAGATCCATTGAAAAACCGGTTGCCGGACGATCCCGGCCAAAATGACGCCCGACCCGGTCGTAGCGTCCGCCCAGCGCGATGGCGCCAGGCGCACCGGCGCCGTAGGCGGCGAAGACGATGCCGCTGTGATAGTGGTAGCCGCGCAGGTCGGCCAGGTCGAAGCCGACGGGCACCGTCGCGCCCCCGGGCACACGGCGCAAGGCATCGAGCGCTTGGGTGATTTCCGCCAGGGCCGGCAGGCGGCGCGCCGCCTCGTCGAGGATGTCGGCTCCGCCGTACAGTTCCGGCAGCGCCAGCAACGCCGCGCGTGCGGCTGCCGGCGCTCCTGCCAGCAGCGCCGTCAATTCGGGCATGTCCTTGGCCTGGAGGGCGGCGAAGACTTCTTCTTCGGTATCGCCGTCCAGCCCGGCCTGTGCGGCCAGTGCCCGGAAGATGCCGACGTGGCCGAGGTCGATGCGGGCCGCCGGAACGCGGGCCAGTTCGAGCGTGCGTGCGAGCATGCGCAGGATCTCGCTGTCGGCCGCCAGGCCGGCCTCGCCATAGATTTCGGCGCCGATCTGCAGGGGCTCGCGCGAAGCCATCAGCCCCGCCGGCCGGGCGTGCAGCACGCTGCCACAGTAGCAAAGGCGCGTGACGCCTTCGCGGTTGAGGAGGTGTGCGTCGATGCGCGCCACCTGTGGTGTGATGTCGGCGCGGATGCCCAGCATGCGGCCGGACAACTGATCGACGAGCTTGAAGGTGCGCAGGTCCATGTCGCGGCCCGTGCCCGTGAGCAGCGAATCGACATACTCGAGCATGGGCGGCATGACGAACTCGTAGCCGTGGGCGACGAACTCGTCGAGGATGCGCCGGCGCAGCGTCTCGACGTGCCAGGCCTCGCCGGGCAGCAGGTCCTCGATGCCCTCGGGCAGGAGCCAGTGTCGCATCAGGCCACGAACGCCATGATGAGCATGCCGATCAGGATCGACGACAGGCCGAGAAAACGGATCTGGCCGTCGCTCATTGCCGTGACGCGGCGGAAGGTGTCGCGCCACGCGCGCGGCGCCGCGAACGGCAACAGGCCCTCGATGACCAGCATGAGGGCGAATGCCAGCAGCAGCGTGGTCGGAGCCATGCGCGGACTGCTTACTTGCCGCCGCGGCCGGCGTTCTTCAGGTACTTGAAGAAGTCCGAATTGGGCTCGACGACCAGGAGGTCAGTCTTGTTGCGGAAGGAATTGCGGTAGGCCTCGAGGCTGCGATAGAACGCGTAGAACTCGGAGTTCTGGCTGAACGCCTGGCCGTAGATCGAAGCCGCCTTCGCGTCACCCTCGCCCTTGACCTTCTGCGCATCGCGGTAGGCTTCGGCAACGATGACTTCGCGCTGACGGTCCGCGTCGGCCTTGATCTTTTCGGCTTCGGCGGCGCCCGTGGAGCGCAGTTCGTTGGCTACGCGCTTGCGTTCCGTTTCCATGCGCCGGTAGACGGCTTCCGAAACTTCGGCCGGCAGATCGACGCGCTTCAGCCGCACATCGATGATCTCGACGCCCATGGCACGCATGTCGGCGTCGGCTTTCTTCTGCACGTCGGCCATGATCTTGTCGCGCGCGCCGGAAACGACAT
Source organism: Rhodocyclaceae bacterium (assembly GCA_035505955.1). Lineage (GTDB taxonomy): Bacteria > Pseudomonadota > Gammaproteobacteria > Burkholderiales > Rhodocyclaceae > Fen-999. The sequence goes on from DATJQH010000161.1 coordinate 8,160, forward strand.
CGTGCACCGTGCGCTTGCCGAACTCCTCGCGCAGCCCCGAATTGACGGTCTGCGACAGGCGCGTCTTGGCGAGCAGTTCGTCGCCATTGACGGAAACGTAGTACTTGCGCACATCGTCGATGCGCCACTTGACGAACGAATCGACCAGGACGGGCTTCTTCTCGGCGGTCAGGAAGCGCTCCGGTTCCGCAGCTTCCAGCGTCAGGATGCGGCGGTCGAAGAAGCGCACGTTCTGGATCAGCGGCCACTTGAGCGCCAGGCCAGGCTCGGTGATCACTTCCTTGATCTCGCCGAGCTGGAAGACAATGGCATACTGGCGCTGGTCGACCGTGAACAGGCTCATTGCCGCCACGACCAGCAGGCCGAGCAGGAACGCGCCGATGAATGGAAGGTTGCGGTTCATGTCAGCGCTCCCCCCGATCGCGCGAATTGAGCGAGGAGCGCGAGCGGTAGTCGCTGCCACCACCCTGCACGGTCGGCGCCTTCTCGAGTTGCGGCGGCACCTCGTTCGACACCGGCGCCACCGTCTGCGACGGCGCCACGGCCGGCGCCTCCGGTGCCACGGCGGCTTGCGCACCGGCCGCCTGCATCAGCTTGTCGAGCGGCAGGTAGAGCAGGTTGTTGCCGCCCTTCGCGTCGATCATCACCTTGCTGGTGTTGGAGTAGACCTGCTGCAGCGTATCGAGGTACATGCGCTCGCGCGTGACCTCGGGCGCCTTCGCATACTCGGTCAGGATCTGCTTGAAGCGCGAGGCGTCGCCTTCCGCAGTCGCGATCATGCGCGCACGGTAGCCGGCGGCCTCCTGCTGCAGGCGCGACGCGGCGCCCTTGGCACGCGGAATGACGTCGTTGGCATACGCCTGACCTTCGTTCTTCTGGCGCTCCTTGTCCTGGCCGGCCTTGACCGCGTCGTCGAACGCGGCCTGCACCTGCTCGGGCGGCTGCGTGCTCTGCATGGTCACGGAGCGCACCTGGATGCCCGTCTGGTAGCGATCGAGGATCTCCTGGATCAGCTTCTGGGTGCTCGCTGCAATGACGTCGCGGCCTTCGTAGAGCACATAGTCCATCTGGCTCTTGCCGACGATCTCGCGAATCGCGGTTTCGGCGGCCTGGGTCACCGAATCGTCAGGGTTGCGGTTCTTGAACAGGTAGTCCTGGACATCCTTGAGCAGGTACTGGACGGCGAACTGGACGCTGACGATGTTCTCGTCGTCGGTCAGCATCAATGCCTCTTTCGGCACCTTGTTCTTTTCCGAACCGCGATAGCCGATCTCGACCGTGCGCACGCTCGAAAGATTGACAATCTCGTTCGTCTGGATCGGCCACGGCAGGCGCCAGCGCAGGCCCGGATCGGTTGCTTCCTTGAACTTGCCAAACTGCAGCACGATGCCGCGCTGGCTGGCGTCGACGATGTAAAAGCCGCTGCCAAGCCATACCGCCAGCACCAGCGCAATCAGCAGGCCGATGCCGCCGCCGAACTGGCGCGGACTCAGGGATGGCATGCGGCCGCCATCACCGCCGCCATTGCCGCCGCCGCGCTTGCGACCGAACAGTCCCGACAGGCGCCGATTGAAGTCGCCCCAGAGCTCTTCGAGGTCGGGCGGGCCTTGCTTGCCGCCCTTGTTGTTGCCGCCGCCCGGGTTGTTTCCCCAGCCGTGGTCGTTGAGGGACATCAGGATGCCTGCGATCATATTATTCAGTGAATCGAGAATCTTTGTGGTCGAGTGCCGCTCAGGCGGGTTCGGGCTCGGACTGCCGTGCCCGGGAGAGCGCAATCTCCGCCAAGGCATCCCGCAGCAGGGCCAAACCGGCGCCAGTGCGAGCACTTACGCGGACGCGCGCGATATTAGCATACTCGTCCCGCTCGACGCCCGGCGCGGCGGACGTGGCGTCGATCTTGTTCCAGACCACGACCTGGCGCACACTGCCGGCGCCGATCTCGCGCAGCACGGCTTCGACCGTCGCCATCTGCTGGTCGCGATCGGGGCTCGCCGAGTCGACGACATGCAAGAGCAGATCGGCCTGCGCGGTCTCTTCAAGCGTCGCGTGGAAAGCGGCGACGAGCGAGTGCGGTAGGTCGCGGATGAAGCCAACGGTGTCCGAAATCACAACCTGCCCGGCGCCCTGGACGAAGAGCCGGCGCGACGTGGTATCGAGCGTCGCGAAGAGTTGGTCGGCAGCGTAGGCGCCTGCCTTGGTCAGCGCGTTGAAGAGCGTGCTTTTGCCGGCGTTCGTGTAGCCGACCAGCGAGACCGCCAGCACCTCGCCACGCACACGCGAGCGCCGACGCACCTGGCGCTGCCGTTCGAGCTGCTTCAGGCGGTCCTTGAGGAGCGAAACCCGTTTGCCGAGCAGGCGCCGGTCGGTCTCCAGTTGCTTTTCACCCGGGCCGCGCAGGCCGATGCCGCCCTTTTGCCGTTCGAGGTGGGTCCAGCCGCGCACCAGGCGCGTCGCCAAGTGCTGCAACTGCGCCAGTTCCACCTGCAGCTTGCCTTCGTAGCTCTTTGCGCGCAGCGCGAAGATGTCGAGGATCAGGCTGCTGCGGTCGACGATGCGCACGCCCAGTTCGCGTTCAAGGTTGCGCTGCTGGCCGGGCGCGAGATCGTGATTGAAGACGACGAGGTCGGCGCCGTGCAGGCGCACCGTGTCGCCGATTTCGGCGACCTTGCCTTTGCCGGCGTAGGTGGCGGGATCAGGGCTCTTGCGCTTGCCGGAGACGACGGCCAGCGACTGCGCGCCGGCGCTCGAAACCAGCAACCGGAATTCTTCGAGCCGCTCGGCGAAATCGCCGGCACCGAAGTCGATCTGAACCAGGATGGCGTTTTCGCCGGTGGCGGGCCGCTCAATCACGCGCCCGCTCCACCGGAAGACCGGGCCTCACTCGGCGCCGTTTTCCTGGGCGAAGTTGACCGGACGCGCTGGAACCACGGTGGAAATGGCGTGCTTGTAGACCATTTGTGTCACCGTGTTCTTGAGCAGGACCACATACTGGTCAAAAGACTCGACCTGACCTTGAAGCTTGATGCCGTTGACCAGATAGATGGACACCGGAACGTGCTCGCGGCGCAGCGTGTTCAGAAACGGGTCTTGTAGCATCTGCCCTTTGTTGCTCATGACGGCCCCTTGGCTCTAGTTGTCGAATAGTTAATGTAATCGATTTCGCGCCCGCTTGCCAGCCGTCAGTCGCGCTCGGCGAACGGGTTGTGGGCCGACTTGTAGCGGATCGCCAGCGGCGTGCCCTGCAGCCGGAAGGCCTCGAGGAAGGTCTTCTCCAGGTAGCGGGTGTAGCTTGCCGGCACCGCGTCCAGTGCGCTGCCGTGGATGACGATGATGGGCGGATTGGAGCCACCCTGGTGGGCGTAGCGCAGCTTGGGCCGGACGTTGCCGTGGCGCGGCGGCTGCTGCTTCTGCAGAGCGGCCTGCAGGACGCGCGTGAGCTTCGGCGTCGGCAGCTTGACCATGGCAGCGGCATATGCTTTGTCCACCGAGGCGAGCACGCCGCCGATGCCTTGCCCCTCCTTCGCAGAGATGTAATGCACTTTGGCGAAGCCGAGGAAATTGAGCTTGCGCGCGATGTCCTGCCTGATACGTTCGCGCCGGTAGCTGTCGACCGCATCCCACTTGTTCACCGCCAGCACCAGCGCCCGGCCCGCTTCGATGCAAAAGCCCGCGATGTGCGCGTCCTGGTCGGAGATTTCCTGGCTGGCGTCGACCATCAGGACAACGACGTTGGCTTCCTCGATCGCCTGCAGCGTCTTGATCACCGAGAACTTCTCGATCGCTTCGAACACCTTGCCCCTGCGGCGCAGGCCCGCGGTGTCGATCAGCGTGTAGCGCCGCCCATCCCGTTCGAAGGGGACCGCGATGGCATCGCGGGTGGTGCCCGGCATGTCGAAGGCGATCACCCGTTCTTCGCCGAGCAGGGCATTGATGAGGGTGCTCTTGCCGACATTGGGCCGGCCGACGATGGCAACGCGCGGGCCATTCTCCTCTTCCGATTCGGCTTCGTCCGGAAAAGGCGTCAGCGCGAGGTCGAGCAACTCGCGCACGCCGTCGCCATGGGCACCGGAAATCACGCGCGGCTCGCCCAGGCCCAGTTCGTGGAACTCCGCGGCGACCACGGCGCGCTCCATGCCCTCGGCCTTGTTGACGACCAGATGTACCGGTCGGTTGCCCCGGCGCAGGAGTTCGGCAATCACCTTGTCCTGCGGCGCCAGCCCTGTGCGGCCGTCGACCAGGAACAGCACGACGTCGGCCTCGGCGATCGCGGCTTCGGCCTGGCGCGCCATCTCATGCACGATGCCGGTTTTCGCCTGCGGCTCGAACCCGCCGGTATCGACCACGAGGAACGGCTTGCCGCCGAGCCGCCCGTGGCCATAGTGGCGGTCGCGCGTGAGGCCAGGCATGTCCGCCACCAGCGCATCGCGCGTCCGGGTCAGCCGATTGAAGAGCGTGCTCTTGCCGACGTTCGGCCGGCCCACGAGTACGAGCGTCGGTTTCACGACTCAGTGCAGTTTGAACGCGAACAGGCCGCCGTCGACCGTCTGCACGATGAAGCCGTCCCCGTAGTGCTGGGGATCGGCGCGCACGGCGCTGTCATCTGTCGTGGCGCGCGCGGTGAAGTTGCCGTCCTCGGCATTGAGGAGGTGCACGACGCCCTTATAGTCAGCCACGGCAACACGCCGTCCAAGCGCAATGGGGCGCGTGAGGCCGCGCATGAAGAGCTTGTCCTGCTTCCACAGGCTCGCCCCGCTGTCGCGGGCAAATGCGTGCACCGTGCCCTTGTCGTCGCTGACGTACACGCGCTGCTTGTCCATGTCGATGCCGGCGCTGCTGGAAACATCGCGGCTCCAGAGCTGGTTGCCGGTCGCGATGTCGAAGCAGGCGACGCGTCCCTGAAATGCCGCGGCGCAGATTTCGCGCCCGTCAACCACGGGCGAGCTCGCGAGGTCGGCAATGCGTTCAAGTTCCGTCGAGCCCTTGGGCTGAGCGACCGCCACTTCCCAGATCGCGGCGCCGTTCTGGTTGCTGATGGCAACCAGCTTGCCGCCTGGGAAGCCGGCGACGGAGACGCGCTGACCGACCAGCAGGCCGACGTTCGTGCGCAAGCTCAACGCAGGCGTCGCCCGCTGGTACACCCAGCGACGCTTGCCATCCCTTGCGTCCAGCCCCGCAATGCGCGAATCGCCGCTGCGGACGACCACGAGCCCCTCGCCGATCGCTGGCGCGGCCAGCACTTCCGAACTCACGCGTGCCTGCCAGAGCGGCTTGCCGCTTTCGGCATCGAAGGCCAGGACATCGCCCTTGGACGTACCCACCGCGACGATCTTGCCGTCGCTGCCGACGCCGCCCGAGAGGTGCTGGTCGACGTCGATGGTCCACACTTCGCGTCCCTTGTCGTAACGGGCGACCTTGCCGTTCTCGCCTGCCGCATAGACGCTGTCGTCGACCACCGCCGGCGTGAACACGAAGTCGCCGGCCTTGCCGATCGACTCGCGCCACAAAGGTGCGAGTTCATCGGTAGCCTTGAATTCGGTGAGTTCGGCCGGCTTGACCTTGGTGTCAGAAGTGAACAGCGAACAGCCGTGCATCGCAAACGCCGCACAGGTGAACGTCAAGAGTCGCGCGAACCGCTTCACTTGCCACTCCCGAGGGCATCGAGCTTGGCCTGCAGCAGTTCGCGATAGGGTATCTGCGTCCGGGCTTCGCTGCCACCATCCTTGATCACGGCGTCGACGGCGGCAAGCGCCACCTCGTAGGCCGCGCGCGCATCGGCGGCCTTGCCCTGCGCCGCAAGCGCGTCTCCGCGCGTTTCCGCAAAGCGTGGCGCCAGCGCCGACGTCGGTTCCCCTGCCAGGCGCTTCAGCGCCTCGTCGTACGCCTTGTCGTCGATCAGCAGCGCCGCCAGGCGCAGCCGCGCCAGGTCGCGCACGCCGTCGCCCTGGGCATTGTCGGCGGCCCACGCCAGCTGGGCTTCAGCTGACTTCATGTCGCCGCCATCCGCCTGCACCTTGGCGGACAACAAGGCAGCGAGGCCCGCATAGGTGGTCCGCGCGTACTTGTCGATCAGTTCACCTGCAACCTCACGCGCCCGCTTCGCGTCCTGCTGCGCCGCCGCTGTCTGCAAGGCTCCGTAAAGTTGCGAGGCCTGCGTTGCCTGGCTGCGCTGCCACCAGTTCCAGCCCTGCCAGCCGACCACACCGATGGCCGCGGCCACGACGACGGCCGTGACGAGGTTGCCGTGCATCTTCCACCAGGTCTTCAGTTCGTCCAGCTGTTCCTGTTCTTCGAGGTCATAAGCCGCCATTTTCGATTCCCCGTTCTGCTATTCAGATTCCTGCCCCAGCAGCCATTCGCCGATGGTTTCGGCGAGGCTGTCCATGCCGACGCGGCACTGCTCCCGCGTTTCGCGCAGGGCCTTGACCGTCACCTCGTCCGCCGCTGCCTCGTCATCGCCGATGATCGCTGCCACCGCCGCGCCCGACGCGTCCGCACGCTTCATCTGCGCCTTGAAGCTGCCGCCGCCGCAATTCAACTGCACGTTGAAACCGACGTCGCGCAGATGTTCCGCAACCTTGAACGCGTGCCGCCCTGCCGCCTCGCCCTGGTGCGCGACAAAAACGTCGGGCGCCGGTCGCTCGACGCTGTTGCCCTGGTCCGTCCACAGCGCCAGCAGGCGTTCGACGCCCATGGCGAAACCGCAGGCAGGTGCCGGCTTGCCGCCGAGTTGCTCGACCAGGCCGTCGTAGCGCCCGCCGGCGCATACCGTACCCTGGCTGCCCAGCTGTGTCGTCACCCACTCGAACACCGTGAGATTGTAATAGTCGAGGCCGCGCACCAGTCGCGGATTGATGCGGAAGCCCCGGCCGGCATCGCGCAGCAGTGCCTGCAAGCCTTCGAAGTGCTTGAGCGACGCTTCGCCCAGATAGTCGATCAGCTTCGGCGCGCCATCTGCCACGGCCTGCATGGCCGGGTTCTTGGTATCGAGGATCCGCAAGGGGTTCGTGTGCAAGCGGCGCTGCCCGTCGGCATCGAGGAGCTCACGGTGCTTCTCAAGGTACGCGATCAGGTCGGCACGATGCCGTGCGCGCTCTTCCGACTGGCCGAGCGAATTGATTTCGAGCTCGATGCCGGTCAGGCCGAGATCGTCCCACAGCCGGCCGCACATCAGGATCTGCTCGACGTCGACGTCCGGCCCCGGGTAGCCGAGCGCTTCGACGCCGACCTGGTTGAATTGCCGGTAGCGGCCCTTCTGCGGCCGTTCGTGGCGGAACATGGGACCCATGTACCAGAGCTTGCGCGGGCTGTCGTAGAGGAGGTTGTTCTGGATCACCGCGCGCACGCACGACGCTGTGCCCTCCGGCCGCAATGTCAGCTGCTCGCCGTTCAGGCTGTCGGTGAAGGAATACATTTCCTTCTCGACGATGTCGGTCACCTCGCCGATGGCGCGCGCGAACAGCGGCGTCGGCTCGACCAGCGGCGTGCGCACGGGGCGGTAGCCGTAGCTGCGCAGCCAGTCGCGCACCAGTTCCTCGAACTGTTCCCACAGTTCCGCTTCGTCGGGCAGGACGTCGTTCATCCCGCGGATGGCTTGCAGTGTCTGGGCCATGGTCTAGCGGCGCGGCGCGTAGGTTCGCGTCACGTAATCCTCGATCAATTGTTTGAATTCTGCGGCGATTCTGTCACCGCGCAACGTCGTCACCCGCTCGCCATCGATGTACACGGGCGCCACCGGCTCCTCGCCGGTGCCCGGCAACGAGATGCCGATGCTGGCGTGCTTGCTTTCGCCCGGACCGTTCACCACGCAGCCCATCACCGCCAGGGTCATGTTCTCGACGCCGATGCGCGCCAGTTGCCACGCCGGCATGCGCTCGCGCACGTACGACTGCACGTCCTGCGCAAGTTCCTGGAACACGGTGCTGGTCGTCCGGCCGCAGCCGGGGCAGGCTGCCACCATCGGCACGAAGGCGCGCAAGCCCATCGTCTGCAGGATCTCCTGCGCCACCACGACTTCACGCGTCCGGTCGCCACCAGGTTCCGGCGTCAACGAAATGCGAATGGTGTCGCCGACGCCTTCCTGCAGCAACACGGCCAGCGCCGCCGTCGAGGCAACGATGCCCTTGCTGCCCATGCCCGCCTCGGTAAGGCCCAGGTGCAGCGGATAGTCGCAGCGCGCGGCGAGTTCGCGGTAGATCGCCACCAGGTCCTGCACGCCGGAGACCTTGCACGAGAGCACGATCATGTCGCCGGACAATCCGAGTTCTTCCGCTTTGGCGGCCGACTCGAGCGCCGAAGCCACCATGGCTTCACGCATGATGCCGGTGGCATCGAGAGGCTCGGCGCGCTTGTGGTTGTCGTCCATCACCCGCGCCAGCAACTGCGGATCGAGGCTGCCCCAATTGACGCCGATGCGCACGGGCTTGCGGTGGCGGGCGGCGATCTCGATCAGCTGCGCGAATTGTTCGTCGCGCTTCGCGCCCTTGCCGACATTGCCGGGGTTGATGCGCAGCTTCGCCAGCGCTTCGGCACACGCCGGCACTTCGGTCAACAGCTTGTGGCCGTTGAAATGAAAATCGCCCACGAGCGGAACTTCGACGCCGAGAGCGAGCAACCGATCGCGGATCGCGGGCACCGCGGCAGCAGCTTCGCGCGTGTTGACGGTGATGCGCACGATTTCGGAACCGGCGCGCGCCAGTTCCGCGACCTGCATCGCTGTCGCCAGTACGTCGGTCGTATCGGTGTTGGTCATCGACTGCACGACCACCGGGGCGCCGCCGCCGATGGCGATGCCGCCGACGTCGACGCGGCGCGTGTTTCGCCGCGGCGGCATGCCAGCGGGAACGGCGGGTGCAGGGGACATCACTCGAGCGTCAGACGGGCCACTTCGGCGCGCGTGCTGGGCCTCAGGTCCACCGGATGGCCGTTGTCCGTCAAGGTCACGGACGCCGCATTGCCGATGACGACCTCGAACGGCGGCCGGCCCACGACCGCGTGGGTGCCGCCGGAATAGAGCCCCGTGAGGATGACGAGGCCGCTGGCGTCCTTCACTTCGATCCACGAGTCACCGTGGAAATCGAACGCCAGCCGTCTCTGGTCGGAGGGCACGGCCACTGGAACAGGCGCGGGCCTCGCCTCGGCCGCTGGCGCGGGCATGGCCGCCACGGCCGGGGCAGGCGCGGCGGGGGCAACGGCATGCGGGGCAGCGGATGCGGCCGGCACGGGCTTGAGTTCTTCAATGATCGCCTTCGGGCTGTCGTCGCTCTTCGGCATCTGGGGCAGTCCGCCGCCGTAAATATGCCAGCCGATCATGGCCGCAGCCGCGATCAGCAGCAGGACCGAAATCGCGACCAGGGGCGAGATCTGGTTGAGCACGCTCTTGGGCGCGGCGCTGCCCATGTTCTCGGGCGCGCGAATGTCGGGCTCGCGCACCTGAGCTTCCGTGCCGAGAAGGCCGACGAGCTCCTCGGGATCGAGCTTCAGGAAGCGCGCGTAGCTGCGGACCAGGCCGCGCAGGAAGACGCTGCCGGGCATGACGTCCATGCGGTCCGCCTCGACGGCCTCGATCTGGCGGGCGCTGAATTTAAGCGCATGCACGACGTCGTCGATACTCAGGCCGCGCGCCTCGCGCGCCTTGCGCAACAACAGGCCCAGGCTCGGGATGACGGCCATCGATTCCGGCGCCGGCGCCGGTCCCGTATCTGCGGTGTCGCTCACTGGTACCTGCCCTGCATCAACAGTTGATACTCGCGGCTCTCCGAAAAACTGCGGCGCAACTGCGTCGCGTAGCGGCGCTCCGCGTCCCGGTTGCCCAGCTTGCGCTCGATGCGCAGCCCCAGCCAGACGGAGGGGGCGGCAGGTTCCGAGAAGCGCTGCATCTGCTCCAGCTTCGTCTGTGCCTCCGTAAGCCGGTTGTTGCGATAGTACAGCTCGGCCAGCACGAACATCGCATCCGCGTTCTGCGGATCGGCACGCAACGCCTTCTGCAGCAGATCTTCGGCGGTCTTGTCGTCGCCGACCATCACGGAGCAAACGCCACCATTCGTGAGCGGCTTGGTCGGCGAGACGTTGAGCGGAACGTCGGCCGCTGTCACGAAATAGGGAATCGACTGGCGCTCGCGGCCGGTCTGGCACAGGAACCAGCCATAGTTGTTGTTGATCTCGGGATCGTTCGGTGCGAGCCGCAGCGCCTCGCCAAAGGTCGCCTCGGCCGCGGCATTTTCCTTGAGATACATCTGCACGAGGCCGAGCAGATTGTAGGCAAGCGGGTAGGAGGAATCGGCATCAATTGCCTTGCGCGCCTCGTCGAACGCGACGTTGAGTTGGCCTTGGCGCAGGTAAACCATGCCGAGGTCGGTATGGGCCTTCGACGCACGACGCGCTTCGCCGACGACTTCCTGCTGCGACACCGGCGTCTGCGCCACGGTACTGCCAACGAAGGGCGTACTGCCGCACGCGCCCAGCGCCAGCACGGCAGGGACCGCCAACAGCCAAGTTCTCACAGTGACACCTCCGCTGAAGATTTGCGCACGAAAGTCAGCCGCGATGGTACGCCGCGCGAAGTCCTGTCCTTGACCTGTCCGGCCAACTGGCCGCAGGCGGCGTCGATATCATCGCCGCGCGTCTTGCGCACCGTCGCGACAATCTCGGCGTTCATCAGGATCTCCTGGAAAGCACGCACGCGCTCCGCCCTGGGCCGGCGATAGGCCGTGCCCGGGAACGGATTGAACGGAATGAGGTTGAACTTGCAAGGCACCGAGCGCGCCAGCGCCAGGAGCGCGCGCGCGTCGGCCACGCTGTCGTTCACTCCGTCGAGCAGGACGTATTCGAAGGTGATGAAATCGCGCGGCGCCTTTTCCAGGTAGCGCCGGCAGGCCGCCATCAATTCCTTGAGCGGATACTTGCGATTGAGCGGCACGAGCTGATCGCGCAGCGCATCGGTGGCCGCGTGCAAAGACACGGCGAGGGCGACCGGCACGTCTTCGCGCAGGCGGTCGATGGCCGGCACCATGCCGGCCGTGGAAACCGTGACACGCCGCCGCGACAGTCCGTACGCGTTGTCGTCCAGCATCAGCCTGAGCGCCGCGACCACATGGTCGTAGTTCGCCAAGGGCTCGCCCATGCCCATCAGCACGACGTTGCTGATCACGCGCTCACCCGCGTCGCCGACACCCGCCTGCTTGACCGCGCCAAGTGCCCGATTGGCATGCCAGAGCTGGCCAATGATCTCCGCGGTGCTCAGGTTGCGGTTGAAGCCCTGCTTGCCCGTCGAGCAGAAGGAGCACTCGAGCGCGCAGCCGACCTGCGTCGACACGCACAGGGTGCCGCGGTTCGCTTCCGGAATGAAGACGGTCTCGACGGCATTGCCAGCGCCCACCTCATTGTCGACGCCCAGCAGCCATTTGCGCGTGCCGTCTTCTGCCGTCGTGTCGCGCACCGGCACCGGTCCGCGGATTTCGGCATCCGCCGCCAGTGCCGCCCGCAGCGCCTTCGCCACGTCGGTCATGCGCCCGAAGTCGTCCTCGCCGAAGCGGTGCATCCAGCGCAGCACCTGGCGGGCGCGGAACGGCTTCTCGCCGCGCGAGACAAACCAGGCGGCGAGTCCTTCAGCGTCGAAGTCGAGCAGGTTGACCGTCATGCGGACTTGGTTCAGCGTCCGGAAAAAACGTTCAGTTCCGGGAAGAAATAGGCGACTTCCACCTTGGCCGTTTCCGGGCCGTCCGATCCGTGCACCGCATTGGCATCGATGCTCTCGGCGAAGTCGGCGCGGATGGTGCCTTTGTCGGCCTTCTTGGGGTCGGTGGCGCCCATGAGTTCGCGGTTCTTGGCGATGGCGTTTTCGCCTTCGAGCACCTGGATCATCACCGGACCCGAAGTCATGAACTTGACGAGGTCCTTGAAGAAGGGGCGCTCCTTGTGCACGGCGTAGAAGCCGCCGGCTTCGCGCTCGGACAGCCAGGCCATGCGCGACGCGACGATCTTGAGACCGTTCGTTTCGAAGCGCGAATAGATCTTGCCGATCACGTTCTTGGCCACGGCATCGGGTTTGATGATCGACAGGGTGCGTTCGACAGCCATTTGAATCTCCAGCAGCAGGGTTGAGTGAAATCGCTAACTTGATATTTTATCGCAGTTTTACCCGCGTTCCCGCCGGCTGCGGGCAAAAGAAAAGCCCGGCGCAAGGCCGGGCCGGGATGGTGCCTCAACAATCATCAGTTGATCATGCCGATCGCGCGCGGCAACCACAGTGACAGGGTCGGCCAGTAAGTGACCAGCACCAGAAACACCAGCATCGTGAGCAGCCAGGGCCAGACGGCGATCGTGAGTTCGGTAATGCCGAGTTTGGTGATGCCAGACGACACATAGAGGTTCAATCCGACGGGCGGGTGGCACATGCCGACCTCCATGTTCACTACCATGACGATGCCGAAGTGCACCGGGTCGATGCCCAGTTTCATGGCGATCGGGAACAGGATGGGCGCCAGGATCAGGACGATGGAACTGGGTTCCATGAAATTGCCTGCCGCCAGCAGCAGCACGTTGGAGATGAGCAGGAAGCCGATGACGCCGACGCCCGTGCCGAGCATCCAGTCCGCCATTTCCTGCGGAATGTTCTCGTGCGTCATCAGGAACGAGAACAGGACGGCGTTCGTGATGATGTAGAGCAGCATCGCGCTCATGTTGGCCGACGACAGCAGGACCTTGGGCACGTCCTTCATACCCATGTCCTTGTAGACGAACACGGCAACGAAGAAGGAGTAGACCGCCGCCATGGCCGCAGCCTCGGTAGGCGTGAAGATGCCGGTGTAGATACCGCCCATGACGACGATGATCAGGAACAGGCCCCAGATCGCCTTGCGGAAGGCGTCCCAACGCTCGGCCCAGGTCGCCTTCGGCTGACGCGGGTAATCGAACTTCTTCGCCCGATGCCACGTCGTGAAGCCCAGCATGGTGGCCAGTACGATGCCCGGGATGACGCCGGCCATGAACAGCGCGCCAACCGACGTGTTGGTCGAAACCGAGTACATCACCATGACGATGGACGGCGGGATCAGGATGCCGAGTGCGCCGGAGGTCGTGATGATCCCGGCGCCGAACCGCTTCGGGAAGCCTGCCTTGACCATGGCCGGCATCAGGATCGATCCGATCGCCACGACGGTCGCGGGGCTGGAGCCGGACACCGCGGCGAAGAGCGCGCAAGCGAGAACGCCGCCGAGACCCAGGCCGCCGTACCAGTGACCGACCATGGCCGTGGCGAACTTGATCATGCGGCGCGCGACGCCGCCGTGCGTGAGGAAGTTACCGGCCAGGATGAAGAACGGGATCGCCATGATCTCGAACTTCTCGATGCCGGTGAATAGCTTCAGGGCCACCGACTCGATCGGCACGGTCGTCATGAAGAACAGGAAGCTGAGTACGGTCAGGCCGAGCGAAATGGAGATCGGCATGCCGGTCAGCATTAGCGCCACGAGCAGGGTGAAGATGAGCATCGTGTTCATTGCCCGTCTCCCAGCCGTGGATCCTTGCGGCGGTCGACGCCGCTGCGGCGCTCGACGTCCGGCGCGACACTGGTCATGGTCGGCTCGCGGCGGTCGACACCACGCCGCAGGTCGTGCGGATGCAGGCCGTCTTCCATGCGGTAGATCGCATCCTCCTCACCAGGCTCTGGCGGCCCCTCGTCGAGCCCGTCGACATGCCCGTGATCGTGATGCGGCAACTCGCCTGTCCGCACGAAACTGGTCATCACCTGCAGGAAGCGGAAGCACATCAGGTAGGAGCCCAGCGGCACGGCCGAATAGACGATCCATGTCGGCCATTCGAGGTCGGGCGTGGTCGGTCCTTCAGGGAGATCCTCAGGCGGCGTGCCGAACCAGGAAAGGAAGGCATAGTGGAAACCATTTTCCCAGACGAAGCGCGCACCCAACGTGCCGACGATGCCGGTGAACGTGGCGCCCGCGAGCAGGCCGAAGAGAATCAGCTTGCTTCGCTTGCCGCCTTCGAGCCGGTTGATCAGCACGTCGACGCCGACGTGGATGCCGGTGCGCACGCCGTAGGCGGCACCGAACTTGGCCATCCAGACGAACATGATGATGCACAGTTCCTGGGCCCAGCCGAAATTGAGGCCGAGCAGCCAGTCCTGCACGCCGGGAATCGCGAGCCCGGATGCGTAACGGTGCATCACCGCGACGAAGATGATCAGGGTCGCCGCGCCCATGAGGAACGTAATGAACCATTCCTCAAGGTGATCAAGGAATCGCATGGGTCTCCTCCCGAACGAACCATGACGGGGACGCCGCAGTCACGGCGTCCCACCAGGGCTGACTTTACAGCTTTGCCGGATCGAAGCCGGTTTCTTTGTAGATGGACTGGATCAGGTCCTTGCCAACGCGCGATTCCATTTCGGCGTGCGTCTTGACCATGGCTTTCTTGAGCGCGAGCCGTTCCTGAGGCGTCGGCGTGTAGATCTGCGTCTTGCCGGACTTGCGCACGGCTTCCAGCGCCTGCTCGTTTTCCACCTTGGCGATCTGGTTGGCGTAGCGCGTCGCCTGCTCGAGCGCGCTCTCCAGTTGACCACGGATGTCAGACGGCAAACCGTCCCAGAACTTCTTGTTGGCGATCACCGCATAGCCCAGATAGCCGTGATCGGTCAGCGTCATGTTCTTCTGCACCTCGTACATCTTCTGCGTGTAGAGGTTCGACATCGGGTTTTCCGTCCCGTCGACGACGCCGGTCTGCAATGCCTGATAGACCTCCGAGAAGGCCATCACCTGCGGTATGCAGCCCAGCGAACGCATCTGGGCCTCGAGCACCTTGGAAGACTGGATGCGCATTTTCAGGCCCTTGAAGTCCTCCGGGGTATGCAGCGGCTTGTTGGCCGTAAACGACTTGAACCCGTTGTCCCAATACGCGAGCCCCTTGACGCCCTTGGCATCGAGCTTTGCGAGCAGTTGCCTGCCGATCGGGCCCTGCGTGACGCGATGTAGCTCCTCATAGTTGTCGAAGATGTAGGGCAGGTCGAAGACCTCGAATTCCTTGACGCCGAGCGGCCCGAACTTGGAGAGCGCCGGCGCCAGCATCTGCACCGCACCCAGTTGCAGCGCCTCGAGCTCTTCCTTGTCCTTGTAGAGCGTGCTGTTGGCATACACCTCGACCTTGACTCGGCCACCGGTGAGTTCTTCGGCCTTCTTCTTGAAGAACTCGGCAGCGTGGCCCTTCGGCGTGTCCGCAGCCACGACGTGGCTGAACTTGATGACAATGGGCTGATCCGCGAACGCGGCCAGCGAAAACGCAGCGACGACTGCGCCAAACAACAATGTACGGATCTTCATGTTTCTCCTCCCGGCACGATAACGCGGTGGCGGAATTCTGGACCTGCCGGCACGCCGCCACCATTGTGGATTTCCGCAAGCCGGCGGTGACGATATGCGCAACCCGGATTAACATCCGGCCATGGATGCCACCACCAGACCGGAAACCCGCACATGGGGATGGTTATGGTTGTTGCCACGCGTCTCGCTCGTGCTCTTCGTCGCCACTGTGGCGGGACTGCTGTGGCTCTCCAACCGCGCCGACCAGGACGAGCAGCGCGCAACCTTGATCAGCGACATGCTCTGGCTCGAGCAGAACCTGCGGTTTACGCTGGGCCACAATGAAGAGCAGTTGGCGCGCATCGGCCCGCGCCAGATCGCCAACGCAACGGCATTCGAGGCCTACACGCGCACGCTGATCAACAGCCAGGCGGGGCTGCAACGCGTGCGCCAGCTCGATGACGTGGGCGAAAGATCTTCCGCCGACGCAGCCTCTGCACGCTTGGCGAGGTCGATGGGCAGCGCGGTCTATGGCGACCCCTACCCGACAGGGGGCGACTGGCAGTTCGACGTCTACGTGCCCGTAGAGGCAGGTGGTGGAACGGCAGGCGTCATCGTCGCCAGCTACTCGCTACGGCACCTGCTGGATGACGCGGTGCCGTGGTGGCTGGCGGAACGCTACCGCATCGTCGTCGTCGATTCCGACGGGCAGGTTCTCGCCAGCCGATCGAAGGTCGAGGCGCCTGCCTCGGACAGCAACTACCAGCTCGCCTTCGATCCACCGGGCAAAGGTCTGGCGATCGAGGCTACCGCCTACCGCTCGCCGCCGCCACCTGCGGGCCGCCTCCTCTCCGCTGCGCTCGTCTTGCTTGCCGCGGCCATGCTCTGGAGCCTGTGGGCACTGCGGCGCCATATCCAGCGCCGCCTCGCAACGGAACAGGAGTTGCGGGGAGAGCATGCGTTTCGCAAGGCCATGGAGGATTCGGTCCAGACGGGGCTGCGTGCCCGCGACCTGGAAGGCCGCATCACGTACGTCAATCCGGCCTTCTGCGCGATGGTGGGCTGGACTTCCGATGAACTGGTCGGCCGTGCGCCACCCATGCCTTACTGGGTCGATGAGGACATCAAGGCGACGCAAACACTTCACGACCGAATTCTTGCCGGTGCCGGTCCGGATCGTGCCTTCGAGGTATCGTTCAAGCGCAAGGACGGCGAAGTCTTTCCGGTCCTGATACACGAGGCGCCCCTGATCGACGCGGCTGGCCGCCAGACCGGCTGGATGAGTTCGATTATCGACATCTCGGACCAAAAGCGCGCGGAAGAGCTGGCGCGCCATCAGCAGGAGCGCCTGCAGGCAACGCAGCGGCTGGTTGCCATGGGCGAGATGGCATCGAGCCTCGCCCATGAGCTCAACCAGCCGTTGGCAGCCATCGCCGGGTACAACGCGGGCTGCCTGAACATGCTGGCCAGCGGCGCACCGAATCTGCCCGACATCGAGGTCGTGCTGAAGAAGAGCACGGAACAAGCGCAGCGCGCCGGGCGCGTGATCCGGCGCATCTACGAATTTGTGCGGCGGGCCGAACCAAAGTCCGAGCCGTTCGAGATCGGCGAACTCGTCGATGAGGTGATCGGTCTGGTCGAACTGGATGCCCGACGCCAGGGGATCAGCATTCACGCGGACATCGAGACATCACTGCCCGAAGTAACCGGCGACCGTGTCCTGCTCGGGCAGGCGCTGATGAACCTGATTCGCAACGGCATCGAATCGATGCGCGATCTTGCGCCCGAGCGACGTCGGTTGCAGGTGACGGCAAGACGCGACCAGGACCAGATTCACCTCAGCGTCATCGACCACGGCTGCGGCATCTCCGCCGAGGCAGCACCCCATCTGTTCGAGCCGTTCTTCACGACGAAGGCCGAAGGGATGGGCATGGGCCTCAACATCTGCCGGTCCGTGATTGAAGGGCACCACGGCCGGCTGTCGATCGAACCCAATCCGGCGGGCGGCACGATCGCCCATGTGTTGCTGCCGCCGCGGTCATGACCAGCGCCATCGCCCATTTGGTCGACGACGATGAGGCCATTCGCGACGCCTTGACATGGCTGCTGCGTTCGCGTGGTGTCGAGTCGCACACGTGGAGTTCGGCGGAAACTTTCCTGGCCGACTACGATCCGCAGATGCGTGGGTGCCTGCTGCTGGATGTCCGGATGCCCGGCATGAGCGGCATCGAGTTGTTCGATCGCCTGCTTGCACAGGGCTGCACAATGCCGGCCATCTTCCTTACCGGCCATGGCGATGTGCCACTTGCCGTGCAGGCACTCAAGAAGGGAGCGTTCAACTTCATCGAGAAGCCGTGCAATGACAACGATCTGGCGGATCAGGTCATCACCGCGCTGGAACTCGACCGGGAATGGAGGCGACAAGCCGCGTCGACGGCATCCATCGACGCCCGGCTGCGCAGCCTGACGAGTCGCGAGCGCGAGATCATGGGTCGCATCCTGGCCGGTCAGTACAACAAGGTGATCGCCGCCGAACTCAACATCGCCATGCGCACGGTCGAAGTGCATCGCGCACGCATCTTCGAGAAAATGGCAGTGAAGTCCGCGGTCGAACTTGCCAAGCTCGTGACGGGCAATCAACCGGAGTGAGCACGGCGTACCACGGGAGCTGACTTTCCTAGATCGGCTCCAGGACAATCTTTCCGGCCTTGCGCCGAATAACCCAATTTCCGAAGGTCAGGGCCGGATGCCGGTCCGGCGCGGCTTGCAGGCATTGGCGTAATGCCTCGGCCAGCCGCTCTTCGCTGGGAATGCCGACGCCCTGGCGCACGAGCAGGTAGCGAAGCACGTTGCGCGCGCGAGGTTCCGCCAGCCGCTCGAAGAGTTCGAGATCCACTGGAAAGGAGGTTTCATGCGAGCCGAGGTCGATCACTGCAAGTTCGTCGAGCAGGTCGGCCGCCTCGGCGAAACGCGCCGCCGCGCTTGCCAGTCGCTGCTCCGCTGCCGGAAAGCGCCGCAGCACCGTCGGCAGCACATCATGGCGCAGATAGTTGCGGGCAAAGCGCGTGTCCGCGTTGCTGTGATCGTCCACCCAGCGCAGTCCGTGCGCCTTTGCATAGTCCAGTATGTCGCTGCGCCCCATGTCGAGCAAGGGCCTCAGCAGCCGGCCGCTGCGCTCAGGCATCGCGCCTGCGCCCCGCACGCCGGCGCCGCGCAGCAGATTGAAGAGCAGCGTTTCCGCCCGGTCGCCGCGATGATGGCCGAGCAGGATCCAGTCCTCGGGCTGCCGCGCATAGGCCTCGTGACGCGCCCGGCGCGCAGCCGCCTCGAGACCGTCCGCGCTTTGCCGCTCAACGTCGACCCGAACGACGCGCAGCGGGATGGACCAGGCTGCGCACAGTTCCTCGCAAAACGACTCCCATGCGTCGGCATCGGGACTCAATCCGTGATGTACATGCAGGGCTGCAACCGATGGATGCGACGCCTTTGCCGCGTGAAGCAGGACGACGGAATCGACCCCGCCCGACAGCCCCACGACCAGGCTGTCGCGCTGCGCAACGTGACGATTCAGGCAGGCGAGCGCAGTAGCCGCTAGTGCGTCAGTGGATCGGGGTTTCCTTGAAGCGGCCATAGGCCATCACGCGCTCGAAACGCCGCTCGATCAGATCCGGCGCGCTGAGGCCGGACAACTGTTTGAGTTGATCCTGCAACTGCTTCTTGAGCGTCAGCGCCATGATGCGATGATCGCGATGAGCGCCACCGGTCGGCTCGGTGACCACGCGGTCGACTAGACCGAGCGTCTTCAGTCGACTGGCGGTGATGCCCATCGTGTCTGCGGCCTCCGCAGCCTTCTCGGCACTCTTCCAGAGGATCGAGGCGCAGCCCTCCGGAGAAATCACGGAGTACGTCGAATACTGCAGCATGAGGACGGCATCGGCCACGGCAATCGCCAGAGCACCGCCGGAACCGCCCTCGCCGATGATCGTCGTGATGATGGGCACCTTCAGTTCGGCCATTTCGTAGAGGTTGCGGCCGATCGCCTCGGACTGCCCCCGCTCCTCGGCGTCGATGCCCGGATACGCTCCCGGCGTATCGACGAACGTGAAGATAGGCATGCTGAAACGCTCGGCCGTGCGCATCAGGCGCAAAGCCTTGCGATAGCCTTCCGGTCGCGGCATGCCGAAATTGCGATAGATCTTTTCCTTGGTATCGCGGCCCTTCTGGTGGCCAATGACCACGCAGGGTTGAGAGTTGAAGCGGGCCAGACCGCCGACGATCGCATGGTCGTCGGCGAAAGCTCGATCGCCATGCAACTCCTCGAAGTCGGTAAAGATGTGCTCGATGTAGTCCAGCGTGTAGGGTCGCTGGGGATGCCGGGCCACCAGTGCGATCTGCCAGGGCGTCAGCTTGGCGTAGATGTCCTTGGTCAGGCCCTGGCTCTTTGCCTCGAGCCGGCTGATCTCCTCGGAGATGTCGACCGCCGAGTCATCCTGGACAAAGCGCAACTGTTCGATCTTGCCTTCGAGTTCCGCGATCGGCTGCTCGAATTCGAGAAAGGTCGTTTTCATGGACGCGGATTCTACCAGCGCATAAAAGAACAAAGCCCGCGAACCGAAAGGCTCGCGGGCGTTTGCGAATGGGATAGTCTGGCGCTGACCTACTTTCTCACCCGGAGTGGGCAATATCATGGGCGCGGAGGTGTTTCACGGTCCTGTTCGGGATGGGAAGGGGTGGTTCCGCCTCGCTATGGGCACCAGACTGAAAG